>CAZGWE010000007.1:0-21623 GCA_964529405.1 uncultured Candidatus Saccharibacteria bacterium
ACTTTGTCATCCCAGACTTGATCTGGGATGACAAAGTGAATAATGTTCCTTATCTTGTTTTATACGAAAGGGAGGTCTCCCGCTGCCCGGTTGGGCGGCGAAAGACCTCCAGTGTTAGTCATGTCCCCTCCTCTCCGTATTGACCACGAGTGGGGAAGTTCTCGTGATCAGCCCTCGTTAGGGCGTGCCGGCGACCATCGCCGGCGGGGTGATGCCACCGCCAACTGAAGCCGGCGCCGGGCCACTCGAAGCGACCCGCCAGTCGACCGCCTGGACCATCTCGTCGCCGGTGCCGTATGTCCCAACGTTGCCGGCGCGAACCTGCTGAGGAACGATCTTATTGCCGCTGTTGCCCGCACGGCAATTGATCCTGACCTCCATGCGAGTGCGGGGCGGCATCCAGACGTTGAAGCCGGCGGGGTTCGGGATCGTGGTGATGCCGCACTCCTTCCAGGCCTTACCCACGAGCGGGTTGCCGTCGGGATCGGTCGGAATGGAAACGGCGGATAGCTCTGACCCGATGGTGTTGTCTCCACTCGGGTCATTGATGACCACGTTGCCCCAGTCCTCGCCGCCGGTCTTGTTGACGATCTCGACGATGATGCTGTAAGCGACGCCCGGGTTGGTCCTGGGCGACAGGCGCAAGTCCTGCTTGAACTCTTTCAGCATCGTATCCAGACACACTGCCTTGTTGTAGCTAATCATCTCTCTCCTCTGTCTCGGTGTACGTTGTGCTGTGGTGTGCTATCACTGAGGGCGGGGGGCATAATACACCCCCGTGGTCGCAACAGGTACCTGCTGAGCAGGCTGGGCCACTCCGGCCGGCGCTCCTGCGCCGCCTCCTGCGACTGCGGCTGCCGCTCCCGCGTTGTTGCGGTTGCGGAGCCAGTCAAAGAGCCTTGCCAGCAGCCAGATCGCGAGGATGATCAGAACGAGCTCGAGCAGGCCAACCCTGTCTCGCAGTCCGTTGATCGCTCCCCACACCCTGTTGTGCTCCGCGTTGTTCTCGCTGCGGAGCTGGCCGATCTCTTGGTCGGTGTAGGCCTTGGAGGCCCCGACCGACTGGTCGTAAGTGGTGTTCATCGCAGTCGCGAGCTCCTCGCGGGTCGCGAACGACTTCCACTCACGGCTGGCCGAGGTAGTGATAGGCTTGCGCCCAACCAGTCTATCCTCGTCCAGAGCCCTGTCGACCTCACTCTTGCCCCACGTTGCCGGTCCACTCGGAAGCGGCATGCGCCGTTCAATTAGGACCGTCTTGCCTCGGACCACCTTCTTGACGTACGTGATGTACGTATTGTTGATGGTGGTCGTGGCGACCGGCTTCTCAGCCGGCGTGTCGTCATCGAACTCCGTCCCGAAGGACGGGGTGACGACGCAAAAGCTGGTGAGCGTCACCAGCAGCGTCACGATATATCTCATCGATCTCCTCCTTCCCGCCCCATTGGCGGGTTGTGAACAACCCGCTTGTGGCGGGGATTGGGAGGTGGCGCTGGTGCGCTCAACCCTCCGTGCTTGCTGATTGGTGTCTGCCATCAGGCGGTCTCGGTTACGATGCCCGTATCGTAAAGCGGTTCTTGTTTTTCGTCTTATGACAACTAACGCAAGACCCTAAACGAAGCGGGCTTCGTAACCGGTTAACGACAAACGATTTACCAATCAATAAGCACGGAAGGTTTGCCCTAAACCAAAATCGATGATTCCTGGTTTGGGGTTTATAGTATTGTTAAAGAGCTAGAACGCCGCCTTAAGCACTCAGGCTTAATTCCGGCGTTCTCCGCGTGATGAATCACGCCGTAATCCGGTTGCTCTGTCTACTATTACACCTCAGTGTTAATAGTTTCAAGAAATGCGCCAATATGTTGTATAGCTATATACATAGGCGGAGGGGGAACCTATGCTCCAGTCAACCCGAAGGCAAACCGGTATAGCCACACAACATGCTGACGCATTACCGCTCCATTTTCGAAACACGCACATTATAGCACTACTTTCCTAAAATGTCAATAGACATATTGTGGTTATTGTGTCATTATAGTTTCTGTTTAATCGCTTAGTATACAGTATGTTGACATGACATATCGATCAAGCATATGATTAAAAACAAAGGAGCAAGGTGCTGGGTAAAAACAACTTAAAATCGATTAAGACGTTGGTCGGCGAAATAGTCGCTGAATCCGAAGAGCGCATCAAAGCAACCGTTGATGTTAAGGTTGAGATGGCGGTCGACGATGTCAAACAGGAGTTTACTTCTCAAATAGACGGCGTTAAGCAAGACCTTAAAGAAGTAAAACGAAGCATCGACGACTTAATTGAAACCAACCGATTCTTTTTGGGAAAGTTTAATAACCACGAAAAACGCATCGATAGGCTTGAAACTAAACTCGGGGTTGTGAAGTGAGTTGTTAGTGTGCCGGTCGTTAATTTAATTGAAACACCCGTCCTCCGCTTAGGTTTAACTGAACCTGCGAGTTCGCCGTTAAATCAGCGCTTCGGAGGGTTGGCCTGAATGTTTATTGACTGATCCTGCTCCGCTCAGGTTTGCTCCGAATCATTCTGGTTAGCAAGCAAAACTTCGCTACGAAGGATTGTTTGTTCCGGCTAGCCGGAACAAACAAAAAGTGCGACACTGTGCTACATAGTCTACGCAGGCGGAGGGGGAACCTACGTTCTCCGGAAACCGGAGAAATGACTATGCAGCACACTGCCGCACCGTGACTGTTCTTCTTGAGATGTCTCTCGCATCGGAACACTGAATCTTAGCATATAAACAAATTCCTGTCAAGAGTTTTTTGCGTCTTATAAAATTTTATCCGCCTCCCTCTTGCCAAAAACATAAGGCCTATTGTAGTATTTAAATAGCGAACGTATTGTCAAATTGACGATCTTTTTAAATGCACTAAATTAAGTATAGGAGAGGAACATTATGGCAGAAGGACTAAGTCCCGCAGAAGAGAAACAACGACAAGAGGCCGAGAACCAAGAGATAATAGATTCGCATATGGCAGATGCAGATTTTGTCAATTTCTTACAAGGAGCAGAAAAAGGTGCAATCGATCTAGTCAAAATTGAAGATAAAAAAATTGTTGAATATGCCAAGGTTTATGATGAAGTCGGAGAAGCAACAGACCAAATCACCGATTTACTACAAGAGAAGATGCTTGATACGCTCGAACTGGGAGATGTGGCCGACCAGGCAAAGCAAGAGGTTAGAAAGTTTTTGTTAGAGCGAGCGCAGGAAAGTCCCAAGGGCGTTACTAAGAAATATATTGAGAAGATTCGTACCTACAACGAGAACTTAGTTAAGATTGCAGCCAAAGAGCAGGAGATCGCACAGCTTGGCGCCAGAATAGACCTGGCAAATCAAAAGAAAGAAACGTCTGCTAGTCTGAAGGCGGCCCGCGCTAAAGAAAAAGAGTTCACAGATAAATTAGATAGCGCCAAGAACAGCAAACTAAATCAAGTCAAGAGAGCGGCCAACTGGATGAGACGAAAGGGCTTTGCCTCAGCGTACGAAAACAGAGTCCAGGCCGAGTATGAAGCCTCTGGAGTTCATGAAGAAGCCAATTCTCTCAATGCCACTGTCAAAGGAATCGGCGAGAGATTAACTAGCCTAAAAAACGCCGAAGCAGAAAAAGCCACACTGGAACTAGCGGTTCAAAAAACCGAAGGTGCGTTGCTTAAAGATGCTGCCCTACTAAAAGAGGTAAAGAACGTCATGCTTGAGGCAGCCAGAGCAAAAGTGAAACAGTCGGTTGATAAGCTAAAATCACAGGGCGGCGACGATACGACAGAGGCGTCTATTACACTAGATGAATTTGCTGATATGCAGGGTAGCCAGTCTATGTGGGAAAAAAGCCCCATGTTTGCTAAATTTGCCAAAGACCCAGAAGCACAAAGGCTTGGCACAGAGCTTCAGCACGTTCTCAATCTTGCCATAAACAATGAAATTCAAAATGTTGATGCTGCCAATGTCGGCTCAAGCATTGACAGATTCTCGTCGTTTATCGAAAACAGTCTGCCAGCAGATCAAGTTAAGAGTCAAAAAGCAGTCCGCATGATTAAGCAGACGCTTACAGACAGGCTCAAGACCGAGCCCGATCGCATCAAGCAGCTATACATCAATCGAGTCCTACGAAAAATGCAACCCAAGAAAACAAGCTAACAAACAAGGAAACACAATGGAACAATTAGACATGGAACACCTAAAGCAGCTGCTCGAAGAAGAGAGCTACGAAGAAGCCAAAACCCTGATCTTGCATCACTTTAACCAGGAGTTAACACCCGAACAAAAGGGAGAGGTTTATACAGAGTTGGTCATGGATTATATTACCATGGCTAACGAGACCAACAAGAGCTATCTTGAGGCATTACAAAATATAATAAATTCAATTAAGCAGGTTGAGGACACAAAAACAGAAACGGAAAAACAGATCGACGTTGCTGTTGTAAAAAATCAAATTCAAGATCTATAATTCACAACTTTAGTTACGATCTCCGATCTCTCCCATCAAGTTCAAATATTGCCAAAGGTTATGCAAGGTTGCCAAACGCAACCCTAGTATTTCGTTTGATCTAATTAGGTGGGAAATATAGGCTCGAGAGAAACCTCCACCCTTTCTACCCCCTCTAGCTCCCCCTAATCTAGGGGGAGAATATGAACAGGCAGGGCAACCGCAAGCTACGTCGATTGGGTTTGGATCGGTACGGTACTTGGAATTAAGGAGATTGATTAATTCATATTGATTGTTAATCGTCTCTCGTTTCTCGGTTACGAGGCCCGTTTCGTTTAGCGTCTCTGGGTTACGTAACCACTCACCATTGCCGATACGGGCTTCGTGACCTTGGCCGCTTGACGTTACCTGGCACTTAACATACACCGATCCATGTCTAGCCAACCGTGTCGGTAAGACGCAATCAAACATATCCATGCCCAAAGACGTTGCTTTAATAATATCGTCCGGCGTCCCCACACCCATAAGGTAACGCTGTTTATTTTCCGGCAGAATCTCCCCCATCAGTTTGACGATCTGCCACATATCACGCGTTTCCAGATCAACCGCCAAACCGCCGACGGAGTAACCGTCAAAATCCATCTCGATCAGCTTTCGAGCGCACTCTTTTCTGAGCTCCGGATCCATGCCACCCTGAACAATGCCGTGCAGCATTGGACGCATTTTCACAGGTAAATCTTTTATCTTTTCATCAAGGTACTTTTTTGCTCGCTCCGCCCATCTTACTGTCAGATCAGTCGCCTCTTTTACTTCTTCCCTATTTGCCTTGCCGCTGGGACAGACATCGAGGGGCATTAAGATATCTACACCCAAATCAAGCTGGATCTGAATGACTTTCTCGGGCGTAAAAAGATGCTTAGAACCATCGAGATGCGACTTGAAAAGAATCCCGTCTTCGGTAATTTTTACTAAACCTTTCGTCTGTCGTTGGTCGGTTACGATGCCCGTATCGTTTTTCGACAACGTCTGACGTAATCGTTTGCCGATACTGGCAGCGTGACCGTCGGACGTGACCAACCCACTTTTAGCCAAACTAAACACCTGATATCCGCCCGAATCCGTAAGTATCGGTTTATACCAGTTCATAAATTGATGCAGACCGCCAAGTTTTTTGATCAATTGCTCGCCAGGGCGCAGATAAAGATGATAGGTGTTAGATAAAACAATTTCGGCTCCGAGATCTTCGAGTTCCCGTGGCGCTACCCCTTTTACACTGCCCACAGTACCCACAGGCATAAAGAATGGAGTGCGGATAACACCATGAGGAGTGGATAATTCGCCAATACGAACACCGTTATTCAATTTTTTGATCAGTTTGAACATAAGTTACTTAATAATTATACCAAAAAAGCCCTCGCGGACTTTCTTGGTACGACATTTGACGTTCGTTATTCGTATTGTTCGTCGTCCACTTCTGGTGGAATTATTTTAATTCCACAGTTGCGCCAGCTTCAGTTAGTTTAGCCTTAGCAGCTTCGGCTTCCTCTTTCTTGGCACCCTTCAAAACGTCTTTTGGAGCGCCATCAACGAGATCTTTCGCTTCCTTGAGGCCAAGATCGGGCTTGATTTCGCGTACAGCCTTGATAACCTGGATCTTTTTGTCGCCGGCGTTTGTGAGGACAACATCAAAAATGGTTTTCTCTTCAACCGGCTCGGCAGCAACAGCAGCACCTGCGCCGGCAGCGACCATAGCTACAGGGGCAGCAGCTGAGACACCATATCTGTCCTCAAGCACCTTAACCAAATCCGCAAGTTCAAGAACTGTCAGAGTATCAATCTTCTCGACAATATCCTTGAATTTAGCAGAAACTTCTTTTACGACTTCTTCTGCAGGAGCTTCTGCAACTGCAGTAGTTGTTTCTTCTTCGGCCATTCGACTCCTTCTTTAGCTTGTCAGCAGGTCAACTAAATGATTTTCTTGATTTGAATAGCTGTCTTGCTGTCTTGCTCAAATTATGAATTAACTAATCTTATCTTTTCTTGCGTTTAAAATATTTACCAATCCCCTGGTATTGCCGGACAACACGTTCACAAAACCGCGTGCCGGACCGGCAATTGTCCCAACCAAGCGGGCTAACAATTCAGTCCGTGAAGGCAATGAGGCCAACTGTTTTATCCCGACCTCGCTGATAAATTTCTTCTCCAGAATTCCGCCCAGGATTTTAACTAACTCATTCTTCTTGGCATAATCGCTAATCTCCTTAGCCCCCGCTACCTCATCCCCTAATGAAAAAGCGATAGCCACGGGTTTCTTCAAAATCTCCTCATCGATCTCGATACCATATTTTTTGAAAGCGATTTTAGCCAGCGAGACCTTAGCCACATGAAAATCTACAGCTTGAGCTTTCAATTTTTTTCGCAGTTCCTCGGTATCTTTGACCTTTAGCCCCTGATAATCAACAATTACTGCTGATTTCATCTTGGCAATGTTGTCCTCAAACGCTGCCAGTTGTTCTTCTTTTTGCGCCTTGGTTTTGGCCATGATTGCTCCTACACTAAAAATCCTGCTTTTCCGCAGGACAAAATAGTAAAAACTACTTTTATCCTGCACAAGGTGACGGTTTAATCCCGCATGGCTCAAGGCGCTGCGGAACCTTATGGTCATTGGAACTATAAACAGAGTACCAGGTTTTCCACTCCCGGTCAATAGTGCGCCAGATCGCTACTTCTTTGCCACTTTTATGCTCGGACCCATTGTGGTTGTAATGTAAATTGAATCAACTTTTTTGGGAAGATGGCCGAACAGGACATCGTAGTTTTGTTTAATCCTGCCGTGGCCGAAGGAGATTTTACCTAATGGCATATGGACGACATTGTTTTTGTCTGCGCGATACTCTACCTTGCCGCTTTTAAGCTCCTCAACGGCCTTGTCCACATCGGCAACAACCGTTCCGGCTTTCGGCGACGGCATTAAACCCTTTGGTCCGAGTGTCTTTGCTAATGGGGCCAGCCTGGGCATCATTTTTGGCTCGGCCACCAGAATATCAAAGTTGACTTTGCCGGCTTTTACGTCGGCAACGAGCTGATCAACATTATCGTCAGTAACGCCCAAAACCCGTTTTTCTTTGGCCACACCGCCGGGCATTATGGATGTGCCGCGAATATTTTTTTCTTTTTCATTCAGGGCAAAATGGACTTCAACGGTGGCATCGAATTTTGCCGGCGAGGTTTTGAGCGCCAGCTCTATGGCTTCGTTAAGCGGATACTCTTTGCCCCTTTCTATCTGTTCGGCAATTTGGCGATATTTTTTACCGTGGCGAGGCTGGCGGCGAACTTGGTGTTTTTTCTCGACCTTCTCGACTTTTTCTTTTTTGACTTTTTCTTTTGTCTCGGCTTTTGCTTCAGCTTTCTCTTCCTTTTCCTGTTCTTTGCGTTCTTTGTCGCGCTCTTCCGCCTCCTTTAAGATCTTTTTTTCATCAATGACTTCGTCCGATGAAATTTCCCTAACCTTTTTAGCCATTTTCGCTCCTTGGTGGTAATAACGGCCTGTTAAGCCTCCCACTTTCTAAATATAATCATACATACTATCAAAGTGCGCCTACTTATTCAAGAGATCGAGCGTATGGTCGGGAATTTTATCATTTTTATTGCCCAAATAGGGCAAAACATACTTTATCGTCTCCTCAATAACCTTGCTTAAAATCGGCACTTCGCGGTCAGAGAATGGAGATAAAACAAATTCAGCCGTGTCAAGAATACCCTCCGGCGGGTCAAACTCGGTCGCGTCTCCGTCATACTTCGTAATACCGAGACGGATTCGAGTAAACTGATCGGTTTTTAACGTATCAATGATGTTTTGCAGGCCTTTTTGTCCGGCGCTGCCACCCTCGTTTCTGATTCGAGCCTGGCCGATTGGCAGATCTTTATCGTCAGCCGCAACTATCAAATCCTCTGGAGAAACTTTAAAGTATGATAAAATCATACTAACCGCCTGCCCCGACAGGTTCATAAATGTCAATGGCCTTACCAAAAGTATTTTTTCGCCATCCTTAGCTGTTTCGACAATTTCTGCTTCAAACTTCTTTTCTGTACGAAACCGTAATATTTTCCCTGCCGGCGCCAGTTCCGGCCTGGTTGCCAGCTCATCAACAAAACGGAAACCCGCATTATGGCGGGTGTTTTCATATTCCTTACCCGGATTGCCCAAGCCAACAATTATTTTCATATCTGCTCCATCGCAATAACCGATAACCAAATCTCAAAACTCAATTACCAAACAGTTTGATTATTGGGTATTGAGTATTGTGATTTGGTTGTGGCTTGTTCCCTGGTTATTGGAACTTATATTTCGGAACTAGAGACCAGGAATGTTGAATCCACCCGCTATTTCTTTCATTTTTTCAGCCGCATAGGCCTGGGATCGGGCGATGGCCTGAGAAATGGTATTTTTGAGGTCCTTCTCGAGTTCCCGTTTGTGGTTCGGATCCAGCGCTTCCTCAGCGATATTAATACTGACAAGATGCTGTTCACCATTTAAAACGACACTGACCCAACCGTCATTGCTGCTAGCCTCCACTTCGGTTTCTTTAAGCTCTTTTTGAAGTTTGCGTGCTTTTTTTTGCAAATCATAAAGCTCGCGCGCTTTGCCAAAATCTACCATAATTTACTCCATACATTATTCACATCGGTTTTATTAACTTGCTAACTGCAAAAACCATAATACTTAAAATCAAACTCAAAAGCAAGACAAGATCAATTGTTGCCACCATCACCACAATTTGACGAGGAGTTTGGGTAATCCAAAAGCCAAGGTCGGGACGAAATGCCGTCAATTTCCATAAGACCCCAAAAACAAGGGCCAGAAAAAATATCGTTACCGAAATGTTTTTTATATCCTGGAGACTGGGGTTCATGGTTACAGCCACGGAAACCAGCAGATAAATCAATAGTAAGTTCTGATAACTCCCGTAATCAACGCTGGAGGTTAGGTAGATGATGGCGCTCTTGATTTCCGTCAAGCCGGGGCTGACGCTAACGGGGTCTATTTCGCTCAACCCGACCATTCGGGCCAGAAAATAAATTACTACTCCCCCGCCGACAAACGGGGCAAGGGAAATGACTATCTGCCCGATAATGGGAATCTTTGGTTTGTAGTGTTCTACCCTGCCGCCGGATTTGTCGAAAATACTGAAGGCTTGGATTCTGGCTCCGGTCGCCAGGCAGGCTAAGGCATGAGAAATTTCATGGACAATCACACCCGGAGCAACGAATAATCTGTAGCCGTAGCCCAAGATTGAATGGGAAAGACAAAAATTAATCAGCGATGCTCCGATCGGAATGGCCAAAACCAACAACAAAATCTTCCCGGCCGGAAAATTGCCGGCCACAGCCGGAAAATAATTTTTGGTAACCGAAAGTAAGAATACGAACATTTCCCCTCGCTCCACCTTACTCTATAGCACAAGTCCTGCCGCCATCAATGACTAATGTTGCGCCGGTAATATAGTCTGCGTCCTCCGAACATAAAAAGATGGTCGGCCCGGCCACATCTTCGGGTTTGCCTAAACGATTGAGCGGAATATCCGCTAAGCGTTTCTGTAAAAACTCCGGATCTTTAAGTTTCGGGTTAAAGCCGGTATCGATTGACTCGGGACAAACGGCGTTGACATTAATACTATATTTACCAAGAGATGCAGCCATTGACGCGGTTAGAGAGATAAGAGCCGACTTTGAGGCAACATAATCAGCTTGATAAGCGCAACCGAACAAGCCCTTAACCGAAGCGGTAAAAACAATCTTGCCGGCAACCTTATTTTCAATCATATTCTTTGCCACCAACTGGGAGAGCAGAAAGTGGCTTTTTAAATTAATATTGAGCGTGGCCTCAATTTCTGTCGACAACAATTCAACAAAATCTTTAAAGTGGGAGATGCCGGCATTGTTAACCAAAATATCCACCCCGTCAAAAGATTTTTCGATCTCGCCGAAAACGTTCTTAATACTATCAAGGTTGGCGAAGTCGGCCTGATAGTGGCGATAATTATCACTTTGCCCGACCTCTGTCTCTGTATCATTTGAAATGCCCGCAACTTTCGCACCCTCGCCCAAAAACCTTTTAACGATGGCGGAACCAATGCCGCCAGAGTCGCCGGTAATTAGAACATTTTTGCCCTCAAATCTCTTCATGGGAGTCCTTTATAATTATTTCGTATCGGATTCATCATAACCCAAAAAATATTCTTCGTCAAAGCAACCGCCAATGAGAGCAATGGTGATGTCCGCCATCGCCTGTACGAGCAGTACGTGACCGTGACTAACCCGGTCGGTGATGCACTCGAGCCGATGAATGTTCTGGCAATGCAGGTTGTCGGTGCCCACGAGGGGAAGCCTGGCTTTTTCCTCTCCCACTGGTTCGAGCCATCTGTGTTGCCGGACTTCCTGACGAAGGTCTTCCCGCCCAAGGAGTTCACGATGGTGCGGATGCGCTTCCCGAAGGGGAGTCTCTTCGCCATTCGCAGGAAGGGCATCGCGTCGAAAGGCGCGGTGACCATGCTCAACAACGTATTGGGCAACATCCTACCCGAGGAGCAGGAGCCGACGCTCCGGGCTATCAAGGCCATTCTCTGACGTCTTACCCCGCACTTTAAAGTGCGGTGAAGTACAACTCTGACAAGCTCTGCCAAAACGGCACACCAGGCGCAGTGGAGGCAGAGCATTTTCTATTATTTTCGTTCGTTTATTTGACATTTAAGACATAATTGATTAAACTATAAGCAATTAAAAACCGTTGACCAGGAGAATGGGCCTGCGAGGTGCTGGGTGAACGCCAATTGGCTAGTAGCTTAAGCCGGGAGTTCCCGTTATAGAACAAAGACATGTCGGGTCAAAAGCTCGGAGTGTCTTGCAAAGCGCCCCGATTAATCGGGGAATAGAAGGTGGTACCGCGGGAGCAAGATCTTTCGTCCTTCAGGCTATTTTGAAGTGAAAGGTCTTTTTTAGTTGATAAGGAAAAAATGAAAATAATTGATTACACATACAAGGAGCCGGAAATTAAAAGCAACGTATTTGATACGTTGGCTACAAATAAGCACGAGCAGCTTGTTTTTGGTTATGATGAAAAGACTGGTATGAGAGTTGTGCTTGCAATTCATGACACAACGCTTGGCCCAAGTACTGGCGGCATAAGGATGGTAAATGTAAACGAAGAGAAAGCCATTGAAGAAGCATTACGTCTCTCATATGCAATGACATATAAAAACGCCATAATCGATGAGCCGTTTGGCGGATCAAAGGCAGTTGTCATTGGAGATCCATCAAAAGACAAGAACACAAAGTATTTAAAAGCTATTGGTGATTTTATCGAGTCCCTGCAGGGTAAATTTTTAACAGGTGTGGATATGGGTCTTAGCTTGGATGATGCTAAGGTCATTGGCAGTCGTACAAAATATATATTTAACTCAAAGGGCTGTTCGGGCATAACGACCGGACATGGCGTCTATAAGGGTTTAAAACAAACAGTCTTGGAGGTTTTCGGGTCCAGCAACCTTGACGGTAAAACGATTGCAGTTCAGGGTTTGGGTTACGTTGGCGGTACGCTTATAGAGTTGCTTGCGGAGCATAAAGTAAAGCTAATTGTTGCTGACGTTGATGAAAATATTGCTAAAGATTTTGCGTTTAAGTATAAGGCGGAGGTTGTGGATACAGATGGTATTTATGGCGTTGACTGCGATGTATTTGCTCCCTGCGCGGTGGGTGAAATCCTAAATGACGTTACAATTCCACAGTTAAAATGCAAAATTGTGGCTGGGGGTGCCAACAACCAATTTAAAGATGAAGTTAGACACTCTCAACTGCTGATGGATCGGGGAATTTTACACGCGCCGGATTTTGTAATTAATGCTGGGGGAGTTTGCCATGGAATGTGCGAGGTTAAGGGAATTGACATTAGCGTTGCTATGGAGAAAACGAACTTGATTCCGGATATCTTGCAACAAGTTTTTGATATTTCAAAAAGGCACCAAGTTCCGCCAATCTTGGCTGCCTATCAGATAGCTCATGATAAAATTGAAGCCAAAAAGGAAAGAAAATGAAAGAAATTGCTAACCGAGTTGGAAAAATTGATTCTTCTGTTATTAGAAGAGTCTTTGATCTGGCGCAGCAAGTCAAAAATCCGATTGATTTGAGTATTGGGCAGCCTGATTTTGATGTGCCTGGCGATATAAAGGAAATTGCGATTAATAGTATTAAGTCCGGTTTCAATCATTACACGCCAACGATGGGTATGGATGAGCTTCGAGTAGCGATTGCAACAAAAGTTAAAGAGAGAAACAGCATTGACGCCAACTTGGAAAACGTCTTAGTTACTACTGGAACAACCGGTGCGATATTTCTAACTTATTTGGCCTTGCTTAATCCCGGAGACGAGGTAATTATTTTTGACCCTTACTTTGTAGTTTATAAGCATCTGGCGATTCTGCTTGGGGCAAAGCCGGTAATACTAGATACAAGACCGGATTTTCAACCCAGAGTTAAAGATATTAAAGCTGCAATAACTAATAAGACTAAATTAATCGTCTTAAACAGTCCGAACAATCCGACCGGCGCCGTATATGACGAGAAACTAATTCGCGAAATAGTTAAAACCGCCGAAGAAAATGACCTCTTTATACTTTCTGACGAGGTGTATGAAGACTTCATATACGAAGGTAGGCATTTTAGTCCGGGCAGTATCTATAAGAATGTAATAACCCTCAACGGCCTGTCGAAGTCCGCCGCCATGACCGGTTGGAGGATCGGCTATGCTGTCGGACCCGAGAAAGTTATTAATGAAATGGCAAAGTTGCAGCAATACAGTTTTGTTTGTGCTCCATCTTTTGCACAGAAAGCGGCAATTAAAGCTTTGGATATAAACAATGATAAAATCAGAGATAAGTATCGAAAAAAACGCGACATTGTTTTTAATGGATTAAAAAATCATTACCAGATCGTTAAACCGCAGGGCGCGTTCTATATGTTTGTTAAGGCGCCCGGCGACGAGAATAGTTTTGTCGAAAGATTACTAAGGGAAAAAGTAATCGTAGTGCCCGGATCGGCTTTTTCAGAAAAGGATGGCTATTTTAGGATTTCTTTTGCGAACAAAAATATTACCCTATCGCGAGCAGTTAAGGCGATGGTTCCATTGGGTCGTTCTAAAAAATAAATGATACTCCGCTCCAATCAGTGACAAATTGCAATATTTGGAATAGTATAAACACAAGAATTATTGGCCATCAATAAATTAAAAGACGGTTTGCGAAATATTTCGATACTTAAAGGAATTAGATAGTTACTTTTGAATACTCCGAAAAAGAAAGAGTTGGCAGTCGGCAGCGATTTATTTGAGCATAATTCAAAGCGGAAACTAAATTACCATATCGTTCACAAGGATGCAGAATATCGTCAAAAAAGAGGCTAAAAAGTGATGCGTCCCCTTCTTACTTTAAAAAAGTGCCTGCCCCATGGGAGGGCAGGCGGCCGTTAACAGGGGTTTGCTCAGAACTCGTGCAACGCATCAGAGAGGTAGTCGACCACTCGCATGTCCTTATGCATGCGCGGGAAGCTGGGCTTCCCGACTTCGATCGGAATCGAAACCCGTGGCGTGGTGGAGAGCAGGTCGCCGAAGACAATCGGCCGACCGTTCATCTGCTCGAGACGCCGGAAGAGCTCATACGTCTTCTCAAGGCAGAAGAACGTCAGCGCGACGCAGCCACCGTGAGGGATGCTCGTCCACTCCTCCATCGGACAGAATCCTAGGAGATACGGTATCCCGTAGCTTGCCCCGAACGAGGAGTAGTGGGGCACGCAGTAGTCCCCGATCCTGGAACCGTAGACTCTTCCGCAGTTGGGCACGAAGGGGAAGAAGTCGTGATCGGGCATCCAATCGAGCGGAAGACCGGTCTCCTCAACCGTGATGATCTCACCACCGTAGATCTTGCGAATCCTCGCAAGTGCGTCTGGAAAAGCCAGACCCAAGGCAAGCGCACCAACTTTCACGTTGACCTTCCTGAACTCGTCGAGGATGTAGCACACTGTCCTCCCGGAAAAGGTACCATCCTCGACGAGAACGATCTGACGGTCACGCGCCGCGTTAGCGATCGGCTGAATCTGATCCTCGATTGGTGAGAAACCCGGTCTCGGACCGATACCGAGAATCTGTCCATCGATATCGACCAACCGATTCAGCTCCAAAGTGAAGCCGTGTTTGGATGACGCGACATGAGGGCAGGTACTGACGATGACTGCATCTTTCAGTTCACCATCCCTTCTTGCGATCTCCTTTAAAATGTTCGCGCCGACGTCGTCCATATTGACGACCTTCACACCGGCACCAGGCAACGCTGCCTGAATCCTGCTCGCCAGCCCATCGCGTACTTCCGCGAAAAAGCTGTCCGAACGGGGCGGAGTCTCCAGGCCCACATGCTTGAATGCACCCACCATCAGAGGCAGGTCGCACGAGAGCACGTAGGCCCCCTCGTGAGCGTGCGGATGTTCAACTCCCATTTCCCTTCACCTCCAGAGTGCGCACTGACTGCTTGACGCAGCCGAGGTAGCTAGCGACAACCAATTTTGGCGCCAGCCATCCTTTTCCCATTATTATGGTGAGTCTGATTTTTGTCAATAGGAGAAATAATTTTTTCATCAAATACCGAATGGTTAATAATATAATCGCCGATTTGACAGCCAATTGATGATCTGTTAGCTTTGAATTTACAACTGGAAGGGGAAAACAACGATGAAAATCGTCATGGTTGATATGGATGGAGTAGTTTGCGATCAGTGCTACCAGACAACTGCAGATATAAGGCCGACTATCGCCGCTGCCCAGAAAACGGGCATAATGATCGTCCCTAATTCTGACACGCCCATCACCCGGCTTCGGAACTATTTCAGGAAGTTTCTTGGAATAGAGACAGGGATACTGATCGGCGAAAACGGAGCAGTGGTGCAGAACGGTCAGGAGACTATCCTAGTCGCCAACATAGCAGGAATCTCTAACTATCGAAAACAGGCAGACAATCTATTTCGACGCTCTGGCTATCTTTCGATGGTTGGCGACTCGACCACCTGGCTCAAAGAAGGGCGGCACTTTGATCCGCTCTCAAGGCTAGTGCTGCTGGATGGATATAGGCAACAGAGCATCGCTTTCTTCGCCCTAGTCACGGATCCTGACGGCAAAACCAAAATCGACAGCAGGTTCGCCGCAGAGGTTATGGGAACTATCGGGTCAAATCTCGAACTACCGAAAGGACTGGGGGCACTCGACTATAACCCCAAGTACGGCATCGCCATCGCAACACCACTTGGCGTATCTAAATCGGTTGGATACGGCCAGCTCAAGAGGCGCTACCCCAGCGCGACCTTCTACATGGTTGGCGATGGTGACGCCGACATCATCAACAACGAAGTGATCCACTGCGCTGTCGCCAATGCCACCGAAAAGCTGAAGGCGAAAGCTCAGTTCGTCTCTGCCCTTCCGGTCACTCAAGGCCTGAATGAGTGCATACAGTGGATACTAGAACACTAGTCCGTAACTCCCCGTCACTCGGGGATTTTTTTTATTAGCCCAGCAAACCAAGCAGTTGGGCAGACCTTTTTGCAAAATCACCTGCAAGATCAGGATCACTCTCAACGCGCACATAAGCCGAGAGAACAAATTGTAGTGCCTGACCTAACAAATAAGCTTTTTCTGTTTCAGTGTTACTTGATCCCATCAAAATAGAGATCTGGGGAATCAAGAGCTCCTCTGCCCTCTTCAGTAAATCTTCACTACCAGCCAAGCGGTAGATTTCTGTTGCCAACGCGACAAACTGTCCCAAGCTTACACCGGGATGGCCCAAGTAGCTTTTTTGGCACCAGGGATCAATAAATTTGATCCCGCTTTGGTTTACGAAAACATTGTCTGGTGTGAAGTCCAGCAACATCAGACCCACATTCTTGGTCATAAAAGAAATCGGAGCGTCAAAGGCATTTAACAGCTTACGATCAAGCATCGGTTGTAGCGGCCGTAAAAATTTCTTTATATAGTGAGTTACTTCAGAGATTGATTTATTTAAATTTTTGCAGCCGTTGTCGCTTTTGATTGTCTGCTGAACAAGCTCCAAAAATCTCTGTTCAAATATCGAATTTTGGTTCGTTTGCTGTCCAGCTTTTCCCATGGCTCTAAAGCTTAAACCGAGATATTCCATCACCAAAACAACTTCATTCCGTATTTCAATCAGTTTAATGTCTCTTGGCAGTAGCTGTTTCGCTCCAATCAATCTTAACTTTTTGTAGCCATAAATATTATCCTTAATATCTTTAACTGCTTTATGGTTATCGGTTCGACAATATTTAGCAACCAAAGGGTAATGATCTGTATTAAAAATAGAGATCATGGATCCCATATGGCCGGAAGCTAGATCGTGAGAATATGATGCCCCTAATCTTTCTTCGATTGTCTGAACAATATTATTTTGAGAGCTTGTCATGAACTCCCCTAATTAATATGTTACACAATAATAGAACCGTTATCGAGCCCGATGAGAATCTCTTCAACGCCTTTTGTATATTGGTTCCAAGCGACGTAATCAGCTTTTGTCTTTACTTCTTGATCGGCGTTACCAACAGCATAGAACCTGTCAACTACCGACCTTGTAGAGAGGTCAGAAACATCATCGCCAATCATAGCAACTCTGGCACCAGGAAAGTACTCTGCCTTAATCTCTCTCAACGCCTCCCCTTTATTAGTTATTGAGAGACTAACCAGAACGTTAGCGAAAATTGGTGAAGCATATACTGAATAATCATTTCCAAGCCGAGCAGAGAGCGAATTAGCCAGCTCTTTGGCAGATTCATAATTAGCTTTGCCAAAGGTTTTAACATGAATACTCGCAGTTAGTTTACGGAATTTATTTGCTGCCCACAGTAGTGAAGTGTCTTTTTCTTCAGACCATTGGAAATTAACCGTATCAGCCCAAATTAATTTCGCCGAACATTTTTTAGACAAATCTGTTAATAGAAGCTCAATATCTTCTTTTATCGGATTAACGTCGACTAGATATTCAATCTTATCTCCTTGAAACCAGAAAGTTCCGTTCTCGGCAATGGCAGGACCATTAATACCAAACTGTTTAATAAGTGGTTTCAAATCATTCATTGCTCTATTCGAATTAAGACAAAACAAGAAGCCCTTTTGTTCGAGCTTCTTAATTAGCTTTGGCAGTTGATTAGAATTTGGCGTATAATCAGGACGAAGTAACGTGCCATCAATATCAAGAAATATCAAATTTTGTTTTGTCATAAAGAAGAGATCTTAAATCTACTTGAAAAATAACAAACCAACTGGTAATCTATATTATAATATAACATAATATGGGTAATCATGCAATGGCGAAAAGAAAGATACAAATTGGGGTGATGGGTTCTGCAGCAGATCTCAACTATTCCAAAGAAATTGAAAAAATAGCCGCAGAAGTAGGTTATTGGGTAGCTAAACATAATGCTGCTCTTATTTTTGGTGCAGAAAAAGATTACGACTCACTTTCAACAGCCGCTTGTAGAGGTGCTAAAGAGGCAAACGGATTAACCATTGGGGTTACATATGGAAAAACGAAAGAGGTATTTGAAAAAGAGAATGTCGATATAATTATTGCATCTGGACTTGAGAGGGGTGGCGGAAGAGAAACAGTTCTGGTCTTATCCTGCGATGCAATCATCACCATTAGTGGTGGATCTGGCACTCTAACAGAAATTGCAGTTGCCTACCAAGCCAACATCCCGATCGTTGCACTTGCAAACACTGGAGGCTGGAGTGAGAAATTACTAGGCCAGTTCCTTGACACAAGGGAAAGGGTAATGGTTGTGCCAGCCGAATCGCCAAAAGAAGCAGTTGAGAAAGCAATTGAGCTGATTACTAAAAGTAAAGAAGTTCTAACAGTGACAGTATAAATATAAAAAAGTCGCCCCGACAACGTTCGTCGGGGCGTTTTTGTTTTTGCGTGTTGACCGTACGCCCAAGCCCTCTGACCTAGGCGGTAAGCATGGCGATGGCATCATCGACGGTCACCTTTGTCTGCGCGCCGCTCTCCATGTGCTTGATCTCAACACAGGTCGAGAGCGAAACCACTTCGCCATCACATGGACTCACGATGGCAACGTACGGCACACCGAGCCGGTTGGCGTACTTGAGTTGGCGCCCAAGTCCCTCTTGGAACAGCACCTCCGTCTTGACACCCTGGCTGCGAAGAAGACTCGCGACGCCAATACAAGCCGGCAGAGCCTCACGATTCCTACTGGCGATCAGCACCTGTGAAGGCGAAGCTGCGCCGATCGCGACAATGCTTAGCTCGCGAAGCGCCGTGAATAGGCGTGTCAGCCCAATCGAGAGCCCTACCCCTGGCAGCCTTCTGTCGATGTAGTACTCGGCCAGATTGTCGAAACGCCCGCCGGAGCAGACGCTGCCGATCCCAGAGTAGTCGGACAGAAACGTCTCGTACACCGTACCAGTGTAGTATGCCATACCGCGGACGATACCCAGATCGACCTCCCAGTTTTCTGGCGGAACCCCAAAGAGTTCCACCGCCCGAGTTACCTCGAAGAGCTCAGCGATGCCCTGGTCGAGTAGCTCGCCACTCAAATCGAGAGAGGCGAGATAGTTGACCATCGTCTTGGCATCGCCATGCTGGCTGATCACTGTCATGAACCGTTGAACCGCGACCGAATCTGCTCCCAGCTCGCACAGAGCGGCAGCAAAACCGTCGCGGCCCAGCTTGTCCAGCTTGTCCACCATGCCCATGATGGCATCAAGGTAGCCATCCATACCCAGGGCCTCGATCACCCCCTTAACCACCTTGATGTTGTTGAGGTGAATCTTGAAGGCGTCGAAACCCAGCCGGTTGAAGGCCATCTTGACCACGGAGAGCATTTCGGCATCGACGTTGGGATCAGTCGTCCCGAGTACGTCGACATCGCACTGATAGAACTCGCGATAGCGACCACGCTGCGCTCGCTCTCCGCGCCAGACTTTCTGAATCTGGTATCGGCGGAAAGGAAACGCCAGCTTGTCCGCATACTGGGCGACATAGCGCGCCACAGGCACTGTTAGATCAAAGTGGAGACCGGTTCCGGTCGGCACCTTGATCTCCGGATTGCCCTCGTCGGCACGCGCCAACCAGAAAATCCGGTCGTCATTCTCGCCTCCGCCCTTCGCCAGCAGAATCTGCTCCAGTTCAACAGCCGGGGTCTCAATCGGACTAAAGCCGTGCAGCTCGTATACCTGCCGCACAGTCTCAAGCATCCGGTTGAAAATGATCTGTTCACTCGGCAGGAACTCAATGAACCCGCTAGGCAACCGAGGCCTCACCTTCTCCATGTTACTCATGTGCTCATCCCTCCACGAATCGGCCATATGGCATTTTGGCCATTGCTCCAAGCCAGTAATAACAGGTTTAGTACAGCTTGTCAAAAAAAGGGATGTTGACGTCATACAACGCAACATCCCCGACAATGGGGCGGCTAACGGGATTTGAACCCGCGATCCCCGAGGCCACAACCCGGTGCTTTAGACCAGCCTGAGCCATAGCCGCCGAGTATGTTTCATTTATAGCGTCCCTGATTATCATTGTCAATACCTCCGACCATTCTGCCAATTTAAAGGGGATAGAGGAAATTTAAAGGGGGTAGTAAAGGATGGTTATCCCCAAGTGCCGCCCTTATCCTCCTCAATAATTTATGTCTTACCATTCAAACACATCGACTATCTTCTCGATCACGCTTTTTATTCGACCAATAACACTCTTTCGCTCCAGGATTCTTGGCGGAGCCGGTAATAGATCGGCGATTTCCTGTTCTTCCGGCATCTTCTGAGTGTATAGGTACTCGCCGACCAGATTCTCGATTTTTTCAATCGGGATATTCTCTTTTTGAGCCAGCTCCCTCACAACATTAGCTCGTTCGCTGGACCAGAATTCACTGAACGCCTTTTCGACATTGTCAGCTTTGTCGATTTTCGGCAGATTCTCCTCAATAAATTTCTTAATCAGGTCTTTTTTCTTACGTAGTTGTACGTCCCGGT
Source organism: uncultured Candidatus Saccharibacteria bacterium (assembly GCA_964529405.1). GTDB lineage: Bacteria > Patescibacteriota > UBA1384 > XYA2-FULL-43-10 > 1-14-0-10-43-13 > CAZGWE01. Next base: position 20,542 of record CAZGWE010000007.1, read on the forward strand.
CAAACAAGCGAAGAATATCCTCTGTCTTCCTCTCACGAATAGCGTCAGAACTAATATTTTTTAATCCGGCAATCAAAAGAATTATATAGTCAAAGTTAATGATATCCCGTACAGTTAATTCAAGCTCAAAGTCAATTTGATCCAAAATCGATTCCGGCCCGTTATGATCTTTCCGCTCCTCATAAATATCCAAGTACTTGCTTTGATAATCGTAAAATTCTTGTTCTGAAATGCTTAAGTTCTCAAACGAAAACTCCGCAAAAGTCTCAAGAGATGACTTAATGCGCAGAAGATCGCGAAAAGTTTTCACAAAATCAGCCTTCTCCTCTTCGCTCTGCAGACCGTCAACAGATGAAACTGTCGGAACCTTTAGACGCAACTCTTTTAGCTTATCCTCAAATTCTACCCTCTGCTTCTCGTAAGGTTTCTTGAAGACAATTTCTTTGGCGTTCTCATCGCCGAACAGGGCCAACGCCGTGTCCGTTGCTTTCTTCAAATTCCTAAACGAAATAATATTGCCGTGCGGTTTGTCTGAATCGAGCAGGCGATTTGTTCTTGAATAGGCTTGAACCAGACCGTGATAGCGCAAGTTTTTATCAACATACAAAGTATTAAGGCGCGGGCTATCAAAGCCGGTCAAAAACATATTAACCACCAGCACCAGGTCAACTTGCTTTTCCTTGATTCTTTTCTGCAAATCCCGATAATAATCGTAGAATCGATCAGTCGAAAAAACAGTTAAATATGTTTGGTTGTAATCCTTAATACAACTTTCCAGAAAATCGCGCGAATGCTGGTCGCCAACCGTTCCCTCGCCGGCAAAGACGTCGACATCAAGCATATCGCCACTTTCATCTTCATTGGCTTGATAGGTAAAGATTGTAGCAATCTTAAAATCATCCGCTTTTTTGGCTTTGAATAAGGTGTAATACTTTTTTAAAACCTCGATACAACTGACCGCAAACAGCGCGTTAAATTTTCCATTCTTTGTTTTACGTTTCCAGTCAGCTAAAACGTAGTCGGCAGTTTTATTAAGCCGGTCGGCGCTTTCCAGCGAGTTGGCGCCGTACCAGAGCGGCGGG
>CAZGWE010000007.1:21633-29690 GCA_964529405.1 uncultured Candidatus Saccharibacteria bacterium
TTCCAGCACTTCTTTGGTGTCAACCCCGGGTACCAGCGTCTCAGCAAAGATATCTTTATCAATCGTATCATCGTCTTTTTGTCGATAACGCCCGACGTACTCGACAGCAAAGCCCAGTACGTTATTGTCGGAAATGGCATTGGTAATAATATACTTGTGCAGGCAAGTACCGAAAACATCAGCTGTCGTTACTCCGCCAACATTGTTGTCGGCAAAAATCGGCGTACCGGTAAAGCCGAAAAGCTGTGCTTTTTTGAAGAACGCTTTGATTCGGGCATGCGTTTGACCAAACTGGCTCCGGTGGCATTCGTCAAAAATTATCACCACCTTCTCACTGGAAAGATACTCCAAACTTTTCAAATATCGTTCACGGCCAATAGCGATATCGAGTTTTTGAATTGTAGTCACGATCAACTTCCTGTTTTTGTCCGCCAACTGCGCCACCAGATTGCGCGTGTTATCTGTCCCGTCCACCGATCCGTCAGAGAACGAGTTAAATTCCTTGGTGGTCTGAATGTCCAAATCTTTTCTGTCCACAACAAAAAGCACTTTCTTAATCTCCGGTATCCGTGAAAGCACCTGGCTTGCCTTGTATGAAGTTAAAGTTTTGCCGGATCCCGTGGTGTGCCAAATGTAGCCGTTCTTATCAGATTCCATAACACGGTTTTCAATCGCTTTGACGGCATAATACTGATACGGCCTAAGCACCATCGGGATTTTCAAGGATTCAGCTAGCACAATATATTCCGCAATCATTTTGGAAACTGTGCACTTGCCCAAAAAGGCAGTGGCGAATTCATCAAGCTTGGTAATCTTGTTGTTTTGCTCATCTGTCCAGTAGAAAGTTTGTTCAAACGATTGGCTCGGGTTGTTGGAAAAATACTTTGTGTTGACGCCATTACTGATAACAAAAATCTGGACATACTCAAAAAGCGTGCCGGTAAACGAATGCCGGTGGTAACGCTGGATCTGATTGAATGCTTCTTTCATCTCCATACCCCGGCGCTTGAGTTCAATCTGCACCAGCGGCAAGCCGTTTATCAACAGTGTCACATCATAGCGGTTTTCATACCGCCCGACCTGAGTAATCTGGTGTGTTACCTGATACTCGTTTTTGCACCACTGGTCCATATTGAAAAACCGGACATAAAAAGTGCTCTCATCATCACGAGCCAGAGCAAAGCGATCTCTCAAAGTCTTAGCTTTCTGAAACCGATCACCTTTATTGAGGTGGTTTAATATCCGCGAAAACTCCGCCTCCGAAAAGGTGGTCTGATTAAACTTCTCCAGCTGAATTTTAAGATTCTCTGTTATCGTTCGAGCTTGCCTGCCCAGCGAAGCCTCGGCGGCGTTGGGTCGAGAACTACCGCCATCACCTGTCATCCTGAGCGTTAGCGAAGGATCTCTGATCTCCACCGGCGCAAACCCCAACCTCCGCAATTGCGTCATCAAAGTTTGTTCAAGTTGTTGTTCTGTTTGTGTTGTCATAATGTTGTCCACCCTGCGATAAATTCTTTTGCGAACTCGTAATCCATATCGCTATTATCTTTTTCCTTGTAGTAAATCTCGAGAAAAACTACCTCCAAGGTTTTGGGACAAAACGCATAAATTATTCTGATACCGCTTCGGACACCTTTGCCGCGCAACGCCTTGCAGGCAAATTTTTTGATTTTATAAATCTGAATACTTGGTTGGTTAAAATTTGGGATAAGCCAAATAGATCCACTGTCAATTTTCGGCACATGATTGTGAAACAGCTCAATAGTGAAAGTTTTGGCAATTTCCAAATCTTCTTCCAGCGTCCTATATTTCTTAAGAAGCTTTTTCATTTGTCTGTCAAATCTGGGATGCTGACTATACTTGATCATCATACTTCCTTACGGACGTGTCATCTGTTCGATAGAACACCGCCTCGTAAGGAATCTCTTTCCCCTCTGGCGTTGCAATCCATGGCACATCTTTGTGAGAAAATTCGGATAGCTCTTTTGCCGTACAGTTTCCCAGTCTCTCGATTTCTTCATCAATATGGTTTAACTCACGGCCGGTTAGCACTGTTAAATCCGGTTCGACAACGGGTATATATTTCGTCTGCTCTTTGTTAAAAAATTTGGTTTTGACTTCTTCAATCTGTCCGGCGGCTACCATTTCTTTAACAATGGCAGCAAACTCGACCGGCGTCGGCCCGTAATGGTTTCTGATATAACGGGCACCGATGAGTTGCTCCTCAAATTTTTCGTAGTAGTCGAAATCGCAAAAGTACAAAATCTTATAAAGCACAGTTTGCCCGACATTGGGAAGAGCCCCGATTTTTTGAGTTATATAGAGTAGTACATTTTTGAATTTTTCAACATTCTCAGCCGGTACGCTAATTCTCTCTGTAACTTTCGCTTTTTCGTTGGGACGACTTTTTTCCAAAATTACCTCTTTTGGTTTTTCCTCGCCCAAAACCTCGCTCGTGCTAATCCCGAGCGCTTCTGCCAATTTTCTAATTTCCGAAATTGTCATCTCTTTTTTGCCATTAATAATCTTGGCGGCGGTAGGCCGGGAAATACCAAAAATCCCCGCCAGCTCCTCCTGAGAAATGTTTCTCTCCAACAAAAGTTTTTTCAAATCATTGCCCATAAATACCCCGTTTTTTATATTGTTCGAGCTTGTCGAGAACTGTTTTTCTGCTTTCAGTATAAAGCGAGTAAATATAATTGTCAATATCTTTGTAAATATTATTTACAATACTTGTCATTCCTGCAAATGCGGGAATCTTGGTGATATTTCAAGTTGTTGTTCGGATTGTGTTGTCATTTGTTCTTTTCGTCTAAAAAACGTCTAAATTGATTTTATTCATCTAAATTTTTTAAGTTAGACAAATTTGGATTCCAAACCATATCAGCTCTCGCAAGTTGTTCTACCGAATACCCTCTGACATTCATAAAGGTGCTTAGCACGATATTTTTTCTGGCCAACTTTTTCTTATGTTCTAGAATCCTTTTTGCATCATTTTCGATTTCCCAGTCTATTGGTTCCTTAATTAATTCATAATTGAGTAATTTATTTGGACTATAGTGGATAATTCTAGCTATAGCTAAGCCGTCCTCCATCCCTTTGTATGATGTTGTTTCACTATTGCCATTAATGTTCACGGTTAACTCTCCAAATTGATGGTTTTCTGGTTCACATATCTCGTCGAATACTAATCTTAGTTCATTATCCCCGTAAACAAATTTTTTGTTCCATAATGCGAAGGTACTCCATGGGACCTTATAGGCTATACCGACGTCATTTGTTCGCACATCCCTGTTTTCAAATAGTCTCATTTCGGTATCGCTTGAAACATTGTCCCTCAATTTGTAACCGACTACGATCATGTTCCTACTATCGCCTTCACCCCTTTCCTCTTTTCCTGTAATTTTCTCAACTAACGTATTAATATGTTCCACTCCGAATTTTACTTCTTTTGAGAAGGTTAGAAGATGCGGTTGGGTGGTTTGTTTTGTTTTGTTAAGTTTTTCGACCACTTTGTTAAAAGCGGTTGGCCTTGTTGGGTAGGAGTCAAAAATTGTCTCACAGGTAACGTTATTTAATTTGAATTCTTTGTCTGAATCGGTTACGACAATCAACTTTTCAATAGAGAAATTGCGGTTTGCGTACCCACTGAGTCGGTCAGTAATATTCTCTCGACTTATTTGATAATCTTCTTTTTTAATCCTTGTTGCTAATACAATTGGTTCATTTGGAGTTTTATCGGGCATTAGCCTCCTTTATCTCTCGCTATTACACAAACAGCTGCTGGAGGAGGTATTTTTTGAAAAATTTTGCCTGATCCAGCTGCTTATTTATTAAATCGACCTTATTATCTAACGATGTCAAAAATTCCGCGATTTTTCCTTGCTCCTCGTAACTTGGCATAACTATACTAATTTTTAGCAAATCAGACTTATTTAATTTTGCACGACTTGTTCCGTTTATGAAGCTACGGATGTCCTTGTGCACTAAAGAATAAAAAAGAAAAATTTCGTTAGATTTATTTTGAATCGCTCTTAAAACATGTGCGTGGTTATTTACCCATGTCTTACCGCTAATTTTTTGCGCTATTGGTCGTGTCGCAAACTGATCAAAGTTCCCACCATCTTCCGCAAGCAGTATTAATGGTTCATTAAAAAGATAATCATTCACGTAGCCAACAATACCATTTGCTCCGTAGTATGGGATATTACCTTGCATCACCGAACGATCATTTTCGTTTACTGGTTTTCGTTTATTATCCAAACATTCGGAAATGTCTCCCAACTTCTTTTCCTCCCAGTCGGGATAGTCGGAGCCATCGGGTTTTTTGAAACGTATTTTTTGACTGAAAATCGCCTGCATCACGCCTTTTTTGTATTTTTCAAATTGAGTTTTTTTGTTTTCCAGGTAAGATATTTTTTCATCCACCGCCATCAAAAATTCTGCAATTTTTTGCTGCTCGGGTAAAGGTGGAATATTGACCTTTAGGTTTCTGATAACACCTAGTGCAATAAATTTTTGAGTGTTACCTGTATTATCACAATGAAATTGTTTCAGAATTGGTTGACTGTTTAAATAATGAATCAAAAACCTATTTTCAAGCGACTGTTTTTCTTTGATTAAGGCAACATTCTTGATCGCGAAGTTATCTGACATAAGACGGACCGGGTTACCAATAGTTCCTATCATACCAAATAGGATGTCGCCGATATTTACACCAGAGCGCTTCTTTATATTCTTGAAATCGTTTTCCGATATTTGGCTAACATTCTCCAAATCAAGCACACCGTTTTTCATCAGGTTTTTGGAAGTAACTAACGGATAGCCACTTGCGACATATTTCGGAGAGTCATGCGTGCCATCACGGACATCAGCAACTGTGCCAAGCTTTTTTTCTTGCCATTCGTCAGTGAATTCTTTGAATCTAAGTTTTGGAAGGTTTGTTTTCATCATCTTTAGTTAATACTAAATTTTCTATTGGAGGAAAAATGATCGGGAATATTGTTGACAGACACTTCACAATGGCATTATTTGCTTCAGCCAACTCAACCCGATAAATGTTCGGATGTTTCTCTTTAACCATAAAAGAATAGGTTGTCTCCACTAATTTGCCTTTGTGCTCTACGGCGACACTGGTAGTTAGCCCCATAGTATTGTCCTCGCTGTGAATTCTGTGACTAAACTCGTTTCGTCTTTGCTGGAAAATATTTATAAACTTATTTCGATTAAGCTCTTTTAAAGCATCTACAACAACTGAATTACGACCCCCGGGATATTTCTGGAGATATTTTAGGAGAGAACCAAATGTACACTCTTTTATTCCCATTTCCGTATCATGACAAGTACAGCGACTTATTAATAATAACTTACCACCATTATCAGGATGTTCGAGATAGCAGCGAACCATCTGAGCAATTTTATCCAGACATGCATAAATTCGTAAAATCGCGTTATCAATAGTATAGGTGATTAAAAACTCTTCATCATCGGGATCATATTGCACTTCGGCCTTTTCTAGGTATAACTTTTTACCACTGGCGTGCAGATTTAGGATGTTTTCAAGTGCTAAAATGCTCTTAACCAGCCCTTTTAGCATTTTTTGAATTTCTATCGACCACTGAGCCGCTTCTGCTCTTTTGCCACCCTTAAAAGCAGCCATAAGTACCAACGGATTCGAGAATAATACCATTTGGGGGGACAACAACTTAATATCTATGTTCTTCTGTTCTTTAATATTATTTTTAATTTTCTTATTCATCGCTAAATTCTTTAAGCCTAAGTTTGGAAGTGTACATTTTATTTGTATTCACGATTAATCAGGTGTTCTTGTAATTCGGTCGGTGACATCACAATAATTCCAAGGACTTTTAATTCATCTCGCTTGCTTAAAATATCATCCCTGTCTTCGGAGACAAAAACATCATTACCACTTCTATGGTGAGCTTCAAGCTGCCTTGCATCTTGGATATTGTTTTTCCCAACAATCTTGAGTATGTCATCAAAAATACAGTCATTACCAGCCCACACACTCCCATCGCCCCACTTGGACACTCCCCACACCCCGACAGGGCCGATTTTAGGCTTAATCTTATTATATTTTCCGTTCTCCAAATCAACGGCGCTAACCACAACTACATTCTTCACCTCGCGCAGCTTTCTCAAACTAGCACCGCTATCAGCTGTAACCTTGATAATTTTTTCTTCATTTTGCATAGTTTGTTGGGGCTAAATTCTTTGAATCTAAGTTGTGGAGTATTGAGTTGTAATATATTTTGACAATATCATACGATCACAAAATATACAATATTTTGTGATCGATGTTAAAGATGATCACAATTCTTGTTCCGATTTTTCAGTAGTCCAACAAATCTAAGAATTTTTTGTTGTAATATATCTTTTCCTTTTTGTGCTTAAAGGATTGCAAAATATTTTTTTCCAAAAGCAAATTCATGTATTTCATTGCAGTGTTGTGGTGAATATCTAACGCCTTTGAAAGTTGAGCCTGATTATAAAACGGGTTGGCGAATAAATAATTTACTAAATCCAGGGAATATATTTTTGGGATTTTGGTTTTAACATCGATGGCGGTCGTCTCCTGTAATCTCTTGATGTTAAGCACTGTATCTGCAGTTTCATGAGCTTGAGTCTCCACGGCAGTCAAAACATACATCACCCAATCTTTCCAACTATTTTCTGCTGTTACTTGTCTTAATAATCGGTAATAGTCTGACCGGTGTTTCTGAATATATCCGCTAATAAAAAGAATCGGTAAGTTAAGTCTTTTCATTAGAACCAAATACAAGACCATCAATATTCTTCCCGTTCTGCCGTTACCGTCATAAAAGGGATGGATACACTCAAATTGACAATGCAAAATAGCCATCCTAATCAACGGGTCAACGTCATCGGAAAAGTCATTATAATAGTTTTCATAATTACCCAACAAGTCCAGAATTATTTTTTCGCCCTCTGGCGGAGTATATAGAATTTCACCAGTGGTGGCATTTTTAATGCTTGTGCCTGGCAACTTCCTGACTCCTCGTTTATTTGGCTCAAGAACCTTTTGAATGGAAATATAAGAATTTGTATGCAAGAACCCGTTTTTCAAAATCAACTCATATCCCTCTCTCAACGCTTCAGTGTAGTGCAAAGTTTCTTTTTGAGCCTTTGACATTTCCTTGTCTGGAAATAATTCTGCACGAAATACTTCACTAACAGTCGTGTTGATATCCTCAATACCCGAACTTGCAACTGCCTCTCTGACAGACAATGGCTCAATAAGTAATGTACTATTTGGAATCGCTATTGACGAGTTATTTAAAGATGCCAATTGAATGTTCGCCTTGTTAACTTTTTTCAAAATTTCTATATCGTCAAAATTAAAATCAGGCGGTAACACGGGCAAATCATTATATGGTTTTCTGGGATCAAACATCTTTCACTCCTTTCTTGGGAACGGAGAACTAATACCAAGTTCCTCGCAAAAGCCGGCGATTTTTGCGTCGACATTAATCATCTCGTTATCGATTTTTTTGATTTCGTCTGATACCGCAACCAGATCAATTTCTTCTTCCTCTTCAAATGTATCGACGTAGCGTGGTATATTTAGATTAAAATCGTTTTCTCGGATTTCATCCAAAGTTGCCTTGTGGGAATATTTTTCTAGCTCCGTCCGATTCTTGTAAGTTTCAAAAATCTTGGCGATGTTTTCATCAGTCAAGCGATTCTGGTTTTTGCCTTTTTCAAATTCCCTTGAAGCGTCGATGAAAAGAATATCACCGTCTTCTCTGCGGCATTTTTTAAATACCAAAACACAGGCCGGAATGGATGTGCCATAAAAGAGATTTGCCGGTAGCCCGATGACTGCATCGAGATAATTTTGTTTTTCTATAATATGCTTGCGGATTTGACCTTCTGCCCCTGAACGAAACAGAACGCCGTGAGGCAAAACAATCGCCATTGTGCCATTATCGGCCAGGTGATAGAGCATATGAGTAACAAAGGCATAATCAGCCGCTCCTTTTGGCGCAAGTCGGCCATATTGAGAGAAACGGTCG
>CAZGWE010000007.1:29827-39209 GCA_964529405.1 uncultured Candidatus Saccharibacteria bacterium
CGATAGCCTCGGCTTTTAGATCTTCATGCAAGTCATCCGTTAGAGTGTCGCCTTGTTTTATTTTGAAATGATCAAAATGCACGCCGTGCAAAATCATATTCATTCGGGCAAGGTTATAGGTAGTCTGATTGAGTTCCTGCCCATAGTAGTCGGCTACTTCGGCATAATCTTTGAGACGAAGCAGGAGCGAACCTGAACCACAGGTTGGGTCAAATGCGGAGCGTAAGCGCTTTTTAACTTGTGATACTATTTGTGCAAGCAATCGGGAAACTTGGGCAGGAGTATAGAATTCGCCGCCTTTTTTGCCGGCACCGGCTGCAAATTCGCCGATCAAATATTCGTATGCGTCGCCAAGCAGATCGCTTTTCGCGTCTTCAAGCTTAAAATCAATACCGTCTAAGAGGCTGAGGACTTCGACGATAACATCATTTTTCTTGTTTTCGCTATTATGGCCGTTTCCACCGCTCAGCTTGGATGAAGTAAGATCTACGTCATCAAAAAGACCTTGAAAGTCGTCCTCGCTGGCAGTGCCGCGCGAAGTTTGCTCAATGGTGTTCAGAACGTTTTTCAAATCTTCGAGTATAAACGAGTTCTCACCTTTGATATTGCCTTTACCTTTTGCCACCAGATAGGAAAAAAGTTCTGCAGGTTTAAGAAAAAACCCAAGATGATTAATGCAGCTTGTCTTAATATGCTTTAAATATTCCTGCCCTTCTTTGGTCTTTTCATTGATCTCGGCGAATTTGAAATCTTCACTGGCAAGCAGTTTTTTGTCGACATAGAGCTCTAGCTTTTCGGACAGATATTTGTAGAAGATAAAGCCTAAAATATAGTTTTTGTACTCATCGGCATTCATTTTGCCGCGAAGAACATTGGCAACAGCCCAGAGTTGTTTTTCTAACAATCTTTTTTGTTCAGTGGACATATTTATTCCTCGATAGGCTTACAATTTACTGAATTTAGAATATCACTTTGCGCTTGGTAAATAAACCTAATGCGTTGCGTATCAACTTTAGTGACTTGCGACGAATATGAATCAGTTTATATGATTTTTTCAATGCTGGATAAAATATTTCCTGGCACATTGACAAAACACTCCCGCCACGGTAATATTTAATCGGTCGCGAGTAATCGCGTCCGCAAGAAGTAAATCCTCCTCGCGTTGGGATACCGTAAGGCGTCTCGTCAAAGCAGGAGGTTTTCTTTTTATTAGGGAAATAATAGGTTTTCCTCAATTACCTTATTTTTGATAATCTCGTAGTACTCATAATCGTTGCGTTCGTATTTTCGAAAGATTGCCCACGATATAAAATCAACCGCTTGCAAACACTTTTAGAGTTGGCGACAGGATTGTAATAAGCAAATGGGCTGTTTTCTTTTTCTCCTGTTTTATGATCAAAAGATCGGGTCGTAATTCAGTCAAAAAATTGAACGATGATCTCGGATGAGCCGAAAGGTTCTCAGGCCTTTTTGCGTTTGAGTTCTTTTTGTCCTTTAGGTCATAAGATTACAGCGACCTGGATAATATTATCACTAGAAATATTCCAACCGAATTAAGTAAAAATGTAACTAAAAGAAACTGCCAATTCTTTATTTTGGATATTCCCATCAGACTAATGCCTAATTCATCGGGTAATGGTGAGGCGATAATAAAAGCGCCGAATATCGGAATTAGCCAAGCGAAGAACGGACTGGAAAAAAGTTTGCCTAAAAAAGCGCCGCCGTTTTTCTTGACCAATGGCGTTAATTCCTCAAAGACTCTGTCTTTTAAAAATCGAAAAATCAGATAATCACCAATTACAGCGCCTAAACCGGCAGTTATCGCAACAAAAACCGGATTAAGTGTTTTTGCTGCATCAAAGATAATGACCGAAGCCGGAGCAACAGTAAAAATCGAGACGAAAAACATTCCACTGATAAAGCTCCCGATATAGCCAAGGCTGCCGATGGCTTTAATAAAGCCTTGAATTTCAGGAGATTGTAAAAAATAGAAAAATAGAACTAAGCTAGCCAAAAGCAATGTTGTATTTTTATACGGCCAATTTTTCCAGCGAATTTCTTTCGATAGTTTCATTTTACCATTATATACCAAATCAGCGATGATCAGGAAAGTAAATGGGAGGGCGCTTCCAAAAATGAAAATAATTTGACGATAAAGCATTTAGTCTGCCGGATTAGATCAACCTAAAAAGTATTCGATTCTTGTCTTACAAAAAACTATCTATCGGTTTATTCTAGCTAGGTAGTTATAAGCAAAGAAGTATTTCTGCCAAAGTTCATCAGTTGACCCGTACTTATTGTCGCCGGAATACCAATTCGCAAGCATCTCTCGCACACGCAGGATTTCCTTCAATCTGTGTCGATTTTTGTGATCTTCAACAGTTAGATCGATCAATTCTAAAAAACGCTCAAAAGCCAAATTGGAGTATTCTGCGTTGCCCTTGTTCTTCCAGATGATGATTCTGTTTACCTCACTGCCAATGTTAGCCATTTGCTCGGCGAGGGACAGATCATACCACTTTTGTTGATCAAGATTTTTGTGGTGAATCAGATTCATTTTTAATGCATCCCTCAACTATTTTAATTATTTGTTTTTGAGTCTCTTGATTATCAATACTACGGCTTCTGTTTCCTTGCGATGGCCGTAAATTGATCATTGAATCAAATTCGACGAAATCGTCGCCTGTCATTTTCGGATACAAATTTATTCCCCAAAGGTCTTGTTGTCTGGAACCATTCTCTAGCAGATAGGCCTCTTCGTCGGCGTGCATTTCAGCATCAACTACCATTATTTCCTTTTTAATATCAACAACGGCTTTAACCAGACTGCCAAACATTTTTTGGGTCATCTCCCCTAGCTCATTTCGATCGATTTTATTCTCAAAGTCAATTGTTTTCATACTACTATGTAATCATAACGACGAAACCAAATCAACATACAGAAGACAGAAAAACAACAGTTTTGTTGAATCTTATTATTAAAGCATCCAAACCGACCATCCCGTTAGCACGCTTCCTCATTAATCAACCAAGTAATTCCCAATACAGTTTGGTATATCAAAAAAGACCAGTGCTAGACTGCTCTTTTTCTTGGTGGACCTGAGGAGACTCGAACTCCTCACCTCAGCAATGCGAATGCTGCGCTCTACCAGATGAGCTACAGGCCCATGATTAGAATTTAGAAGATAGATTATAGATTTTAGAACAGAGAGAACTAATGTTCTATCTGCATTCGATATTCTAGCATCTAAAGTTTACATTCTACATAAATCCTTCCATCTCCTTGTTTGCTCTGTCGAAAAAATCAACCATAAATTGGTGTCTCTCTTTAGCAATTTTCTTACCTTCTTTAGTCAACATCCGACCTGGCACATCTTTCTGTTTTTCTAAAAAATATTTGTAGGCGGTGTCCTCGCGACTATACTCCCAATCGCCGCCCGCTTCTATTTTGTTGTTATGTACTCTCGCTCCAATCACCGAGGCAAAGAAGAATAATCTACCCAGCCCAATAGCACCTATCGAATCCAGCGTATCAGCGTCAAACAGCACTTTTGCCTCAATGATTTCGGGCTTCTTGCCTCGACTCAAGCGATGAGATTCAATGCAATGAGCAACAGCTTCAATCTTATCAGAGGGAATATCATACTTTTTCATAACTTCCCTTGCTATTTTTGCACCGTGCTCAGCGTGGCAAATTTGGCCTTTTGACTTTGTCTCTTCTTCTCTGCCGATATCATGCAGAGATGCTGCTAGTTCAACAATTTCCAAATCAACACCCTCGCACCGACCAATATGTAGGGCTAAATTACGAACCCGTTCAACATGATCCCAATCATGAGAACCGTGCGCTCCAAAAAGCAATCCCCTTGCATCTTTTTTAATTTGATCAATTATTTTCATGCCTCTAGCCGTCAGCCAATATCTTATTCAGCGCCTCTTTGGCTTTATCAATTACCTCTTTGTCAAACTCAAGGAGGTCGCGTGCTCTATCGAACGGAAGCCACTTTTTTGATTCATGTTCATAGTCCATGCCGGTTGGATGTTCACTCAAATACTTCATCAGAAAATAGTGGAAGCTCTTAACAAAGCGTTGCCCCTGATTCATGTAGTCCGCAGTGTGCGAACCGATGTAGGCCTCAACCTCAACATTAACTCCAGCCTCTTCCTCTACTTCTCGAACCGCGCACTCGATAACGGTTTCATCATGCTCCATTGTTCCTTTTGGCAAGTGCCATGATTCATTGCCCTTGATACCACGTTCGCTGTTAAATCTCGAGCTTCGATGCAACAACAGTACTTCAGCATTTTTATTCTCGTCTATTCGATAAACCACCCCACCACACGAGATGTGATACGGCCAATCAGGAGTTGATCGAAAGTCTTTCTCGTGACCTAATTTCATGCTTATTCTTTGTCCTTTTGCCATTTAATTTCGGCATCGATAAAGCTATTTAGGTTACCCAAGAGAACCTCATCGGGCTGCTTGGATTCATAGTTGGTTCGATGATCTTTGACCATTTTGTAGGGATGCAGAACATAAGAGCGAATCTGGTTGCCCCACTCAGGAGCGGAGAAATCCCCTCTGATTTCGTTAATTTTTTCTTTGTGCTGCTCAATCATTAATTTAGCCAACCTAGAACGCAAAACTTTCATGGCCGTCTCTTTGTTCTGCAATTGGCTTCGTTCGTTTTGCGAGGTCGCCACTATGCCGGTTGGCGTATGGGTTATTCTGACGGCCGAATCGGTCGTATTGACGGATTGTCCGCCATGACCGCTCGCCCGAAAAACATCGATTCTTAAATCTTTTGAATCTATTTCGATCTCGCCCGAAGATTCGATCTCCGGCATCACCTCGACCAGAGCAAAAGAAGTTTGGCGCAAGTTTTTGGCGTTAAAGGACGATTGGCGGACCAGACGATGGACGCCCGACTCCCCCTTCAGCTTGCCGAAAATGTATGAACCCGTAATCTCCAAAATTGCGCCTTTAATGCCGGCCTCCGAACCCCTTGACTTATCCAAAACCACAGCCGCGGCCTCATTTTGTTCCGCCCAACGGATATACATAAAAAGCAGCATCTCCGCCCAATCCTGGGCATCCGCCCCGCCGGCGCCGGCGTAAAAGTTCAGAATGGCATTATGGTCGTCGTAGCGCCCGCTAAAGTAAGTCAACGTCTCCAGTTGAAGAATCTCGCCCCTAAGAGTTTCCAGCTCTTCCTCGGAGGCAATCTGGGCGATGTCGTAGATATCGCTAAACTTTCGAACCTCGTCTTTTAAATTTTTTAGCTCTTTGGATCTGGCTTGGGCAATAGCTTCATCCAACCAAAAATCGGGCGAATTCATTTCGCCCTCAATTGCTGCTATGCGGGCTTTCTTTCGATCAATTTTTAACCTGCCCCGAAGCTCTTCGAGGCGGAATTTCAAATCCATAGCCAAATCTTATCAAATTTAGATAAAAAAATCACCCTTATTCTCCAGGGTGATTTTTTAATGTTTCTTAGAGACAAGCTACGTCAGTGGCCAAATTGAAAACTTCAAATTGCTCTTTGAGCAGATTGCGATGTTTGGCGTAGCAGAACATAACACCCAGGACAAAAATGATAGCAAAACTTGCTCCTGCCGCCGGACCGGTCTGGGGCAATTTTGGCGCCTCAACCGGCGGAATGACTTGCGTCGGAGCAGCCTTAATTTTGGTTCTGGCCGTGTCGGAGATTGTTTCGCTGCCGCGGGACAGAAAGGCAGTGTTGACCAGAACCTCGCCGACCGCAATTTTATCCGAACTTTTAACCCTAAATTTAATGTAACCGCTCTCCCCCGCCGCAATCTGGTCAAGGTTAATGCCGGCACCGGTGATACCGTCAAGCAGCGTTTTTTCCGAACTGTTATTGCGGGAAATTAAAGTAGTGCCGCTCAAATATTGAGTATTGGGGGGCAAAACATCGCTGAATTTAATCTGGTCGGTCGCCCCGTTTCCTTCATTGGCAAAATTGAGACGGTATTCCAGAATATCGCCGGCGAAGGCTTCATTCTGGTCGGCAAAGCTTGTTTCGCTGGAGGTGAAATTGCGAACCAGCTTTTCAATCTTAAGTTTTGGCGCAAGCGGGACCGGACGCAAGATATTGGCATGGACTTCGTCGCCGTAAACATTAACCAGTTTGTCGTCGAACGGCGGGTTGGCCGGAAGCGGATTCTTGACCCTGACGGTAAAGGTAAAATTAAGCGGCTGGTTCTCGGCCAGATCAATAGCCGGCCAGCTGATAATCAAGTTATTTATCTGGCCGCTATCGGAGATTTTGGTCACGTCAGCGCCCTGCAAAATATCGGAAATGTCGTCGGAAACAACATACTTACTGGTAACACCTCCAACGCTCATTGTCGTCAAACTGTAAACAATCTCATCTCCCGGATTGGCATTGAGCACCAAAACAGCACGGCCGTCAATAGTAGCGGCCGTTGCCTGCTTACCGGAAGTAGTGTTGGCAGCGCCCTTGTGTTTTTCAATCCGGAGAGCTAGGACCGATCTTAAAGTAACCGTGGCCGTATCGGAGAGATTAATAGCATCGGCCATAACAAAAGCGGTATTGGTGACTGTTTTTTCGACCGTAACGCCGGTGCTAACCTTGGCGATAAAACGGAAATTGTGCGTTTCGCCCGGATTTAAAGGGTGTCCCATAGCCAGTCCGGTTGAAAATAGCTGGTTGGCCTCGGTATCGCTTTTTGGCGTCACAACCGTGCCGGCAACATGGGCCAAGCTGCCCGGAACAAAAGACAGCTCTACCGGCAAGGCATCTTTGACAAAAATATTGTCAACGGGAATGGTGCCGTTATTGCCGACCGCCAAATTAAATTCAACAATGTCGTTAAGTTTAGCAGAGGTGTTTTCGGCCGATTGAGGTTCATTATTACTGGCGTTGCGCACAGTCTTCTGCAGTGTCAAACTGGGCTGGACCACTTTGGCGACGGTTTTGAATTTAAAAGCGACATAACCGGAAAACGGCCAGCATCCCTGGATATCGCCGATATTTAAACCGGCGGCCGAAACAAGATCGTCGCCATTGACGCCGGCCGGCAAGGCCACAGAGTTGACCGGTTCGCCATCTTGTCCCACATTCGGAAACCATCGGACAGACCCGGGTACAAACGAGAGGTCGGCATCGGAGACCAAATTAACAGTCAAACCTGATTGGCCGACAACATTGCCGTTAACGACCGTGTCGGTCGCAGTCGCGGCATTGTCGGCTGAAATAGAAGCCGTCAAAACAGCTGTTTTATTAGTAGTTGAGACTGGAATTACAATTTTGATCCGGGTGTTGATTGCCGTGGTATCCAGAACGCCGTTATGGTAATAAACCAACCCGTCAAAAACATCGCCGGTATTCCCGGCAACCGGATCTTTCCAGACAGTTTCGCCTTTAGTTTCGTTCCTTCCCGTCAAAAGCTCGCGGTCGCCATTCAGAAAGTTGAAAGCCGGACCGTCAGCCTTGGTTGAAACTGCCGGCAAGATAATAGTTGAAAGCACAGCGGAGACCAGGGAAAGTCCCAGAACATACTTCATCTTGGTTTTTAGGTAACTTAGAAATTCTATCATACTCCTTCCCATAAATATTGTCTGGATCCCGCATCACGTGCGGGACGACACGCTGACGTGTCAGTTAAAGCTGGTCGGCAAAGCCGGTTGAACAACATTGACAACAACGGTGGCCGTGTCGGAGATTTCAATTATGCCGTCGGCTCGGGTGAAGGCCGTGTTCAATAGTTGGAATCCGCCAATTGGCGGGCAACCTTCGAGCTTAATTTGCAAAGTAATAACTTTTGAGGCACCGGCAGGCAGGGTACCGATATTGAAACCCGTGCCGCTGACAAGCTGGTCGGAATTTGCAACAGTTGAACCACCTATTCGAACAGAACCAGGAACAAAAGAGGCAAAAACCGGCGGCACATCCCGAACAATAACATTATTAAGTGCCACGTTGCCGGTATTGGCAACGGTAATTTGATAGGTAACAGTATCGCCTAGCACGGCATCGATCTGCTCTCGGCGGCCTCCATCCGAGGCAACGACAACCTTTTCTATAGCTAGGCCCAGTTTCTCACTAAAAACACGCACGGTTGCCTGATCCATATCCTGCTCAACGCCGGCCAGGAAAACCCGTGCAATATTATTGAGCGCCCACCAGCCGGCCGGGATATTAGGATCAACTCTGGTCTGATAAGTAACATAAGTTACACCGTTAGCCCCGGCTGCCATATCGGGAATCGAAATACCAGTGCCGAAAACATCCCCGCCATTAGCCACGGTCGTGCCATTGGGATTAGCTAAATTCCAAATCTTGGTTGAATTTGGCACATAAGACATATAGGAAGGCAGCTGGTCAGAAACAGTCGCATTGGTTGCGGTAATATTGCCGCTATTTTGCAAAGTCAGACGATAGGCCACAACGGCGCCGGGATTGACAGTGATATCTTTCTGCCAGTTGCTGCCGGATGGTTCCGCTACTTCCTTATTCAAAGTCAACGAAGCCTGGCCCTTTAGATCGGCCAAAAAAGTCACGGCACCGGAGAACTGCCAGCAACCCTGGATATCGCCAATGTTAACGCCGTTTAGAATGATGCCGTCAGGCAAGGTCTTTACGACCTGTTTGCCTGTATCATAAGTAAATAATTTTGTTGATCCCGGCACATATTCGATCCGGCCGTTGGATGGCAGGTTAATAGTTGCACCGGAGTTACCCTTGATGACGCCGTTGATCACCGTATCGGAAATTGGAGCGGTTTCATTGGACCAAAGCCAGCTTTTGGCTTTGATTTGGTTGGTCTCAAAGTTTGGTAAATCAACCCGCAAAGTAGTGTTGTGAGCCGTAGTTCCTAGGACGCCGTTGTGGAAATAAAAAATAAAGGCGACACGCTCGCCGACATTGGCGCTAAGCGGATCTGCCCAATCCGAACCGGCAGTGGTATGTGCCACTCGAAGCATTTCGAGATCGCCCTGATTTGAGCCGTCTGAAGCCGGTCCCAGAAAGTTAAAACGCGGCACATCGCCCAAACTGGTGATGCTGGAAGCGGCACTAGCCGATTTGTCCATTGCAGTTAAGGTCGTATCGACCGCTCGCGACTGGCTAAAGGGCGTCACAAATAAAGCAGCCAGTATCAAACTTGCTGCAGAAC
The DNA here is from genome assembly GCA_964529405.1 of uncultured Candidatus Saccharibacteria bacterium. Taxonomy (GTDB): domain Bacteria; phylum Patescibacteriota; class UBA1384; order XYA2-FULL-43-10; family 1-14-0-10-43-13; genus CAZGWE01. The sequence continues at coordinate 38,990 of CAZGWE010000007.1, forward strand.
GAACAATAGTCCTTTTGATTCTCATCGCCTTCAATTTACGAGAAATTGGGGATGATGACAGCAACCAAAATATTTTATTTTTTATCACAGTAACCTTTCTTTTCTCTATCGCCCTCCTATCGAAAATTATTAATTTAGCTTTGGTTTATCTCTACCTGTTCACACACTGCTTGTCAATAGATAATCCGACTTTGCAAATTTCCCCGGCAGAATTTTCCTG
>CAZGWE010000008.1:0-2446 GCA_964529405.1 uncultured Candidatus Saccharibacteria bacterium
GTCCTAGATGAAATAAAGCAGCGGAACAACATTAAAGTATTTGATCTCAAAGAAGAAAGAGCAAATCAAAAAGAGTTCTCGAGCATCGTTAGAAAGTTTTCTCCTGAAATTGTATTTTTAAACGGTCATGGCAATGATGATGTTGTGACTGGTCACAATAATGAGCCCTTGGTTCAATTGGGGAAAAACGAAGCATTGCTAAAAGATTCTATTGTTTATGCTGTGTCTTGCAGATCGGCCAAGGAGTTGGGAGGGGGTTGCGTTGCTTGTGGAACAGAAGCTTATATCGGATATAGAGATGATTTTATCTTTTTCTATGAAACGCAGAATGTCACAAGACCGTTAAACGACAAAACAGCCGGACTTTACCTCGAGCCGTCTAATTTAGTGGCAAGTTCGTTAGCTAAGGGCAATACAGCAAAACAGGCTTATGATAAGTCGCAGCGATCTTATCGTGAGAATATAAGAAAACTTATGACAAGCGAATCACCCCAAGAAGATACAAGCCATGTTTCTTGGCTTTTTTGGGACATGACCAACCAAGTATGTTTGGGCGATCATGATGCCACTGCGGTTAACGAAGTTTAGCTATCCATATGTTATTTGACTGCCAGCTCCTAGGAAATTACTATTTGATTTCGGGTCGCTGGCTTTTTTGATGATTGGACGGTGGCAGCACCTTGGATATTAAAGGTGGCTGCGTTTAGTACGAATTATTGTCGCCGGTACTTTTAGACCTTTGAAACCGGCACTATCTCAAGATTTAAACAAGAGGAAGTTTCTTTTTAGCGTTCTCGCTCCGCACGAACTATCTTTGCTTTCCGTAAACTACAAGCGAACCGCCGAAAGGATCCGCTCCAGGAAAGCGGGTCCCCGTACCCCCCACTTTCCTTCCGCTCCATTGCAACGATCGCATAACAAGTACATTATGCGCTTTCCTTTTTTGCTAAAATCGCAAAAAACGCACGCATAATGTGTAGTTATGCGACATTGCTATTTCGGCTCTAAGGTATGGGAACATTACATATTCTGTAATAAATCAACTATTTAAAAGCTTTCCGCTCCGCTACAAGCCACGCCTAGCGGCGGGCAAGGAAGATCTTCCACCAGCACTTCTCGGGCGGGGTCATCATCTACAAGTGACCACCGCAGAAGTGCTCTTACAAGAGCAAGTCGGCACAAGTCTGGCCAATCCCGGCCCGAGCGAAGCTCAAGCGTGCGCTTAACCCCGCACTCACGAGCGCACGCTCGGGCTTTTCTCGTTTTATGGAGCAAAACACAAGCTAGAACCAGAACTATTGAGATAAAAGTTTCTAACATGCTCCACTGTGCCCTGCCATAAAAATCCCAATGATGATTGTTGGGATTTTTATTGATTCAATGACATCATTCTAGTATTATGATGGTAATGCAAGAAAGTTTGGAAAAGCTAGTCTATAGTTGGTGTACTACTGATTCGGGCGAGAAACCTGCCGATGAATCTTACTATTGCCAAACAAGAGATGTTTTTCAAGCCAGATTAGAAAAAATATTCAAGATCTTCGAATGTCATCAAAACTGTCTGAGGAAGATGTTTATATTCTTTCAGCAATTGCCGGAGAGATCGGCAACAATTCATTCGATCACAATCTTGGCAACTGGCCAGATGTTTCTGGCATATTTTTCGGTTATAGTTGGGAAGATGGAAAATTGGTGTTTGGTTTGGCCGATAGGGGAAGAGGTGTTTTCGTAACCCTGTCAAGAGTCAAGCCTGAGATCAATAACGATGCAGAAGCCTTGAAAGTCGCTTTCACTGAGAAAATTTCCGGACGGGCACCGGAGAACCGCGGCAATGGCTTAAAGTTTGTCAAGGAAAATATTAGCCTTAAAAAATATCACCTTACATTTATTTCGGGCAAAGCCAAAGCTTCGCTTAATGATACAATGGAAATTGGTGTGGCAGATCGGTCAATTAACGGCACTTTGGCAATTATTGAAAAAACAATATGAGAATTGAATTGAAAAAATTCGGCGAGTTGTTAATTTCCCGTCCGGCTGGTCGGGAAGCCTTTTTAGCGATGTCGGCTTATCTTACGCGAGACCTTAAGGAAAATGAAAAAATTGAGATTGATTTTTCCGGTGTAAAAGTTCTGACCCCGTCCTGGGCCGATGAGGTGATCACGAAATTAGCAGAAAGATTTTCAAACATCAAACTCGTTAACACCGATAATGCAACCGTCCAAGCAACCCTAAAAACCCTGAGAGAGTATTCAGGCCTAAGGCTATAATCAGTTGACTCTCGACCTGAACATAAGCATACTATTCAATTTCCGGATTTACGACGTAATTTGTTGACACAGAGCAATAATTTGTAGTAAAATTCTTATAAAGATTGAAGCGATTGAGATGCAAACCGTCAGAGTTTCTGTTCCAATCGTTTCAAGGGCTGGAGGTAGGTATGCTATTC
>CAZGWE010000008.1:2456-37434 GCA_964529405.1 uncultured Candidatus Saccharibacteria bacterium
CACGGAACACGTTTCACGCACCCGCTTACTTGCCGAGCGCGAGACGATCCGCCAGGCGCTGCGGAAGCCCGGCGTCCATGATCTTCTTCTGCGTCTTGGGGCTCGGCCTCGCCGGACTGGCCAGGCTGGCCGGATCCGCGCCGCCGTCCCAGGCAACGGCATTGAGCCTCGGCTCGCCAGAGCGGAGGTGAAGGCGTCTCTCAATTCCCCTTGCTGTGGAGGCGTGCGCCTCCACAGCAAGGATCTAACCGTGTTCCATCGAATTTGTCGAGATATTTGCTGTTTTAGCGGGTTTTGGTTATAATAAAAACAGGAGCTGTTGTTCGGCGGAATTTTAATGGTATGGCAACAGTTTGAGCAGGATCTTTGTTTTAAAAGCGAGGGGTTATGAGAAAAAAGACACTCTCCGATGTTCTTAGAGTAAGAACATATTTTCGCTGGTTGATGCTGATTGCCGGCTTGGTTTTGATTGTTCTAACTTTAAAAATAGTCGTCGTTGATAATCCGCAAGAAACAAAAGCCGGTGTTACCGAAGTCGGCAATACGATCACAATAGACGGCGGCTCGAGCGAAAAACGTAAATATGTCATAGATCCGAACGGCGATATTTACGAATGGCCGAACATTCCTTTTAACGATGAGTATAATAATGAACTTGATTTTCGTTACTACAGCTACAGCGCCAAAACCAGTTCGACTAAAACAGCTTATAATATAAGAAATAAGGGTTTGGTCTTAAGAAACACCACGGCTGTCATTGAAGGCAGCCAGGAGTTGAACAGCCTGAATGTCGAATCAACGGCCAAGGTAACCCAACCGATGGCCGACCGCGAGGGCAAAATAAACCGGCCGCTTTATGCCGGCGACTACTGGGGAGTGAGATTTACCGGTTTTTTGGCTATTCCTAAAGATAAAGGCATTTGGCTGACTGTTGACGACGGCGACGTTGACGACGCCGTTATGATCGAGGTGTGCAAGAAAAGCGGCGGCGGTCTGGGCACCAATATTGCCGAGTGCAACTCGGGTTCAGGCAGCTATTGGGATATGGTCTATAAGCGCGGCGATTGGGGTAGCGGCGGCTATGACGGCGTTAGCGATGTTGGCGTTTTTCGATCCGGCTGGGGGGAGATATTTAGCAATTACGGAGGGGGAGCAGACAAATATGTGCCGGTCCGTTTTTCCTTCGGCGATAAGACAGGCGACGCCAAGATAAAGTTCAGGGCCAGAGTCTATACCGTCACGCCCACGCAGTGGACAGGTCCGGACAGCAACGGCGCCTTATGGAACGGTTACCTTTATTCCTACAGCTCCGCTACCGGCCTGATTGACAACGACAACATTGCTGCCGACCGCGGCCATATGTATTTTGAATATTACCTCTTTAATACCAATAGCCTTTATGCTAATTTCAGCAACGCGATAAAAACCGCTTACAAGCCCTATTTGTATCTCGATACCGATTTTGGCGGCGGGGACGGCGACGTTGATACCGGCGGGACGGACCGTTTTGATTTTATTTTCCAAAACGGCTCGACCGGCAACCAGGCGACCAGCCCTTTAGGCAATAGCATTGCTACCGCTTATCGTTTTCTCTCTTCCAGATACAGCGCTAAGGGCCTTAACACTAATGCTTTTGACTGGCCGCAAAGGATTGACGCCGGTTTAACGCTGGATGCGGCCGGCGAGCTTAAAATCAGCGCCAATTACGGCATCGACCTCAATGGCGTCGGCTATCCCGGCTGGGCAAAAGAATTTATTGTCAGCGATGCGGGGTCAGACGGAGTTTTTAATGTCGGTGCAGGGCCGGGCGGCGGGTCATCGGTAGGGCAGAACAATACCGGCAAAGTTGGCGTCGGCGGCGGCGGCTGGCATGCCGGGCGCGGCGGGATGTACAAATTAGGCAGCGGTGATAATGCAGACAATAGAATAACTATAGCCGCTTCGACTGTTTACGGCGACGGTAGCGATTACCTTAATGCTTACTCAATCGGTTCCGGCGGCGGCGCTTCGCTGTGGGATGGGGATTATAGCGATTATGCCACAGTAGGCGGTTCCGGCGGCGGCGCGCTTAGCATCAGAGCCGGTAGCGTTGTGATTGAAGCCGGCAATGCCATCACGGCTAACGGCGACAGCGGTTTTGGTGTCGGCAGCAATCCGACACCGGCCGGTTCGGGCGGCGCTGGCGGAAAAATAGTTGTCTCAACCGCTAATTTTAATACCAATCCGAGCTCGTTAAGCGGTTTGGCTTCCGTCAACGGCGGCAGTAAAGCCGGATTTTCCAGCCCCCTGCGGTTTAGCGGCGGCGGCGGCGGTTTTGTTAATCTGGCTTATACTGCCACCAATAACGACTTTATTAAAAACAACCAGCCGTTTGACGTTTTCAAAGCCGATGGCGGCGCGGGGGAAAGTACCTGCGAATATAATCCTGACAACAATCCCTACAATTTAAGCTGCAACGGCGACAGAGGTTCAATCGCGGCGGTAAAGCGCGGGTCGTCAGAGGTAGCCGCGGCCAGCATTAAAAAACAGCTTGCGGCTATCAGCGTCAAGTCGGGCAATCCCTATTCATTGCAGATTGGGGACCGGATCAGGGTTGAGTTGAGGATGACCGGCCTGGTTGTCGGCCAAGAAGCAACCATTGACGACGAGATATTAAAAGTTTTCGGATCGAATTACAAGTGCGGCAAGGATGTCGCCTATGCTTGGGATGGAACGGAGGGAACGGGAGGTTCCCGGATCGGCATTGCATATATTTCAAACCAATCCCCGCCGCTTGTCCGCTGGATCTTTTCGCCCAGCAGTGATTTGGCTTATTTATATTATGATTGCACTATAGAATAATAACCCTAATTGTTATGAAGAAAATGATATTTATCATATTGGCCGGCCTGGTTGTTCTGGTAGCTGCGCCAATGCCTCTGTTAGCCAGCTCCAACAAATTGCCGGAGGTGATGGTCGGCCAGACAACCGTGACCCAAGCCGGTAAAAAGTTTTATGGCGGTTCGAGCGGCAACGAGTCGGTCGTTAATTTTGTGGCCGATTATTTGATGGGCTTTGATAAAAGTTATTTACAATCGCCGAGCGATTGTTATAATGGCAATCTGCAAAGTGCCGAATCGGGCTGCTACGCTTTTTCTAATTCAAGCAGTGATCCGCAGGGCCTGAATTTGGGCTTAAGCCTTCTGCGGAGCCGGACTTACATAAATTCAAGTCCGCTTATCGAAACGGCGGCGCTTTTCAACAAGCCGCGGTTGATAAGAGGCGATACCTTCGGTACCATGACCGGTTTTGAAACCTGGGGCCAAAACCTCTCGCAGGTCAGTTCCGGCAATCCTTATGGCAGCGCGCCCTGGAAGATAAAAAAGTATAACCTGAATCCGGCTGCCCAGGCCGCCTGGACGGGGCCGGAATTTGCCGAGTATCTCGCCGCTATCAGTAATCTGGCCAACGAAGCTGCAGTTGTCGGCCCTGACGATATTGGCACGATCCAGCGCAACTGGTTTTTGCAAGCGCCCGGAAACGAAATTTATAACAATTCGCCCGAAGAGAAAAACACTTATCCGGACGGTAAAGTCTGGTTGGCCCACACCTATCCGAATGCCGGGGCAGGCATTGTTGAAGTTAAAGATTTAACCATTGCCGGCGGCACAACCTACTACTACGGTGTCGGTACAATTGTTGTCAAAGGAAATTTTAGTATGAACGACGGGGCCAAACTGGTGCCGGCCAATCCGGCAACGGACCGGCTGGGGATTATTGTTTTAGACCAGCTGGCAAGCGGCGCAACGCCGACGCTAAGCGAAGCCGGCAACTGCACCTTCGGAAGCAATGTCGTCCTGCGGGCGGCGGTGTTGTGCCGCCAGACATTTTCCGTGCCCTCCGGCAAGAAAAACATTGATTTCACCGGTTCTTTTGTCGCCAATAACTTTAATGTCATGAACAACGATGAAAACTACAACATCCGTTTTAATTACGATTATAACTTAAGTAAAAACTGGCCGCCCGGTTTCCGGTCGCTTAATATGCCGAAGGAGAATTAACAACCAATTATTTAATTATTGTCGGTCTCTTGACCGCCGGTATATTAAAGCGATAAAATAGTGGCAAGCAAGACTAATGAGGGTAGTTCTCGGAGGGATTGATGAAAGATGATAGCAAAGAGGAAATGGCAGGGCTTGAGAACGCGGAAATTGTCCGGTTTTCGGAAAACTCTTTTAATTATGGTGTTGTTTTGATTTATGCGGCCGCCCTGCTGGCCTGTTTCGGCACTTTCTTCTTTTGGTCGGTGAATAGGGGCCAGCAGACCGTTCTGGCCGAAAAAAGACAGGAAAAAGACGCCGTTATTGCCGAAATGACCAGTCCGACATTTAAGGAAGTCGAAAGAAAAGCCTCCGCTTTTAAATCCGCTTTCACCGGCTTAAAAGCGGCCGATAGCAGCCGCTACTCGTTCGTGAATTTTATGCCGGCGCTTTTTTTGCACATTGATAAAGATGTCCAGCTAAAAACCATCAGCATTGATACGGAGGGCGAATTGTCTTTGACGGGCACGACAAGTTCTTATCGGGCGGCGGCGGACCAGTTTCTGGCATTGAAAAGTTGGCCGTCCTTGAGCGATGTAACGCTGGGAGCAGTTACCTTTAGTGTTGATAAGGAGGGAAATGGCAGTGTTCCGGTTGTCATTACGGCCAAGATAGACAAAACAAAACAGGCGGAAAACGCAAGCGGCAGTAGCACGGGGGGGACGGAATGAAAAGATCAAACATCTCTGTTTATATCGCCGTTTCGCTAATAGTTATCGCTGCGAATTTTTATCTTTCCTGGAAAATATTCTTGCCGAAATACAAGACTACTAAAAACGAAATCGCACAATCAAACGTCGAGATTGAGTCGGCTCGGGATAAACTCGATTCGTTAAAGACTGCCCAAGCCAGCATAAATGATCTGGGCGACGTTTTGGACAAAATGCTCACGGCGATGCCCGAAGACGTCGACATGCCCAATCTTATTTCCGAGTTGGAGGCGCTGTCTTTGAAACACAATATGATCATACCGGCTATCCAGATTGCCGATTCAAACAGCACCGCCCCAAGCTCTGCCAATTCTGTGCCCATTACCTTTAGCAGCTCCGGCGATTACAATACCCTGACGCAGTTTTTGATTTCGCTGGAAAAAGACATCCGCTATATGAACGCCAAGGCAATAACCTTGTCAATGGGCGGGGAGGACAAGATCTCTATGACGTTGCAGCTGGAGGCGTTTAAACGGGCGAACACATCTCTATCATCATCGTCGGCAGCGAGCCCTTCGGCCAGTACGGGTGCCGCTTCGGCGGGCTTAGGCGGCGAGGAGTAAAACTATGAGCCTCAAAACACTTTACTTATCGGGCGGATTTATAGTCATGGTTTTGACAGCCGGAGGGTTTTTCTGGCTTTGGAACCAGACCGGGAGCGTCACGGTCAATACCGTCCAGATTGCCGCAAGTTATGAGCCGGTTGACATAGAAAATATTAAGACCGAAGCGCGCGATCTGATTTCCGGTCTCGAGAATAACGCCAACATTCCCATTCCAATTCCGCTCGAAAAGATGGGCCGCGAAAATCCTTTTAACGATGCAGAGTAATCAAATAGTAGATATTTGTCCATCGTTTTGATTTTTTGATTTGAGTATTATATGTCCAACCCAATCCGTTCAAGCAACCCGGCACTAACTGGCTATATTGACAATCCTTACCACAGCCAGTCAATTTTGGATGTCTTTGTTTTACAAGACATTATAAGCGTGACTGACGCCGAGAAGCTCAAAGAGCATTTTAAGACCAACCGTGAGGTTGAGTCTTTCCTTCTCAAAAACCGGCTTGTGACACGGGAAACCATAAACAAAGCCTACAGTATTCTCTTAAAATTACCTTACATCTCCCTTTCCCATGTCGAAATTCCCGGAAAAGCCCTGAAGATGATTCCAGAAAAAATTGCGGCTAAATATAGCATCATCCCTTTTAGCGTTGAAAATAATGTCGTGCGCCTGGCAATTTCTACACCCTCGGACCTGCTGGTCGGCTACGCTAAGGGTTTGGCCAAATTCCTTGAGGAAAGGAATATTAGTATTGAACTTTTTGTAACGGGAGAAGCCGATTTTCGCCAGGCCGTGAAACAGTACAACTCAAAAACAAAGCGGACGCTGTTGCTAAAACGGGGAAGCTTGCCGGTTGTTTATTTACGCAATCAAACCATTCTCGACAAATATCTCAAAAAACTGCCGCGCGACTTTATTGCCAGGTATAGGATTGTCATTTTCGGTGAAAACAGTGCCGGCGGCTATCTGGCAGCGGCGGAAGCAACCGATTCAAGCATTACGCGCAAGATTATTGATTTTTTGGAGCGGGAGAACAATATCAAAATTGAACTCTTCAGCACCTCGAAAGACGACATTGACTATGTTATGAGACTTTATGACGGCCAGTTAATAAAGACCAGATCGGGACAATCAATCAGCCGGCCGCTTGCGACCGGCAAGGAGGAGCCGAAGAACGAAACGGACGAGAAAATCACGCTTAATGGTATCTTTGACTCTATTTTTGGTCGGAAGGGCGAACCCGCCTTCACGGTTGACGAGCGGCCGGAGTTAAGCAAGTTTATCCAAACGGAAGTTGTCGAAACTGCCAAGCCGGAACAGGGGAGTCAAACCGGTATTATGACTGAAACGAAAACCAAAACCCAGGAGACTGCCGATATTAAGCCAAAACAAGACAAAAGCGGCACTGCCGGATCTTCAGATCAACATTCTTACGATGAGGATGCCACGGATAAAAAAGTACCCGAAAAGCCAAATGAAGGAAAGATCGAGAATGCCCAAGTTGATACAAAACAAGCGACAGTTTTTCCCGGCGCCAAAGACCAGTCGCCTAAAAAATCGAAGGACCTGGAAGAAAAAGATTTGAGTATCTTATTGAATGGCGAAGAAGTTGCCGATAAGCAGGTTTTGGATAGAATTATGAAAGAGGGCTATGTTCCGAGGATGGTTGCGGCCATTATTAATTATGCGGTAAACAGCCGTTCATCTGATGTCCATATCGAACCCGGGGCAAAATTGCTGCGCATCCGCTGCCGCATAGACGGCATTCTCGAGGAAGTCGCCCGGTTGCCAATCGAATTTCCCCCCCCCTTTGCCAGCCGTATTAAAATTTTAAGCAAACTGAAAATTGATGAAACCAGGACCCCGCAGGACGGCCGTTTTAACATTATGTTCAAAAAAAGGGAGGTTGACGTTCGTGTTTCCTTTCTACCGACAGTTAACGGCGAAAAAATTGTTTTAAGAGTTTTAGACAAAGAGCGCGGCGTGTTGTCCCTTGAAGACCTGGGTATGCAGGGCAGTGCTTTTCAATTGACCGTTAAAGCAATCGGCAAGCCGTGGGGCATTATTCTGTCAACGGGGCCGACCGGCAGCGGTAAATCAACAACACTTTATGCTATCATCAGCCGTATCAGCGTTCCCGGTATAAATATTATTACCTTGGAAGACCCGGTCGAATACGAAATCCCGGGCGTTAACCAGTGCCAAATACGGCCGGAGATCGGTTTCACTTTTGCTTCGGGTCTTAGAAGCGTCTTGCGCCAGGATCCTAATATTATTATGGTGGGCGAGATTCGCGATGCCGAAACGGCCAGTATGGCCACGCACGCCGCCCTAACAGGCCATCTTGTGCTTTCGACCCTTCACACCAACGATACGGCCGGCGCTTTGCCCCGTTTGATCAACATGGGTATCGAGCCCTTTTTAATCACTTCTTCAATTAACCTGGTTATTGCCCAAAGACTGGTTCGCAAAATTTGCCCTGTCTGCAAAGAAGAGATGAGGGTGCCTTCCGGCCTAATAGAGGAAGTCAAGAATGAATTAAGGGGCATTGCTCCCAATAACAGTCTCGACCGGGCAAGAATTCCCGATGAACTGAAATTTTATTATGGCAAAGGTTGCAAGCAGTGTTCAATGGGTTTTAAGGGCAGGGTTGGTATTTTTGAGGTTATGGAAATTGACCCGAAGATTGAAGAACTGGCTACAGCCAAGCGGCCGGCAAACGAAATTAAACAGGAAGCGCTGGCCAACGGTATGATCACGATGAAACAGGACGGAATTCTAAAAGCGCTGTCAGGCGTTACCACCATTGATGAGGTCCTGCAGGCGACGACGAACAATTGATCACTTGAAATGCCCCGTCGTTGTTTCTTTAACCGTCTATATGCTATGATGGTTTTAACCAGCTAATGACCAGGAGGGAAAGTGCTAGAGAAGAAGGCTTCGGCCATAGCGGAATATTTAGATTTTGCGGTGGAAAAAAGAGCTTCCGACCTGCATTTTAGCGTCGGTATTACCGCCACGGTCCGCATTGATGGCAAACTGATCTCTATTCCCGAAGCTCCGGTTTTAGATAACGAAAAAGTTGCCGAATATGTGGCCGCCTTCACGCCCGCAACTATACTTGCCGAGTTAAAACAAAAAAAAGAAGTAGATTTTTCGTTCGGTTACAAAGATATGCGTTTTAGGGTAAATGTTTATTACCAAAAGGGTTGTCTCTCTGCCTCGCTCCGTCTCATTCCGAAAGAAATCAGGGGCTTCAAAGAACTTGGTTTGCCGCCGATTTTAGAACATTTTACCCAGCAAAGCCAGGGCTTTGTTATCATCGCCGGCCCGACGGGCGCAGGCAAATCAACCACTCTTGCTGCCATCATTGATAAGGTTAACCAGGAACAGCGCAAGCACATCATCACGATCGAAGACCCGATCGAATACGTTTTTGAGCATAAAAAAAGCATTATTTCACAACGTGAGATCGGGACGGACACGAACACCTTTTCCCGCGCTCTCCGCTCGGCTTTGCGGGAAGACCCGGATGTCGTTTTGGTTGGCGAGATGCGGGATTTGGAGACCATTGATGCCGCCCTAACGATGGCCGAAACCGGCCACCTCGTCTTTACCACGCTTCACACCAATTCCGCCAGCCAAACGGCAGACAGGATTGTTAACGTTTTCCCGCCGCACTTGCAGCAACAGATCAGCAATCAGTTGGCGTCGGTTCTTCTCGGTGTTGTTTCGCAAAGGCTGGTGCCAAGAATCAGCGGGCGAATTATGGCGGCCGAAATAATGATTGCCAATCCGGCCATCAAGACCCTAATCCGCGAAGGCAAGAATTTCCAAATTCCCAATATTATCCAAACCTCGGCTTCGGAGGGTATGATCAGTTTGGACAAGGTCTTAGCGGAATTTGTCTCGCGCGGCGAAATTACGCTTGAGGATGCCCTGTCTTGGTCAATTGATCCAAAAAGTTTTAAGATGATGGTGTATTAATAAGTTCTAAGTGCGAAAGTATAGAGGATGACCGATGATAGGTTCCCGTTCAATACTCTTTCACACTTAGTGCTTCCACGCTTGAATTATGCGTTTTTTATACAAAGCCAAAAATGTTAAAGGGTCGGTTGTGACCGGTACGGTCACTGCGGCAAACCGGTACGACGCCGAAAGAATTCTGGTCGGCCACAACCTGATTGCTCTTGATGTTGTGCCCGAAAAAAAGACGGGTTCCCCCCTGCTTTTTTGGAATAAAAAATTCAAATTAAAAGATAAATTGATTTTTGCCCGCCAACTTGCCACCATGATTTCGGCCGGCTTACCTTTGGTTAAGGCGATTACAATTGTCAGTTCCCAGGCCAGAAACGATTACATTAAGGGCATATACCAGAATATTTATAAAGACTTGGAGGAGGGCGAGAGCTTTTCAGCCGCCCTTTCAAAACATTCGCAAGCGTTTGACCGGGTCTTTGTCAGCGTCATTAATTCCGGCGAGACGACAGGCAAGCTTGACGTTGTCCTGGAACAGCTAGCCAGGCAGCTCGAAAACGACAACAACTTTATCGGCAAAGTCAAAAGCATTATGTATTATCCGGCTTTTATTCTTTTAGCCCTGATTGGTGTCGGCACTTATATGATGGTATCGGTGGTACCGCAGCTCAAATCCTTATTCGACCAAGCCGGCGCCGATTTGCCTATGGCGACAAAAATACTGCTCTTTCTCTCCGATTTTATTGTTAACGATTGGTGGATAGTTTTGATTCTCATCGTTGTTACGGGGTTGTTGTTGCGCTTCTTTCTTATTTCCGAGGTTGGGACAAGGACGGTCAGCCGTGTCCAGCTTCTCTTGCCGGGAATGAAAGGTTTATTCGAAGGTGTCTATATTAGCCGCTTCACCAGGACAATGCAAATGCTGATCGGGGCAGGCATTCCGCTTCTTGATGCGCTTAAGACCGCTTCATCTATGATGAAAAACGAATTGTACGAAGATGGTATTGCCGTGGTTATGAATAAAGTCGAAAAGGGCGTACCCTTGTCGCGAGAATTGCTTAAGAACCCGGTTTTTCCGCCGCTTCTTGGCCAGATGGCAGCTGTCGGTGAAGAAACGGGCCAATTGGATAAGGTTTTGGGTAAAGTGGCCGATTATTATGAAGAGGAAACATCCACAAGAATAAAAACCATTTCTTCATTGATAGAACCGATTGTTTTGCTTATAATAGGGGCAGGGGTGGCTTTCTTGGTTTTCGCTATTTTATTGCCAATATATAATTTAACAAGGTTGCAATAAGCTTTAGGCACTGAATTCCTGACGTATAACAAGACATGATAGCGCCCGGGGATGACGAGCGTTCCGAAAGACTTTCAATGCGTTAAAAGCTTCGCTTATTATATCTTGTAATAGCCGGCTGTCGTCCTGTGCGGGTCGATCAGGTTCCGGTCAGGCTATTGGGTTATCCCGAATCGGTTTCAGGATCATTAGGACAAGATCCCGAGATAATTCGGGACGACGCAAAAATATTAATTTAAGACGATAAAATAATTAGGAGGAGAAAATGAACAGGAAGATGAAGGGTTTTACCCTTATCGAGTTATTGATCGTTATCGCCGTCATTGCTATTTTGGCAACTGTCGTTATTACTAACGTTGCCGGTGCCAGACAAAAGGCAAATGACAGCAAGCTCCTGTCCGATTTGAGCAGCGCCACCAGAGCTGCGGTGACTTGCACAACAGAGGATGGGACAGTCAGTTTAACTACAGACGTGGCACCGGTTGCGGCCGCCAATATTTGCAGCAGCTCGGCCGTCAGCGGCGTTTGGCCGACTGTTAGCGGAAAAAGCAGCGATGGCGGAACATGGGCTTACAGTGCCACCGACACGGCCGTCAGCGGCAGCACGTTCACATTTGTTGCAAAAAGTACCACCAACACTATTACTTGCAAAGAGACCGGTTGTACCAAAAACTGGTAATTATTATCGCATAAAGTATGAAAAAATGGAGCATATTGATTATTCTGGTGATGGTTATAATCGTTATTTTCAGCATCCAATCAACCGGAATATTTTCTAACGCGTCCAAAGTGAAGGTCAGAAGGGATATCGGCAGCGTGGCGAGTAATTTTCGGGCGGTAGTCGGAGACGGTAATTTGCTCGCCGATACAAACGGCTGGACAACTAGCTTGGACCTGACAAAGTGGCAGGTTGTTGGTACTCAAATTATTCAAAATCTGCCCCTTCATCCTCTTTATCCTTATGAGCAGTACCACTACCGGATTTCAACCGATGGCAACGGCAGTAAAAAAATCGCTATTTGGGGTAGGTACAATAAAAAAGGAACAACAATCTATTGCAGTAATTCAAACCAACAAAATCTGGCAGACAGCGGTTTTTCCAGTGATGAAAAAGCAAGTTTGGCTTGTGAAAAGAATTGAATCAGCCGGAAGGTCGATGCAGCCTAGAGGTTTTGTTGAGAGTGAAAGGAGGAAATAAATGAGAGAAAGAGGTCATGCCCCAAACCGGGTTCATTCGGGTGCGGGATTTACGTTGATCGAGCTTCTTGTTGTTATTGCTATCATTGGCATTCTGGCCTCGATGGTTTTGGTAGCTGTCGGCGGGGCAAAAGCCAAGGCTAGGGACGCCATGAGAAAAAGCGACCTGCACCAAATTAAAACTGCTTTGGAAGTTTATTTTTCCGACCAAAACCCCAATGCTTATAAGCTGGCGACAATTGCTGTTATAGCTAACAGTACCAACACCGGTTTGATATCCGACTATATCAAGAACATACCCGAAGATCCAATAAAGACGACGCCATATATGTATCAAACAGACGACAATGGCGCCAATTTCGGTTTGTTTGTCGTGCTAGAGAACGAAAAAGACATGGAGATAAAAAAGAAGATGCCATCGGCTTTGGGCGAAGGAACGATATTTCCAACAAGCGGCGATAAAACAACCAACTTTTGGGTTGAGAACGATTAGCGTAGCTTTACGTCAACATCGGTCGAGCTTTCTGACCCTCACCCATTTACTCGTGATTCTAATGGGTGAGGTGATTGACTGCCCGATCGGTTTAATTAGGACAGGACATGACCATTGAGTATTCAATAATTTTTCTGTTTGGTTTAATTATCGGCAGCTTTTTGAACGTAGTCATTCTTCGCCTGGACGATCTTCGCTCTATCTGCCAAACCCGGTCGCGCTGTCCGCATTGCCGCCATCAACTAAGCTGGTTCGATTTAATACCGCTGATCTCATTTATTTTGCTGAAGGCAAAGTGCCGTTATTGCAAAACGGATATTTCCTGGCAATATCCGGTGGTTGAATTGGGCACGGCGCTTATTTTTGTCTTACTTTTCTCGCTTTGGGGTTTGTCTGCCGGTTTTCTTTTTCACGCCATTCTTTTCTCTCTTCTCGTGGTCGTTTTTGTCCATGATCTCATGACCCAACTGGTGCCGGAAGAATTTGTCTGGATAACCCTGATACTGTCATTGGCTGGTAGCTGGTATTTTGACGGGTTGGGTTTTACCAATTCTCTGATCGGCGGAATTATTGGCGGCGGTATCTTTGCCATACCGGTTTTTGTGTCAAAAGAGAAATGGATGGGGGCGGGGGACATCAAGATCGGCATGGTTATGGGGCTGGTTTTGGGTTATCCCAAAACAATCGTCGGCTTATTCTTGGCTTTTGTTTTAGGCGCTGTTGTCGGCTTGGCCGTGATTGTATTGAAGAAAAAAACGATAAAGGATGCGCTGCCTTTTGCCCCGTTCCTGATTGTTTCCCTGATTCTGACTTTGTTTTATGGCGACTATATAATCAGATGGTACCTGGGAGAGATTATGTTGGGATATTAGCCGTATCATGTAGCGTGCAGCATGTAGCAAGCAGGGCTGGTTTGAGTCCCGTGATACCTGATACATGACACAAGATACAAAAGCTGAAACAAAGGCCTTTACCCTCATTGAAATATTGATTGTTGCTGGCATTGTCCTAATACTGGCTGTGGCCGGTATCCCTTCTATTTCCCAATTCGGTAAACGGGCGGATTTTGAAAACCGTAAGTACGAAATAGAATCAATCGTCAGCCAGGTTGGTCTGAAGGCTAAAAACCCGGACAAGGGTTATGACCGTTACCAGGCGGTAGTTGACACAAACGCAAAAACTGTCCGATTGGAGAGAAAAAAGGGTTCGGAGACGGAAACTGTCAAACAGATCAGCCTGAACGCCGGTCAAACGGTTGCTTATGCCAACTACGCCAATATCTATTGCAAAACGGCGGACCAGGAGTGCGGTCACTTTGATGCCGTCTCCGGCGATATTCCATTGGCGCCGGGAGCGGCGGAGAAATTTGTTACTCTTAGCGACAGTTCAGCCAAGCCGGCTTTGTCGGCCGAAATCTGGATCAAGATTGATCCGTTTTCTGCCCGGGCGAAGTAAGGTTTATAAACATGAAATATAAAAGATGAAGCAAAAAGTCGTAAAAATTCTAGAGAAAGCCCGTGCTGTGTTTTATGATTTATATTCTATGAAGCATAGTGACAAGCCCGGTTTCGGTATCCTGGAGGTTCTCATTGCCGGCCTGATTATCTCAATGATGCTGACCGCACTGGTTTCAGTGGGCAAAATGACTACGGATAGCAGCCGGCAAATGAGCGAAAAAACCCAGGCTTACTATCTGGCCCAGGACGGTATTGAACAATTTCGAAGAGCCAGGGATTCGAGCTGGTTTAACGGCACTCCCGGCAATAATATCAATAGCCTAACTCTGGCTATGGCCGGGTCAAACGTCAGTTCGATGTCGGGATATGTTCAGAAAAACGGTAATTTTGTCTGGGACTCTGCCGAGAACGAAGCAGAGACCAATTTTAACCTTGACGGCACCATTTACCGCCGTCGGGCGGAGATCGAAAAAATCAGCAGCATTATTCCGGGCGACGCTATCGCGCGCGATAAGAACGCTTTGCGTATTAAAATAATTGTTTATTGGAACAACAATACCAAAAGCGTCGAAGTAAGCGAATTGTTGACTGACTGGCGGCCGAATTATTAGTCGCGCAGGGTGAAGCGGGAATATTTAGACGCGACCTTATTGAGCGGTAGACATGGATATGAAAATAACAAAAATATACAGGCATTTAATAAAAAAACGTTTTGTGCTTCAGGCTTTGCGCTCGGGGAAGTCGGCTTTTACCTTGATTGAGATACTGATCGCTTCAGCTATCTTTGCCACTATTATGGTAATGACAGCCGGTATTATTTCCCAATCCTCCACTTATCAGGAAAAAATCAAGGCGATGCGCGAGACAGCGGACGACACTAGAAAATTAGCCGACGCTATTACCGGCAATGTACGGAGCGCCAAGGGCGAAACCACCGTCAGGTTTGAAAATAATGATTACAGCAGCGGGGTTATAATGCTTTTTTGTGATACTAAAGTTTGTAAAGCCGTCAATAACACGACAGCCGAGAGCGGTGCGGCCAATACCCTGGTTACTTTCTCCAAAGATTCATATAAAGTTATTTATGCCTTCGGGGATCCGAATGTTAATGCCAGGGTTTACGCCCTTTCATCAGCGGCTGGCGCCACTCCCGCCGTCAGCATCCCCGGCCTTTTGAATAATGCGGCCGGTTTTGTTTCGACTATGACTGCCGCCGACAAACTTACCACGCGTTCGGGCTATGCCTCAAGCCTCGTTTTAAATGGCTTTGCCCCCTTTGATGGCAAATGGAACTCCCAGCCGTATGTCAAATTCACTCTTGTTTCGAAAACCCCGAATTACGATAGCGCGCCAGTGACCAGGCGGGCAATTATAACACTTCAATCCTCTGTTGCCTTGAGAAACTATAAGTAGCTTGTATAATCCGAACCAATCGGCTATCTTTGAGCTAATTAATTGAAGGCGTGTATGACAAAAAGAATTTTTTCAGGCGTTCAGCCTAGCGGTGTTTTGCATATCGGCAACTATTTTGGCGCCATTAAACATTGGGTAGATTTACAGCATCGGGTTGACGAAGCCATCTTTTGTGTCGTTGATTTACATGCCATCACCTTGCCGCAAGATCCGCTCGAATTAAAGAAAAATATCCTCTCGATCGCCGCCGTTTACCTGGCGGCCGGAATAGATCCGAAAAAATCGGCAATCTTTGTCCAGTCGTCCCGGCCGGAACACGCCGAGCTGGCTTGGATATTAAACTGCCAGACATATATGGGCGAACTTGCCAGGATGACCCAGTACAAAGATAAGTCAGATAAATTAACGGACGCCAGTATCCCTGTCGGCCTTTTTGATTATCCTGTTTTAATGGCGGCCGACATTTTGCTCTACCAAGCAACCTGTGTGCCGGTTGGCGAGGACCAAAAACAGCACGTCGAGTTAACCCGCGATGTGGCCGAACGTTTTAACAATAAATATGGCCAAACCTTTACGATGCCTGAAGCCGTTATCAAGGAAACGACGGCTCGGATCATGGGTTTAGACAATCCCTTAAAGAAGATGAGCAAGTCGGCGTCCTCCAGCCTTAACTATATTGCCCTGACTGATGATGCCGAGACGGTCAGTAATAAAATTAAGAGGGCGGTGACTGATTCCGGCCAAGAAATTAAGGCGGGAATCAATAAACCGGCTATGACAAATCTTTTGAATATTTTCAGCGAGGTAACGGGCAGGCCGGTTGCCGATCTTGAACGCCGGTTTGAGGGTCAGGGTTACGGTGCCTTCAAGAGAGCTTTGGCGGAAGCGGTGGTTGAATTCTTGAAGCCGATACAGGAACGTTACCGGCACTTTATGGGCAATCAAGACGAGATTAAAAAAATATTAGGGCAAGGAAGCGCAAAAGTGGCGCCTTTGGCCGAAAAAACGCTCAACAATGTCAAAAACAAGGTAGGGCTGGGCTTATGAAACGTATTTTTATCAACACCGACGGTGGTTCCAGGGGCAATCCCGGTCCGGCGGCAATCGGCGTTGTTTTTAGCGACGAGAAAGGCAATGTTTTATATTCATGCAAAGAGTATATTGGCACGGCCACAAATAATGAAGCGGAGTACCGTGCCCTGATCAAGGCTTTTGAGGTTTTGCCAAAAAGCAAGTGGTTTACGGAACACAACGGCAATGGCGGTGAAATTGTCTGCCGCCTTGACAGCCAGCTGGTCGTTGAACAGGTTTCCGGTCATTATAAGGTTAAGCAGGAACATATTAAAGAACTGTTTTCAAAAATTGAAAATCTCTCAGGAGATTTCAAACTCGACGTAAAATTTATCCACGTGCCGAGGGAAGAGAACAGGCTGGCAGATAAATTGGTTAATGAGGCGCTTGATGAGCAAAAAACCAACCACGCTTCCCAAAACGGCTAAAAGTTTTTTGAAAAAGAAAACAATATTGACAGCTTTGATTTTATTTGTCAAACAAAACAAAAAGCGATCATTTTGCGATCGCTTTTTGTTAACCGTCTAGGCTTTCGCCGGTTTTTCGGTTTTGCCGAAACCCGTGGCCAAAACGTAGATACCGGCCAATCCGACCAAGGTATAGACGATACGGGAAATGGCTGTCATGTCGCCAAAGATCGCCTTAACCAGGTCGAAGTCGAGTATTCCAACCAGGCCCCAGTTGAGAGCGCCAATAACGACCAGAACAAGCGCGATTGTCTTCATAACCCTCCTTTTAATAAATACAATACTACTATACATCTTCTATAAATAATCAACAAGACATCGGGGGGACAAAATACTCGGGAAGTAGCGGCAACCGGTTTAAATCGAATGGTGAGCGGTGGAGACGCGACCTGTTCGATCACTGTTTGCGCAGCGGAGTGTCGTTGCTAAAAACAAGACAAAAGTTATCGAAAATTAAATCGTTAGCGGGACGTAGAAAGACGGCGGTAGAAAAGATGAAGAAAATCAGTATTAAAGTTGTCCCGGGGGCTAAGGTGGAGCAAATTCAAGAGGCGATAGATGGCAGCCTCAAGGTTTGGATTCGGGGCAAACCGGTTGAGGGCCGGGCCAACAAGGCGTTGATTGAATTATTATCAAAATATTTTGATCTGCCCAAGAGCTCAATCAAAATTGTCTCCGGCTTGATGTCGCGTAGCAAGATCGTTGAAATTGACCTCTGAATCCTGTATTATAGCATTATGTTCAGGGAAGTTGACGCCAAAATGAATCTGCCAAAAGTTGAGGAGGAGATCCTCGATTTTTGGGATACCAACAAGATATTTGAAAAATCGATAGAGATAAGAAATGGCGCGCCTCTCTATAGTTTTTATGACGGACCTCCTTTTGCTACTGGTACTCCTCATTATGGACATATCGTTGGAAGTGTTATGAAGGACGTTGTTCCGCGTTTCTGGACGATGCAGGGTTATCAAGTACCCAGAGTTTGGGGTTGGGATTGTCACGGACTGCCAATCGAAAATATCGCTGAAAAGGAACTTGGTATCAAACAAAAGAAAGATATTGAAGCGCTTGGCGTCAAAAAATTTAACGATGTTTGTCGAACAAAGATTGCCGGTTATACCAAAGAGTGGGAAATTGCGATTCGAAGATTGGGTCGTTGGGTTGATATGAAAAATTCATACAAAACGATGGATCTATCCTATATGGAGTCAGTTTGGTGGGTTTTTAAGCAACTTTGGGACAGAGGACTAATCTATGAAGGCTATCGATCAATGCATGTCTGCCCGCGTTGTGAAACTACACTGTCTCAATCAGAGGTCACAGAAGGTTACAAAGATGTAAAAGATCTTTCTGTGACGACTAAATATGAGCTGATTGACGAGCCCGATACATTTATCTTAGCCTGGACAACTACACCATGGACTCTTATTGGAAATGTGGCTTTAGCTGTCGGTCGTGATATTGACTACATTAAAGTAAGAATCACCGATACTGAGAAACAAACAGCGGCAGACTATATACTAGCTGACGAAAAAGCAGAAGAGATTCTAAAGGACAGGGATTACGAAGTGATCGAACGTATGAAGGGGATTGACTTGATGGGTCGGGCTTATAGGCCCCTCTTTGACTATTATGCTAAACAAGAAAATTTAGAAAATCGTCAAAACGGTTGGAAAATCTATGAAGCCCCATTTGTGACAACTGACGAAGGTGTCGGTATCGTTCATATTGCGCCAGCTTTTGGCGAGGATGATATGAACTTGAGTAAGAGAGAACACTTGCCTTTTATCCAGCATGTCGGCATGGATGGTGTCATTAAGCCAGAGGCTGGAGAATTTGCTGGCATGCATGTTAAACCGATCGATGATGTTCAAAAGACAGACGTAGAAATTATTAAGTACTTAGCTTCTAACAATCTACTTTTTTCAAAAGAAAAATATGAGCATTCGTATCCGCATTGCTGGCGTTGCGACACGCCGCTATTAAATTATGCTACTTCTTCATGGTTCGTGGCAGTGACAAAAATTAAAGATCGATTTCTGGAATTAGCCAAGGAGATCAATTGGTCTCCTGGACACATTAAACATGGTCGTTTTGGCAAGTGGCTAGAGGGTGCTAGGGACTGGTCAATTTCACGACAGCGATTCTGGGCTTCGGTGATCCCAATTTGGCGCTGTGATAAATGTAATGAGACAAAAGTATTAGGATCAATTGCTGATTTGGAAGAAGCAAGTGGGCAAAAAGTGACAGATTTGCATAAAGATGTGGTTGACGAAATAACTTTTAACTGTGCTAAATGCCAGGGCACAATGAAGAGGGTGCCGGATGTTCTAGACTGCTGGTTTGAGTCTGGTTCTATGCCCTATGGCCAGATTCATTATCCTTTTGAAAATTTTGAACAATTCGAAAAAAGTTTTCCAGCTGATTACATAGCAGAGGGACCTGATCAAACCAGGGCTTGGTTTTATTATCTTCATGTTCTCTCGACTGCGATCAAGGACAGCATTGCTTTCAAAAACGTCATCGTAAACGGAATAGTTCTGGCTGAAGATGGCAAGAAGATGTCGAAGCGTTTGCAGAATTATCCTGATCCTACGGCCATGTTCGATAAATACGGCGCCGACGTAATGCGGTTTTATTTGATGAGTTCGCCTGTGGTGATGGCTGAAAACTTAAATTTCAAGGAATCGGAGATGGCTGAACTTCATCGCGGAATGTTCCGTATGCTTTGGAATTCCTATTCTTTCTTTGTTCTGTATGCCAACATAGACGAATGGAAAGCCAGCCCTGGGCAGGGTCGAAGGGCTGAAAGTGGAAAGCTTAAAGCTGGGGATGGGAACGTTCTGGATCGATGGATACTATCTGAGTTAAATACACTTATTGAACAGATTGATGATAGTATGAAAAGGTATGATCTTATGCGGACAGCGCGTCTTTTCCCTCCATTCATTGACAACCTTTCCAACTGGTATATTCGCAGGTCAAGAAAAAGGTTTTGGAAGAGCGAAAATGATGGAGATAAGAACCAGGCTTATCATACTTTGTATGAAATTATTGTCACTTTATCAAAATTAATGGCACCATTTACGCCCTTTATCTCTGAGGAGATTTATAAAAATCTGACGGGTGAAGAATCTGTCCATCTGGTCAATTTTCCAGAAGCTGACCAATCAATAATTGATGGAAAATTGACAGAGCAAATGCAGCAGGTTCGCAGCAACGTAGAATCGGCGTTGTCATGGCGAGCTAAGGCTGGTATGAAAATTCGGCAGCCGCTTGAATATTATGAATATGTCGGTGATAAATTGTCACCGGAATTCGAAGATATCTTGAAAGATGAGATTAATGTCGAAGAAACAAGATGGGCAAAAGTCGAGAAACTTAACACGAATGTCACAGAGAGATTGAAGCTTAAGGGTTATGCCAGGGAGTTGATTCGTAATATTCAATCATTACGAAAAGAGAGCGGTTTTAAAGTTGAAGATCGAATCGAGGTTAATTATCAAACCGAATCAGAGGTTATGGAGAATGTAATGCGGGAAGCATCGGTGCTCATTAGCCGAGAAGTTTTAGCTACTACCATTGAAAATAAGAGAGGTGCGGTTGAGGGCGAAAGAGAATATAGTATCGATACGGAAAAGATTTGGATTGGTATAAAGAAGCTTATGAGCAAGTAAGCGAGAGAACTTGATGATAGGCAGCTGAAGATAGAAAATAGACAGAATCTAACTCCTAACTTTTATCTTCAATACCCAATTTCCATCATCCATCGTCCACCATCAAATCCGTAATCCACTGCTTACCAGCTTACCGGCTTAATTGTCTATTTGCTTAAGTTATGTCCAAAAAAATCAAAACATTCGATATTTTACTTGCCCTTATTCCGGTTCTCTTTGTTATCACCAGCACGGCGGTTATTTACGGCCTGGTCTTTGGCACGAACAATGTTAATCTCGGTTTAAGACAGGGTGTGTTTGCGTTAATTGGAATTGCCGCCATGCTGGCCGGTTCTCTGGCCGACTATCGGCTTTTCCGCGGTACCAGCTGGGTTTTTTATTTAGTTGGTCTCACCCTTCTTGTATTGGTCGAGATTTTTGGTAAGACAGTTAACGGGGCTAAAAACTGGATCGAGCTGGGTTTTTTTCAACTCCAGCCCTCGGAGGTGATGAAGGCTTTTATTATATTATATTTATCGGCCTTTTTTTCCAATCGGATCGAAAAGCTAAGGTTTTTGGACATAGCTGTCTCTTTTATTATCCTGGCTCTGCCATTGGCGCTCATTTTCAAAGAACCGGATTTCGGAACCGCCCTGGTTATTATTTTTATTTATCTAGTCCTTTTTTTTCTGGCCAAACCGGGGAAAGTGTACAAATTTGCCGTCGTTACGACAGTTTTGGTTTCAAGCTGCATATTAATATTGTCAGCCATGCAAATCCGTCCTTTTGATAAAATTCTGAAGGAGTACCAGCGCGACCGGATACTTGTTTTTCTTTCGCCAAGCTCCGATCCAAGGGGCAGCGGCTACAACGTTCGTCAAGCTCAAATCGCGGTTGGTTCGGGCGGCATTCTGGGCCGGGGTTTGGGCCATGGCAGCCAAAGCCAGTTGCAGTTTTTGCCCGAGCCGCACACTGATTTTATCTTTGCCGGTATCGCCGAGTCGTTTGGCTTTTTGGGTTCGGCCATTTTTTTGGTTTTGTACTTATTATTAATACTTAAGATTTTAAATATCAGCAACCTCTCCCAGGATAACTTCGGTATGTTTGTTACTTTCGGTGTTTCGGCTATGCTGGTTTTCCAGGTTCTAATAAATGTCGGTATGAACCTTGGACTGGCACCGGTTACCGGCATTCCGCTACCGCTTTTAAGTTCCGGCGGCACCTCTCTGATCGTGACAATGTTTCTGCTTGGTGTAGTGCAAAGCATTTTCATGCGCCACAAGAAGCTATCATTTTAGATGCCTTTAAATCCTTGTCCTGATGAACTACCCCGACGGCTTGGCCGCGGGGTAGTTCATTTGTTCGAGTTAGTCCAATTTGGGTTGATGTTAACGGAATATCAAGAAGCCGAATGATTGATTCCAATACCGGGCGCATTCTAGTATCAAAGGATGATGCGCGGTTTCTTGATCCGTCCGGACTGATGCCTCGATTGGAAAAGGATCTTGTTAGGGAAGGAGTGAGAGGATGGATCCTTTCAGTATTAGAGCCAGAGCGACGTCACCGTAGCTGCCGCCGGCAGAACACAGTCGAGAGCGCTGTGAGGCGAGCAGCGCTCTGAATATTGTTTTTTAAGTTATCTTGACATTTTTATATTACCTGCTAGACTAAAAAAGAATTAAGCCCCCGGGCTTTTTTAAGTTAAGACACAAAAATGGACGACGGACAATTAAGATGTTGATTGTGGATGGTGGAAGATAGAGGATAGATATTGAGGTTGGAAGATGGAAACTTGATATCTATCTTCAAATAAAGTTTGTCGTTTATTCGCTCGAATTGTTAATCATCCATTTTTGATCGGGAGATGTATATGTTCGCAGTTATTTCTTACAAGGGAAACCAATACAAAGTTGAACCGGATCGGCAATATAGAATTGATCAGATTTCGGATTTAGCTGAAGACCAGAAAGAAATCATTTTTTCAGATGTTCTTTTGCTAAACAACGGCGAAACAACCCTTGTCGGTCAGCCGACCGTAAAAGGCGCCAATGTTGTTGCCGAGGTTATCGGTCAAGTTAAAGACGCCAAGGTTAGAGTCTTTAAATTCCACGCCAAAAAGAGATATAAACGCCAGCATAACCACAGACAAGATTACACCGTCATTAAAGTGGTTAAAATAAACAAAGAGGCATAGTATTTAACTTTTTAACTATATATGTTTAGTAATAATTTTATCATCAACTATTTTCTAGATTCATGGGCCGAACTCAAGAAAGTCAAGTGGCCGACTCGGACCGAGATAATTAACAACACCATCGCCGTTATTGTTTCGGCGGCAATTGCCACCGTACTTGTCGGGGCGATAGATTACGGCCTGTCCGTCCTTATCCAATACTTAGTTGAGAACAACCGCTAATTTGTCATTTTTTAATTAGAGTCAAAAATGATTTAATGGGGAAAATATGGCCAAGAAAGTAGAAGAAGAAAAAATGGAAAACCAATTAAACGGCGGCCAGGACACTCCGGACCAGCGCATATCCCGGAAAAAATTTCTGACACTCAAACAATCGGGAGAAAGAAACTGGTATGTTATTCATACTTATTCCGGTTATGAAGACCAGGTGGCGGAATCCCTGAAACAAAGAATCCAGTCAATGGAGATGGAAGATAAGATTTTTAATGTCATTGTGCCTAAAGAAAAACAAATCGAGATCAAAAACGGCAAGCGCAAGACTGTCGAAAAAAGGATTTTTCCGGGCTATGTGCTGGTTGATATGATTGTAACCGATGATTCCTGGTACGTTGTTCGAAATACCCCCAATGTGACCGGTTTTATCGGTTTCGGTGTTCGTCCCACCCCTATGTCAGCCGAAGAGATTGAGCGCATTAAAAAACGGATGGGCGTGACCGAGCCTAAATTTAAAATTGATTTTCGCACCGGCGACCTTATCAAAATCACCGATGGCGCCCTTAAAGGATTCGAGGGCAAGGTCGAAGAGATTGACGAGGGCCGGGGCAAGATTAAAGTCCTGGTCAGCATGTTTGGTCGGGAGACGCCTGTTAATTTAGACTTTTTGCAAGTTAAAAAGATTTAATCCCCTTAACGAAATTACGAATTTTATCGGAAATACGAAAGTACGAACAAGATTCATGTATTTGTCAATTGGTAATTTAGTACTTTCGTTTTAATTCGTAACTTCGTAGGAGAGTAACTGAAAGGAACGTGTGGCAAAGGCAATTAAGACAGTAATCAAACTTCAAATTCCGGCGGGAAAGGCAACTCCTGCTCCTCCTGTTGGTCCGGCTCTCGGCCAACACGGTTTAAATATTATGGAATTCACCCAGGCTTTTAACGAGCAAACCCGGGAAAAGGGCGAGACGATCATCCCAGTGGAAATTACCGTTTTTGAAGACCGCACTTACACTTTTAAATTGAAAACACCTCCGGCAGCCATCCTGATTAAAAAAATGATCAAGCTGGAAAAGGGCGCCGATAACTCAAAAAAGAATAAGGTTGGCAAGCTAACCAAAGCGCAATTGAGAGAAATTGCCGAAACAAAAATGGTTGACCTGAATGCCAATGACATCGAAGCCGCCGAAAAGATTATTGCCGGCACGGCACGCAGTATGGGCGTCGAGATTGTTGATTAATACGAACTAACAACTATTAAATTTTGGCCTCGGACCGTCTAAAATTGCTTTGTTCTTATGGGGCAGGCACGGATTGGCGCGAATTTCCGCAAGATTTCGTGTTTTTATTCGTATTTTTCGTCCAACAAAAAAAGCCCTGTGCTACCCACGAAGAAAGAAAACCAAAGGAGGGGCAAAGGTTTTTTCTCGCAGATAGCACAAGGCTTGCAACCAGCACGAACCTGCCTGTCGGCAGGTTGCCTATTTCCGGTAACCTGTTCCCATAGTAGCGCAAATAGGCTATAATGTCAATTTGCATGAAAAGCATTGAGATAAAAACTAAAGAGCGCCATGATTTTTCAGACCTAATTTCCGGCCTGGTTAGCCTTGGCTATGAACGGGTGATTTCGCCAAACAGCTTTGGCCAATTTTCTGTCCAGGGCGGTAATCTCTCTGTTTTTCCCGTTAACAGTATTGAGCCTGTCGGTATTGAACTGTTTGGACTGGAAGTCGAGACAATTTTTGTTTACGACCAAAACCGGCCCGAGAAGCGCCGAAAGCTTAACTCGATAGAGATTTTGCCGAATATGATAATTTTAGCCGGTGGTGCTAAGCTGATGCCCGGGGACTACCTTGTCCATGAAGACCACGGTGTCGGTATTTTTAGAACAGCGGGAATTAAAAAATTCGGCCGAGAATCAAAACAGTACGTTTTTATTGAATATCTTAATAACAACTTTCTTTATTTGCCGTACGGCCAGGTTGAGAAGCTTTCACCCTACATCGGTATTGGCAAGCATAAACCAAAATTGTCGCGTTTGGGCAGCACCGTCTGGCAGAAGACTTACCGAAAAACGTATGAAAATGTATTACGGTTGGCCAGAGAACTGCTTAATTTGTATGCGCTTCGTACTGTTGCCAAGCGAGAGCCTTGGCGAATTGACCCTAAGTGGAACGAGGCAATAATCGGGACGTTCCCATATCGTGATACTCCCGACCAGGCAAAAGCGGTTGCCGATGTTTTTTCCGACCTAGAAGGGGATAATCCAATGGACCGCTTGATCTCCGGCGATGTCGGTTTTGGCAAAACGGAGGTAGCCATCAGGGCGGCGGCCCAGGCGATTGCCAACGGTTATCAGGTTGCCGTATTGGTACCGACGACTGTTTTGGTTGAACAGCACTTTGTTACTTTTTGCCAACGGTTTAAAAATTTACCGGTAAAAATTGAAAGATTGAGCCGGTTTGTCGAAACCGGCCAATCCAAGCAAATAATCGGGGAGACAAAACAGGGCAAGGTTGATATTTTAATCGGTACGCATCGTCTTCTTGGTTCCGATTTGGATTTTAAGCGTCTCGGATTATTAATTATTGATGAAGAACAGAAGTTCGGCGTTAAGCAGAAAGAAAAACTTAAGAACTTGAAAAGTTCGGCCAATGTCCTATGTCTGTCGGCTACGCCTATACCCCGGACTCTCTTTATGGCGCTCTCCGGCATTCGGGACGTTTCGACAATCGTCTCCCCGCCAGCCGGCCGGAAGGAGATTGAGACAAAGGTCGGAGCTTATGATGAAAAAGTTGTTCGGGCAACTATCGAGCGTGAACTCGAGCACGGAGGCCAAGTTTATTACCTGCATAATGAAGTCAGCACTATCGGCGGCACAAGGAACAAGATTGCCAAGATGTTTCCTCGGGCTTCGGTTGACGTAGCTCACGGCCAGCTTGACGAAGGCGCGCTGGCCCTGCGGATGAGGCAATTTACCGAGGGCAAGATTGACATTCTGGTTTGTTCAACCATTATTGAAAATGGTTTGGATCTTGCCAATGTCAACACGCTGGTAGTTGAGGGGGCCGATAAGTTCGGCCTGTCGCAGCTCTACCAGATCAGGGGCCGGATAGGCCGGAGCAAACAGCAAGCCCATGCCCTTTTCACCTATGGCAAGCGGAAAATTACCGACAATGCCTTTAAACGCTTGAAGGCATTGTCGGAAAATACCGAACTGGGCGCCGGTTTTAATATCGCCTTTTCCGACCTGGAAATCCGGGGCGGAGGCAACATACTGGGGCGCGAACAGCACGGCAATATGGAGGCAGTCGGCCTGGTCTTATATTCCAAATTGCTTAAAGAGGCGGTGGGTAGATTGCAGACGCGCTAACACAACCAGCCGGTTTACCTGGCGGCAGCGATGTTATATTATGGAACCATGATATTAAGATGATGGAGGCGGGATGGACTTTGAAGTGACCAGGAGGAGGCTTGGGCAGTTAGTCAAGCTTCAAGAGGAAGTTAAAGTAGCCAAGGAGATGATCAAGGGAGAACTGGAAAACAATCTTGAATATGTCCAGGCGACCGAAGAGGCAAAGAAAACAGCAGACAAGAGAAAAGCCATTAAAGAGGAGATGCTGAGCGGCGGACCCAACCAAAAAATCGTTGAAGATATAAAAGCCAGCACGGAAGAGATAAAAACCATCAAAGAAATGCTTAACGTCGAACTTTTTGAAATTTACAAAGAAAGTAACTCGGATGAAATCACGGACAGCCAGGGCGCGGTACATAAATTTGAAATTTTAGCTAAAGTAAAGTCAAAAAAAGCTTAGGCGGCTTATAATACGGACTTTGTCTTTAGGGAAGACAAGAACCGGCTCTCTATGCCAACTGTTTCAACTAATAACGGCAAGTTTCTCCTTGCCTTAAATGCCCACCCTAAAATCGGCAGCCAGACGATCAAGAAAGTGCTGGCCGCTTTTCCGGACCTTGAAAAAATGTGGCAAAGGGCCGAACCGGAAATTTTGCGCAATTTTGAGCCGAAAATTGCCGATCTGGTCATCGAAGCGCGGTCGCAGTTTGATCCGGAGCGGGAGCTGGAACGTCTTAAAAAGTATGACATCGGTTATATTACGATGTCTGACAAAGATTATCCTGATTTGCTCAACGAAGTACACGACTGTCCGGCGGTTTTGTATGTCAAAGGTAACATTGCCGCTCTCAAAATGCCGTCAATCGCCATTGTCGGCAGCCGGAGATATACCAGCTACGGCAAAAGAGTGGCTCGCCAATTAGCCGCATCTTGCGTCGAAGCCGGTTTGAGTGTTGTCTCCGGCTTGGCGCTTGGCATTGACGGCGAAGCCCATCGCGCGGTGGTGGAAAATGGCGGCATTACGGTTGGTGTTTTGGCTTGCGGCGTTGATAAAATTTATCCCGGCAGCCATACGGAATTAGCAAGAGAGATTATTAAAAGCGGCGGAGCAATTATCTCCGAACAGCCGCCGGGAACTGAGGCGTTTAAGCAAAACTTTCCGGCAAGGAACCGGATTATCGCCGGATTATCGCTTGGCACTTTAGTCATTGAGGCGGCGGAAAAGTCGGGTGCCCTGATTACGGCTTACTGTGCCCTCGAATATAACCGCGAGGTTTTGGCCGTGCCCGGCAACATTGACTCTGAATTTTCCAAGGGCTGCAATCTCCTTATTCAAAAGGGAGCCAAATTAGTGGCCAAAATTGAAGATGTGCTGGAGGAATTTAATCTTGAAGCTAGAAAAGTGGAATCTCGTGTTAAGGCAATGGCTCCTCTAACGGAAGACGAGGATCGGATTATCACCCTGCTGGGAAGCGGGGAACGACATGTTGACGAGCTGGTTTCAGAGACCCGCGTGAACATTATCGCCCTTAATTCAGCTTTGACAACACTGGAGATGAAAGGTATGATTGAGAACGTGGGCGGCGGAAGATACCGCAAAATCTGCTGATTTTGCCCCCTCACGAAAGTACGAAATTACAAACATGAGTCGTAATTTGGTATTTTAGTAATTTCGTGTAAATTCGTATTTTCGTGCGATTTGTAATTTGGTAGGGGGTGAATAATTTTTCTTAATAATTATGAACCTAGTCATTGTTGAGTCGCCGGCTAAGGCGAAGACAATCGAAAGATATTTAGGCAAGGAGTTTAAGGTTCTGGCTTCTTTTGGCCATGTGCGCGATCTGCCGCAGAAGAAATTAAGCGTGGACGTTAAAGATAATTTTAAGCCCGAATACGAGCTCGTACCCAAGGCCAAAAAAGTTATCTCCGAACTCAAAAAAGCCGCCGCCGGCGCAAAATTAATTTATCTGGCGACTGATTTGGACCGGGAAGGGGAAGCCATCTCTTGGCATCTTCTTTACGCCCTTAATATCAAAGAAGGCGACCCCAAAATCAAAAGAATTGTTTTTAACGAAATTACTAAGTCGGCTCTAGAGAAAGCCGTAGCGCATCCGCGCGGTATTGATTTGCATCTTGTCGATGCCCAGCAGGCCCGCCGTATTCTCGACCGGCTGGTTGGTTACAAACTCTCTCCGCTTCTCTGGAAAAAGGTTAAATCAGGGCTTTCGGCCGGCCGCGTTCAATCGGTTGCCGTCCGCCTGATTGCCGAGCGGGAGCGCGAGATTGGCAAATTTAAGCCGGAGGAATTTTGGGTGATCGCGGCCGATTTATCAAAACAATCGTCCAAATATTCTTCGAGCGACAGTGAGAAGTCTGATTCTGACAGTTCTCAGCCTACGGCTTCGAACAATATTTTTAGGGCATTCTTGGTCGAGCGGGATGGCGTTGAGATTAAAAAACTTGATATTAAAAACAAAGATCAAGCCTTAAATATTGTCAAGGAACTTGAGGGAGCAAAGTATAAGGTAGTGGACATAGAGTCTAGAGAGTCGATCCGTAAATCGGCTCCGCCTTTTATCACCTCGACTTTGCAAATGGAGGCTTCGCGCAAGCTTGGTTTCGGTGCCAAGCAAACAATGATCTTGGCCCAAAAATTATATGAAGCGGGCCACATTACCTATATGAGAACCGACTCGATCAATTTCTCAAGCGAGGCAATCGCGGCTATTCGTAAAGTTATTGCGGATAAGTATGGTGTAAAGTACCTCCCCGAATTGGCTACAAAATATCAAACCAAGACTAAGGGAGCTCAAGAAGCTCATGAAGCGATCCGGCCAACTCATTTTGAAGAAGATCGAGCTTCTGCCGATGGCAGGGAACAGCGTTTGTACGAATTGATCTGGAAACGAGCTGTCGCCTCGCAAATGAAGGATGCGGTTCTTGATGTCGTGACGGTACGTATTCAAGCGAAGGGCAAGGTTCCCTTCATTTTCGTCGCCAGGGGCGAAAGCGTCAAATTTGATGGTTTCATTAAAGTCTATACGGAGGGCGGGGATGATGAGTCAGAAACTCAAACAGGCATGCTGCCGAAGTTGGTCAGGGATGAGGACCTTGATCTTAAGGAACTATTCAAAGATCAAAAATTCACCGAGCCGCCAAAAAGATATACTGAAGCAACTTTAGTTAAAAAACTGGAAAGCTTGGGCATTGGGCGTCCTTCAACTTATGCGCCTACCTTATCCACAATCCAGGATCGAGGTTATGTCACCTTGGAGGAGAAAAAGTTCAAACCGACCGAGATCGGCTTGATTGTTAACGACTTGCTTGTCGAGCATTTTACCAATATTGTTGATTATCAGTTCACGGCCAAGATGGAAGATGAGTTTGATGAAATTGCCGAGGGCAAATTACAGTGGGTGCCGGTGATCAGAGAATTTTACGAGCCTTTTGCCAAGGTTCTGACTGCCAAAAACAAGGAGATTAATAAAAGCGACATCATTAAAGACGAGCCAACCGATGAAAAATGCCCGGAGTGCGGCAAACCGCTGGTGATCAAGCTTGGCCGTTTTGGTAAATTTATTGCCTGCTCGGGCTACCCAGAGTGTAAATTTTCCAAACCGATTGAATCGAAAGAGGAAAAGAAAACCGGTGTCGTGGTGACCGAATCGGGCAATGTCCAAAAGGTTGCAGAAGCTGTTGAAACAAAATGCGAGAAGTGCGGCGGCAAAATGATCGTGAAAGAGGGCCGCTTCGGCCGGTTTTTGGCCTGCGAGAACTATCCCAAATGTAAAAATACTCAAACCGTGGTGGCCAAAACCGGCGTTAAGTGTCCGGAGTGCGGAGAAGGCGAATTAATCGAGCGCCGGACCAAAAAAGGCCGCACCTTTTGGGGTTGCTCCCGATATCCGGGTTGCAAATATGCGACGTGGGAAAACCCGACTATTAAAAAATAAGTTACCTGAATTTCTCAAGTAACTTAAGCTGCTTATGCTACCCGCTTCTGTCCAAAATTTAATCGATGAGTTTAGCAAACTCCCCGGAATCGGGCCCAAAACTGCGGCGCGGCTTGTTTTTTATCTTTTGTCAAAGCCCAAAGAGGATATTGAGGGTCTGGGCAGGGCAACCCTGGCTCTGAAAGAAAAATTGCGGTTTTGCCAGCGCTGTTTCAATATTGCCGAATCTGAACTGTGTCCAATCTGCCGAGACTCAAAGAAAAACCCGAAGCTGGTGATGGTAGTTGAGGAACCACTGGACGTGATTGCCCTCGAGAGGTCGGCTAACATCGGCGGTCTTTATCATGTTCTGGGCGGCTCTATTTCGCCGATCAACGGCATCGGTCCCGAACAGCTTCGTGTCAGAGAACTGCTTGACCGCCTGAGCCAAGATGGAATTGAAGAGATTGTTCTTGCTACAAACCCCGATATGGAGGGCGAGGCAACTGCCGCTTACATTAAAAATCAAATTGACGGGCTCACCCTAGACGTCAGAGTAACAAGGATTGCCCGCGGCCTGCCTGTCGGCGGCGAACTGGAGTATGCCGACGAAGTTACGCTAAAAAGATCCCTGGAGGGAAGGCGGGACTACTAGTACCCCGTTGTGGATAACTATACGTATTGACAATCAGGGTATTGGTGTTAAAATCCAAAAAGGTTTTTCAAAAAAACATCCGAAATTAACACAAAAAGGAAAAAATATGCCCGACGAGTACTACTGTGCCAAATGCGATATCATTTCAACCTCCAGCGTTTGTCCGGAGTGCGGCTCCACCCTCGATAAAATTGATGCCGGCGTCCACGACGATATGCTCTCTGACATTTCGGATGAAGACAACAGCAACCGGTATAGTCCGGAGCTGTTGGCAGACGATCTTGACCTTGACGGTTTTGATCTCGATGAAAAAGATTTAATTGAGGCAGTTTAGAACTAAATTGGCAGTAACGGAAATGACAGAACGATCTTTTTGTGCTAGAGTGGGGCCATGGAACTCTACAACACCTTGGCCTATAAAAAAGAAGAATTCAAGCCGGTTCGGGACAACCTTGTCCGTTTTTACAGTTGCGGTCCGACTGTTTATGATGTGGCCCACATCGGTAATCTCCGAACCTACGTTTTTAACGATCTATTAAAAAGAGGCCTGCTTTTGAACGGCTATAAGGTCAAACACGTTATGAATATCACGGACGTGGATGACAAAACTATCAAAAAAAGCGGCGGAAACAAAGGCCAATTTGAATTGCTAACTCAAAAGTACGAAGAAGCCTTCCGGGCCGATTTGGCGGCGCTTAATATCATCAAACCCGATGTTATAACCCGGGCAACGGAATATATTGATAAAATGGTCGAATTTGTTTCCGATTTGCTGAAAAAAGGTTATGCCTATCGGGGCGATGACGGTTCGATCTATTTTTCAATCGCCAAATTTGCTGGTTACGGTCGGTTGTCCAAGCTGGACAAAGAGGGAATTAGGGCCGGTGCCCGCGTTAACCAGGATGAATACGACAAAGAAAACCCCTCCGATTTTGCCCTCTGGAAAGCTTGGGACAAAAGCGACGGCGAGATATTCTGGCAGACCAAGCTTGGCAAGGGCCGTCCCGGCTGGCATATTGAATGCTCAACCATGTCCTCCGATGTCCTGGGCGAAACTCTCGACATCCATACGGGCGGGGTGGACAATATTTTTCCCCACCATGAAAACGAAATTGCCCAATCTGAGGCGCGGACGGGTAAAAAATTTGTTAATTTCTGGCTGCACGGCGAGCATCTTCTGGTTGACAATAAAAAGATGGCCAAAAGCGCTGGCAATTTTTACCGTCTGGACGATATTGTCGGGCGAGGTTATTCGCCCCTGGATTTCCGCTATCTGGTTGTCGTTTCCCATTACCGCTCCAAACTCAACTTTACATGGGAGGGTTTGGCGGCAGCTAAAAATGCGCGGGAGAGGTTGAACAAATTAATAGTTGCCGCCAAACAATCCGGCCCTTCGGCTAGTCTAAATCAAGGCTATTGGCAGGCTTTTGAGGACAGGATTAACGATGATTTAGATACGCCCGGCGCCCTGGCAGCGTTTTGGGAAATGATGCGCGACGATAATGTCAAACCGGCAGAAAAATTTGCTACAGCCTTAAAAATGGATGAATTTTTGGGCTTGAAATTGGGAGACGAGGGCAAGGTTGAAATTCCGCAAAAGATTATCGGTTTGGCAGAGAAGCGCCAAAAAGTCCGCCAGGCCGGCGATTTCGCCGAAGCTGACAAACTTCGCTCCGACATAGAGAAGCTGGGCTGGGTGGTTGAGGATATAGAGGGAGGGCATGTCTTAAGAAAAAACCCTAATATCTAAATCCCAAACTTTAAATAAATTCCAAGGCTCTTGACTTTTCTTTTTCAGATCGGATATACTGCAAGCAGAATGGTAGAAAACGGTTAGCAAGAAAAGGCAGGGGAGAAGGCAAAAAGATAGATGTAAAAAAATTCAGTTTATACCGATTAATAAAGAACAACAGGAAGAACGGCGATAGCTGCAATACGGCAGTTACGGACAGGGGTGCGCCCATAAATATTTACAGGTACCGAAACGGTACTTTTTTTGTGGGCAAATATCTTGCCTTGACAAACGAGGCTAAAGATGATAGGATGCGGGGTTATTTGAGAACTGATAGCCGTATTAACGCTATTTAAAAATTTAGATTTTTTCTTTCTTCGGACCTGGCTGGGGTTTACGGGATAATAGGTCGGTGGGTTTTTCGGCCGGTTGGCATAGAAGATCCCTGAAATTTTGAGGATCTGGCCTAGCTGGCTTCCATCGAACTCGCCTTTACCCTGGCTGGACCCGAGGGAATAAAACCAAGCCCCGTCTCCTAATTTTTCGGAGCGGGGAGTACCTTACCAATCGGAATTCTGCGCCGCAAGGCGCAACGTGTTTCGCCCTGGAGGCGAGAAGGGGAGCACAATCATGGACAGGGAGCACAACGCAAAACAGCGCCTCTACGGGCGCGCGATTCGTGTGTTCGCGGGAGCCGCTATGGCGGCGGCTGTTCTGTTTGTCTTGGCGTTCGCCCGGCCCACGCCGGCCCACGGATTCGTTCTGGGGGCAGACGGAGTCGGCATCGACTTCTCGCTGGTTGATCTGGATCGGCATGAGTACCATGCCGAGATTCTCTATTTTGCGTTCATGTCGCCCTACCCCGATGGCCGCAGGCCCCAGAGGCAGCGGTTCGGCGAGGATAGCGATGTGGATGGAGCGCGGCCGGTTCAGGAACGGCAATACGCCGCCAACCTGTTCAAGGACGCGATTCAGGGCGTGGTAGGGGACCGGCTTTACTGGCCCGAGTGCCAGTGGCTGGTGTTCGATTTCGGCTTCGATGCGGAGGACCGCGTCATGGATCAGATCCGTCAGCGGCTCCAATCAGGCAAGGCTAGCCCGTTCACAGCCAGGTTGACCGGACAGCGGGCTGAAGAGGACGAGCGCGATGTCGTCATCACGCCCAGCCCTGATGGAATGTCGGTTCGAGTCGGGATCCGCACCACCAGCAGGTGGGTGGGTGGTCCCGTCACGCGCCGTTTCTCCGTCGGCATAGCCAACACCAGATCGAAGGTGCACTGGCGGCTCCGACCGCTGGGGATCCAGCTGTTGTCGGTGGGCTTCCCCTACACGGTCAAGGATCGCGCTCACATCACTTATATGTTGCGCGACCTGAGCGTGGAAATGGAGGCTCGCATCAAGCTGCCCGAGTACGGCGGCTGCGCGAGCTTCTCGGAGGCCGATGAGCTAGTTCAAGAGCGAGTGAGGCAGGAGGTCTGGCACGAATTTGTTCAGAAGTCGTTCGACCAGACCCAACCGCGCTCGCCGGTGACTCTTGCTCGGCAGCAAGAAGTCCGCGACGAGGAGCGCGCCGCAGAGGCGCAGCGCAGAGCGGACGCCGAGGCTGAGAGGGTCGCCCAACAGCGTGCCCAGGCCGAGAAGGAGCGTGCGCGCGACCAGGAGCTCGCCACGTTGCGGGCCGAGGTTGACCGCCTCAAGAGGCTTGGCACTCAGCCTGCGCCGGCAGCTCAGCGAGCACCGGCACCCACACCGGCTGCCAAACCGGTCAAGGTCACCGTCCCCATCCTCATCGCCGGTTACAGACCGGATAAGAAGATGCGGTTGATCTTCAGGTGCGGCGGCCAAGTCGTCTTCGACGACCGCTGCTACGACTTGAAGGAAGACGGTCGATCAAGCGACGGTAAGTATCGGACTTACCAGAGTACGATCAACATTCAGCTCGAGGAAGGGGCACAGACCCTTAACTTCGAGCTGGAGTACGACTACCAAGGAGGTCGCAGGACCTCTTACGACAGGTTCACGGTTTCGGTGTCCCGGGGTATGGCGCCCTACACCGTGCCGATCACTGAGTCAGGGCGCCGCTAGAACTGGCGCCGAGAGGAGGGAGCAATGAGAAGCAGGACCATCCTGCTTGCCGCCGTCGGGACGGCAATACTCTCGATCATGGTCATCACGGCCGTGCCGGCACGGGCAGAGACGGATCTGACCGCGCTCTGCAAGAGCCGTGGTCCGTGGCCCAAGCCGGCCGCGATTGACGAAAGCTGGCAGAAGTTCAAACTGCCCGTCGACGTCCCCGCCATAGTCGAGTTCTATGAGCTCGGCTCAAAACGAGGTGTCCTAAAGAAGGGGACCTGGGTCTACGGTGAGGTCTTCGGCGGGACATGGCGGGGTAAGAGCGGCAAGCTCGTCATCCTGCGGCGAGTAGCCAAGGATGACGAGCTGTGTCTAAATCCTGCGGCCGGCTACTACTTCGTAGTCCTGGCTGAGCCAGGCTACGAAGAGACCTTCGAGA
>CAZGWE010000008.1:37444-37723 GCA_964529405.1 uncultured Candidatus Saccharibacteria bacterium
TTACCGAGGCGCAAGCCGAGGTGATCATCGGACAAGGCAAGCCCGGTTGCGACGGCCAAGACGGCGTAGACGGCAAGGACGGCCTTGACGGCCGCGACGGCCAGAGCTACCCCATCTGGGGGGGTGAGCGCTCGCACGAGGAGCGCGGCTTCAACCGCGGGTATGTTACCCGCAGCAGTCGCACCGTTGCCGCTGCCCGAGCGACATACCTGCGCCGGATCCGCCGCGCGCCGGTCGCTCCGCCGCCCGCACCCACCGCCGGCAAACCCGGCCCGGGGC
>CAZGWE010000009.1:0-6452 GCA_964529405.1 uncultured Candidatus Saccharibacteria bacterium
GAAAGTGGCCTATGACCCAATCCTAAACTCTTGACATTAACATAGAATATCCCCAAATCCCTTCCCAAATCCCTTCCATTAATTAAATCAATAAAATGGTTTTTTAATATCAGTGTTGGCACTCATTGTCTGAGCAAACGTTAAGCAAGTGACTGGTGCTATTGTGTCTTCTGTAAGCAAAATAATTCAAGTTAAACATTTTCGTTCCCTATCAATATCAGACGGTTTTTCGAGAAACAGTTCTTGACTAAACTCATAAACATTGTGCCGATTTGAATTATTTAATTTCGCAAAAAGCTTAGGGTATTTGCCTTGTAAAATATACTTTCCATAGTCACGCAGTATGAAACAAACATTGTCAGTTACTTGTAGCAAATTTTCATTAGCGGTTGAATAAATTCTTGAAATAAATTCATCCGCATATTTACTGGAGATGACAGGGATCACCACGCTCTCTATTTTA
Organism: uncultured Candidatus Saccharibacteria bacterium; assembly: GCA_964529405.1. GTDB lineage: Bacteria > Patescibacteriota > UBA1384 > XYA2-FULL-43-10 > 1-14-0-10-43-13 > CAZGWE01. The sequence continues at coordinate 464 of CAZGWE010000009.1, forward strand.
CTGATATCACTTTCCTGGCTACCGAAATTCCAAATCAACCTGGCTTCCTGAATGTCTTTCAGCTCTTGAGTTTTTAGATTATAGGAAAATAAATCACCTTCGATGATTATCATTGGTATGTATATATCGGTCTCACTCATATCGCTGGTTCTGGTTGTATTATGCTTAACGTAATCAGATGCAGCAGTTACCTCCGTGATAGCTTGAAATATTTGCTCTTTTTCAGATTGCTGTTTTGGGCCTTCCGCAAAATATCGTGAATAGATAGCATCGTTCTTCATTTCAGGTAAAAAACATACACCTTTCCAAAGCACCGCTCTGAGTGGCCACGCTGGAGATCCTTCCGCATAAAAACTCATATCGCTTTTGATTAAATGGCACGCATCAATGGAAGTGATTGGTTCTTCTCCAGCATCGAGAAATACCCAGCTTTTCCTTGGTGATTGTTTGCATTCGATAACTAAATGTAAATTGATGTGGCAATTAGCAGAATTCAAAAGCGTATTAAGTGTTATATTTTCTTCAGCACTTAAATTATCAGATTTGAAGCTAGGGATCACTACAGTGCTCGCTCTCGTAATGAAATCTACCTCCCTATATTTGAAGGTCTGTTTATCATAATACAGGTTTGGTGCAATAAAATAGCCATTTTTGCGCAGTATGCCATATACTTTCAGCTCTAATACTTTACCGGAATACTCCTCAACGTATTTTTTTAGTTCTTCTTTGCTCATCGAAATATTATAAAATTCTTATTTTTTCCGAACCTATAACCTTGAAAGAGTGGGTCGTTTTGGTCTCCCAACCCTCACTTACTAGCTTTTTGATTGCTGGGTCGTTTGCACCCATTGTGGTTCTAATTATTTTCTGCATAGTTGGCCCCAACAATATCTTCGATAAGATTGATTTTAACTTTAGCGCTTACTATTATTATTCTTTAATGATGTATCCTTGATCTTTTCCTCAACTTTTAAGTCGAGCCACTTATTGAATGAAATTCCGTTTTGGGTATTTATGGTTACTTTGACCAAATAATCACCAGGATCAAGTTTGTAGTGTGGGGTTCTCCAGTTATGAACATATGCCTCGTTGTTCCAACCGAAAGCTTCATCGTTTTCACTATGCTTAACTATGATATCCAAGAGCTCCGAATCACCGACAGGGATTGTTACAGGGTCTGGGTATAGTAGTTTTAGCAAAATATCATGATCTAATTGAGGAAGCTCTGGAGTAGAAGCCCACCGTCCGTTAAAACCGAACAACACTTTCTTATCCAAACTATAAAATTCAACTTTTGCTCTACAATTTTCTGCAGTCTGCCTCGGAACCCAACGAACAAAAGCTGGAAATGGTTTATTAAACACCGACACCCGAAAAAATTTCCACCTACCTCTTCCTGGATACGTATTATCAACGTTCGCTTCTTCTGAGGCAACTACGCTAAGGCAAGGCATTCTTTTGCGTTCTATTAATAATGTAACAACTATGGCAATGACAGAAGCTATAAATGAGATAATAAAAGACCAGAAATAGATCATTTAAACAACTCCTTAACAATGGCTTTGGAAACTTTTCGTTTCCGATAGTGTTTATCTAATTCCTTAAATATCTCTGTACTGTAAAAAGTTTGATGAGCACTTTTCTTGTTATCTGGATCAAGGTATTTTGTTCTGGCGTATTTGTCGTTTGTGCACAAGACCCTCTTGAGATCATGGAACTTCTTGCTTAGTTTAAAATTTTGATATCTATTCCTTGCCTGTTCGCAAAGAGTCACGTAATCCAAAGGATACTTGCCTTTAAATACCTGTTCCTCGGTTATTTTCACCGCCAATGTATCAGGATCATTGGAATATTTTATTTTTAATGCCTCATTACCAGAACCTTTAACGAACTTTGTTTCTAACTTTAGTGTGATATTATGAGTATTGCTTATTTTTGATGGGTACTCGGTTTCTTTTTGGCTGATAAATAGAAGTATGTTCTGCATTTGCTTATCCAAACTACTCAGAGAAAAACTCTCAAATTCGTACGGATGGTAAAACGAAATTGGCATTAGATAAAAGTTGTAGTCATCCAGCGAGTGGTCGAACCACTCAGAAATTACGGTTACAAAACTTTTTAAATTAGCCGTTCCTATTTCAAGGACCTTCTTCTCAATTAACTTTTCCTTATTCATTAGATGGATGGCATTATCTCGTATATCAACCAGTAGTCTAATATTTTCCTTAAGCACATCATCACAAGGAAGCTTATTCAAGGCTGAGAAAATATCAATTGTTTTTGGATTTCCTGTTCTATTTATCTCCGGATAAAATCGTTTTAACGGTGTACCATCGATTTTGGTTTTTCGTTTTTGAACGTAGATAGACCTTAAATCGCCACTACTATCGCTCAATATTTTCGCTTTTAACAGTATTTCCCAGGCATTCACCATCAATATGGCAAACGTTTCTTCTCGATACTTAAAATCAGGTTTATTATAAATCTCAATCGCAGAAACAGCTGCAGCGATTGCTTTATTTAATAACGAGTTTCTTCTTCTGCCGATAGACATAACAAAACCTATCAATCTAACACAAAAGCAGATATTTTCATTCTTCTGGACTGACTATTCTTGTACTAAATAATTTTTCTATGTAATTGGCATCATCTTGAAAGAGTATGTTTTTATCTTCAAAATATTTTTTGTCTAGTTTTTCCTCGAATATTGTTTCTTCTATCTTTGTTCCAGAAAGCACAAATGAATTCAGAGTTACATCACTCTCAGCAGTTATCTTTTGTTCAATTTCTTTAATAGTCTTATAAAAATTAAGCTTTGGGTCGCTTATTGGATCAAGATTACGGATTCCTTTAGGATCTATAAAGTTTATAGTTTGGTGATCGTTTTCTATTACCCAAAGTATAAAATCAGGATAAAAACCACCAAGATCAAAAAAGCCAACACCCTTACCGCGGCTCTGGTTTCGTAGCAAGTACACGTCTTTCCCTTCTAGAAACCCAGCTTTTTCCTTTTCGTAAAAAGCTTTTAGATCCTTAATAAATATTGCTTCACTTTCTACTAGGGGAATTGGCTTACAATCAATTTCTGATTTTTTAATATGAATAAGTGGTTTGTATAGATGTTTGTCAAAATATAATGATTCAATTGAGCCATACCCAGGGTGATCTTCGGCTAGTTTCTTACCCATCTCTTCAAGTTTCACGATTAGATCAGTATCCGATTCTTTGATAGAAAATACATACTGATCGATAATGTTATCGTCACGGTACTTCCAGTCATTAAGAAACACATACTCCATTTTATCTGATTCGTAGTTCGCTTTCTCAAAATTGTAGTATTTATCAACAAATTTTTTAAGTAATGATATTGCAATTGCTTGCCATTTTTCTGCTTTAAACATTGAATCAAAATTTAGCTCTTCGGCAGGAATTAATAATGTGTACCAATTATTCTCTTTCAAAACTTCGACTACATCACTCACTTTTATGCTAAGATTCCAAAATCTTTTTTCATTCTTATATCTAATTATTTCAAAATATATTTCCTCCAAATCAAGAAAAGCAAGGTGTTTTTCACTCAATAAACCGGTATCTTTCTGTACTACATTTACAGCATTGCCAGAGCCCAATGCTTGAATCTTCGGATACCAATCAACAATAACCTTATTGTATTTAAAGAATTCACATTTTGGATCAAGAATTATCTTAGGTCCCTTTGCTTTGAATTTTGCTTCATCTGTCAATTTTAATACTTTAAGCTTATCTTTAGGATATGGATTTTTGATCGTCTTAATTATGACTTCTTTAAAATTTAATTCAATTCCTTCTTGCTCTAGATAATCTTTAAACTGAGCCATGTAATCGGCTCTTACGCCAAAAATATTAAGCGTCTCAAGATACTTGATATACTTGGGAATCTCTGCGCCATTTTTTAAATATAAGTCAAGGAGCTCACTTCTTTTTAAACTATTTTTAAAGCCTTTAAGCCTGATGCCTCGTCCAAATAATTGAATTATTTGACTGCCCTCGCTTCTTCCTAAGTTAAGTAATCCCATGGTGCTAACGCGCCATGAGTTCCATCCTTCAGTAAATTTTCTAGATCCAATTAGAAGGTTAACTTTTGAATTTTTCTTGTTGATATGATTAAAAAGTGAATCCGAGAAATCATTGTGGCTTACATTGAGTCCATTTTCATCACATAATTTAAGGAGCTTACTATCATCGCCCACATTAATTACGCCAAAATAGTCGCTATTACCACAACGTAGCCCAATTTCTCCAGTTTGTTTCTTTAAATTGTCCAAATGTAGGAGCGAGCCAGAAGTCTCACCATTAAATATTAGTTTGAATATTTTGTCATAAAGCTCGTCGCTACTATAGCCCTTGCTGATCAAATAAGTAAAACGATCTTTGAAGATCTCTCCACCTTTTGAGTCGACTAAATCTTTTTTAAGTACATCATCAATAAAAGCTGAAAATCTATCTTTTTCGGATATGAAACTATTAATAAATCTTATGATATTCAATACATCTGCCTCTTCTTTAGTAACACTGCCTCCAACAAACACCCAAAGCGGCTTTTCTACTAGAAATTGACTGAGATCATGTTCGTCGCTCAAGTAAAGTTCAGTTTGCTGATAAAAAGATAGGAGACAAGCCGTTAAGTATTTGTTATAAATTTCTTCATCCCTATTTTCAGCATAGTTAAGTATCTTGTAGTACTTGCCATAGCCGTCCTGATAAAAATATTTGTATGAATAATTAAACAAAATGCATTTGGCGTATTCGTCCATTTGCTTATCTTGTTTGATGGCTTGGCTAAATGTTGCCGAGTACTCAAACGAAAAGCCATCTTTACAGATTTTATCTCGCTTGGATTTCCATTCTTTGCCGGACATTCCTCTATGACCCTCGTCAACCAAAACCAGATTATTCCCCTCGAATGAATCCACGGCGATTGTCTTTTCTTTTGACTCGTCTTTTAGCTTGTGAACATCTATTATTTTAACTTGTCCACCGTTCGCAAAAAGGCCGCCATCATTTTTTATCACCATTTCGCAGGTGATGCCGGACAAGAAAAATTCTTCCTCATGTTGGCGCGACAAGCCTTCATTGGGGGTTAATAAGATAATCTTATTAAGCGGTTTTCTTTTGTGATAAGCTTTCGAATAGTGTAGATACTGTTTGATATTTATGTGCAGAATTAAAGTTTTGCCCGACCCCGTAGCCATCCAAAATGCTAATTTCGACAGTTCTTTTTCGTTGTAAAAATTATCATTAGCATTAATCTTCAAAGGCAATTTGTCTTTTTCGATTAGATCGGTAGCAAATCGATTTATGTTTCCTAAAAATTCTTCTCTATGATTGAAATATAGATCAAGATATATTTCAGTGAATATTAGTGCCATATATTGAAAGTATTTCCAGTGGATCATGCCGTTTCTTTTTTCCGATATTTCCTTTGTAAAACGGTAGATGTTCTGATCGTATTCTAGCAATTTCTCTTTAGTTAAGAATCCATCAAAAAACAGTCTTGAGCATAATGACTGACAGTATTTAGAAATATTATCTTCATCAAAACCCTCGTTTATGCTTGAGTTTAGTGTTCCTTGTCGGCATTTATCGCCGACCAATGTTTCAAGAGATTCAGCGCCAAACAAACCCAATATATATTTATTGAGTATTAGCTGCTGGTCGAGATTTTTTATATCTTTTTTCTTGTCGTTCTTGGGCACAAATCCTCCTAGTCTTCGACTGTTCCAAACATGCGCTTCTTGAATTCATCTTCGATCAAAGCTACCTTGAATCGCTGATTTTCATCGTCTTCTACATTGATTAGGTTATTATCTCCATTCACATAGATCACATCAAACTCACTATCCTGAGTGGTGTATTGCTGCTTTTGGCAGAATTCATCCAGCTCGGCATTGGTTTTTTCCTTCAAATTTCTCCAAATAATCAAGGCTCTTTGTCCATCTGGTAAATTACC
>CAZGWE010000009.1:6541-36763 GCA_964529405.1 uncultured Candidatus Saccharibacteria bacterium
TCCATTTTTTCCCAAGTAATCTCATTGTCTTTTATAATCTTCATCTTGTAATTGAAAGGATCCTCGAATTTCTCAAGGTTAAGCAGCGAATCACTCTCTTTTGTCTCCACATCAAGAATATACCTAAGCGTATATTCTTCTCTCATCTTCGAGCTATCATCAAGAGCAAGAGTCATGGCATTGTTTTTTTTCATCTCCAAATTTTCCAGCGAGTCTTCATATTGCTCAAGAGAGAAATATTTTATTATTTGTCTTGCAGATCCATTATTATCTAGTGGCTTGCCATCTTTCCATTTATCAGAATAAATTGCTTTGAGTATTCTTGGCTTTAGTACGCTGTTAAAATACAGTCCCATCTCAATTAAAATAAATTTGAGGGACTTATCTGCTTTGTTTAGCCTTATAACCGCATGACCCGTGGTACCTGAACCAGCAAAATAATCCAAGACAATGTCGTCATTATTATTTAATGTACTGCTGATACAATCGATAACTGTATGTATAGACTTAGGAAACGAAAAAGAACTGATGCCCATATGTTTTAAAAGGTTGCTTCCGTGTTCGGCTGCATTATATTTAGCATCAGTCCATACAGTTTTAAATGATTCTGAATTTTTTCCCAGATCAATGTTAATTTTCCCAGCACTTGTTTTTGAGACTCTTAAGTCCTTAATTATCTCATTAAATGACTGCCTTGAGTATCGCCATTTTCTTTCTCCTCCGTTTGAATCAATAGGCCAAATCTCTATATGTTCACTTTTGTTGACACTGCCTGATTCTGGATGAAAGTCATCTGCAGGCACATCTCCGGCACCTACTACTTGATCGTCTTTAATCAAAATTGGATAAAAACAATTTTTTGCCGTATTCCGTGCTGACTCCCCACCTGTTTTCATCAATGGCTTAAATTTTGAACTATCTAATTCGGAATTATTAATCTTCTTGTTTTCAGGCGTCACGAAATATGCAAATTCATGTGTGTAAGAAAATTGATTACCCTGGATGCCTCTCGGGTTATGTATAACTGAGACACATGTTTTTGAATAGTCATTAAATATTTCGCTTAGAATTTTTCCTAGATTTTCTTGCTCATTCTCATCAATTGCACATTCAAAACAACCCGAATTATTGAGAAGATTTTTACTTAAAGAAATACGATTAGCCATTAAGCAATTCCATGATGAGTGTTTAAATGTATTCTTGTACATTATTTCGCTTGATTTTGCATTATATGGCGGGTCGATGTAGACACTGTCAAGCTTGTTTCTATACTTACCACTAAGATTGTTTATGCCGTGAAAATTATCGGAATTTACCAGGATCCCGTTAATTTTTTTGTCAAGATTATCAAAGGTGGCTAATATATTTTCTCTGATATTCTCCGCCAAAAATTTTGTATCTAGCACTAATAACTGATTATTTTTAAGAAATTCGGTAGATTTTTGTTCGTCCCGGATTGAGCCGTCATTATTAAATGCATCGGCAAATGCTGGCTCTGTTTCAATCTCGTCGATAGCGAAAAGATTAATCCATTCTTTGATTTGCTCTTTGTTGTTTGCTATCTCGGCATAGAATTCTTCAGGTACAAAATCAAGCGTCATGCAATAGTTTGTTCCGTAAACAAACTTTTTCTTGAGCCATAGTTTTTTTTGAAAGTCCTCGAGTTGGCCCAAGAATGTAATTATTTTGTGACCAATCTTTTTTATCACTTTCACAGTCGAAATCTGGGCATCAAACTTACGCTCATTTTCCGTATCCAGATCATCGATGAACAAGACTTCGTTTTTTATAAAGAAGTCGAGCTCTCGTCTTAAAAAATTGCCGAGATCTTTGTGAATAAAATAGTCAAAGGTATTTTTGGCGACATAGTCGTTGAGATGTTTTTCGAGCAGAGTACGATTCTTATTCTTTTCGGTTGGTTTGAGCGAGAGTATCTCGTAAAAATCCTTATATGTTTCCGCCCCTGATTGAATCAACTTAATAATTTGTTCTATAGCCTGGTCATTGAGTGTATCTTGCTTTTCGTCATTTAGATCGTAGATAAAATTGATTGTTAACTCGTCGCCGATAATTTGCGTGGTATTTTCGCTAGCCAGGTAAAAGCGTCTTTCTTTGCCATTTTGTGTTTTATTATTATTCTTTTCAGTGGTGGCTTCAGCCAGATTATAATTGACTGACTTGCCATTTGAAAGTTTGAACCGATAATTTTTAAAATTCTCTGAGCTTTTTATATAGTATTGATCATAATTCGCCCAGTAAAGCTTAACTTCCTCTCCTTCGTAGGGAATGGAATAAGTGTCTTTTTTGTACCTTCGTAAAGAGATAAAATCACCTTTGTCATAGTAACGGGAAAAAAAGTTATACAGATGAGAATAGACCTCGTTTTCCAGGGAAGAAACATCTAAACTTTGAGTAATTTTCTCTTTGAGTTCTTTCACTCTGGGCGACTGTTCAGGATCAAATCCGCTTTCTTTAGCTTTTTTGGCTACTTCTTCGAGCTCTTTTTGTATTGCCGACTTTTCGTTAGATTTATATTGATCAAATTCTTTTTTAACTTGAGGAATCAGATCATTATTGAGAAATTTCTCAACATCTTCTTTCTTTTGGTTCATTATTCTATAAATACCAAAATCAAGATCGCTGCGATCAAATTGAAAAAGTTCACCCAATTTATTCTTTAGTTCTTCCAGGCTATTCATGATTTACTCCTTTTTATACTACTTCCCATTCTATCTCGAACAGAGGCTCGATTGCTATTTTTTGTTCGAGTTTATATTCAATAGAATCTATGAGAGATTTTCTTTTCTCTTCAATCTCATCCTCAACATCGAAAATTCTCTGCCGTAATTTGCGTTTCTCTCTCTCCCATTTTTGTAGCTCTTCTTGGATTCTTTTTTGTTCCTCAAGATTGGTTACTAGCTTTGACTCGCGAATCAGGTCTCTCGCTTTTATTTTTGCATCTCGTAGCTCTTTTTCAGCCTTGTCAAGAAGATCATCGCAAAATCGATTGATTTTCTCAACTTCTTCCCGGAAATAGTTCTCATCTTTTTGTTTCATCTCAAACAGAAGATCTTTTTGTGATCTTGCTTTAATTTCAGTAAAATCGAATAAGCTCTCGGCTTTCTTCTCATTTACACAGGGCAAACTAAATAATTTTCGGCATGTTTCCTGATCAAGTTTCTCATTATCGGACGTAGTAGCTGAGAATAAGAGGTGATCAGATTGCTCAAGGGATTCAATAGTTACTAGGTCTAATGCAAGATGGCCGCCTTTTCCGAGTAGATCCCCTACAAGCGATACGTGTTTTTGGGAATTGGTATAATCAAAAATAACTTTTGTTTTTAGAAGCTCTTTATTTTTCGCTCTCTCGATTATTTTCTGAGAGAGCGGATGACCAAGGCGGTATGTATTCGCTCCTTCAATTTCTTTCTTAAGCAAATATCTACCAGTGTTTATGTCCTCGTCAAAGGGATTCGATAGTAATTCGAACATGAAATTATCGTCGTCGAATATCGCATTTTCAGCCAATGAGTACTTTGTCAAAACCCATAGCCAATTTTCGTACTTGCTCAGCCAATCCTGAGTTTGAGAAATTGTTAGCTTTAGTTTATCTCGAACATCTTCATCGAAAGTTTCAAATAAACTTTGTTGCGTTTTTTTAACTTTGGATTCAATTTCCTCGCTTTTTTCTTCTCTGAGTCTTGAGAACGCTTCATCTATCTCTTCGTTCGTGCGACATTTTTGTAAAATTTCAAAAATTCTTTTTTCAAAATCTATACCGGAGCTTATAGCTCCGAGAATTTCATCCGATGCTCCGAAAACTCCATCAAATAATTTAAATTTTTCCTGCAAGAGCTCAAGTATTCTCTTTTCGGCCTCATTTTTCAGGTTTAAAAAATTGACTACGATTACATCGTATTTTTGACCATATCTATGGCATCGACCGATTCTCTGCTCAATTCTTTGAGGATTCCATGGCAAGTCATAATTTATCACCATTGAACAGAATTGCAGATTAATGCCCTCTGCGGCGGCTTCTGTTGCAATCATAATTTCTGCTTCATCTCTGAAACAGTCAACAAGCGCTGCTCGTTTGTCGGCAGACTTTGATGGGCTAATTCGGTCAGTGTTTTTATTGTTTTCTAACCATTTGTTGTATATTTCTGTTGATTGTTCGTCATTGTTCGAACCGTTAAAAAGCATCACTTTACCAGCGTACTTTGTTCTGTTTAAGAAATTAAAAAGAAATTTTTGTGTCCTGAGAGATTCCGTAAAGATTATTGCCTTTTTGTTGGCTCGTTTGTCTAGTTCTTGGAAACCACTGTCAAGCGACAACAAGAGTGAATCCGCCTTGGCATTGTGCTCAATGCTTTCAGCCAAATCTCGATATTTTTCAATTTCTAATATTTCTTGTTTTATATTCTTGATGTCTTCTGCTGTTAGGTTGGTTTTATCTCCCTCTGCTTCTTCCTCATCATCAAAATACTCGTCGATCTCATCAATGTCATCAAACAATGTCAGGTCTTGCTTGTCGGTTTTGTTTTCTTTTAATATCCGATTTAATTTTTTGACAAGCTTGTCTAGCGTTAGGGCCACTGCGAATGTAGAGGAACCGAGCAATTTCCTAAGTTGAAGTGTGATCAAATGGCGATGGCTTTCAGGAAGAGCATACAGCTTTTCTTTTCTTAGATATTCAGAAACAAGCTCATACAGTTCTTGCTCTTTATCCGACGGATTGAATTTTTGTGTTATTGAGTGACGGTCGGTGTAATTGATGTACTCTTTGACATTTTTCCTTAGTGCTCTGATACAAAATTTATTTAATCTATGCTTTAAATCATCAAGCTGGTCTTTATTTGTAATATGAGCGAATCTATCCCGGAAGGACTTTTTGTCCCCAAATATTTGGCTATCAATGAAAAGCGTAAGTCCAAATAACTCAAGCAGTGAATTCTGAAGCGGCGTGGCTGTAAGCAATATTTTTGGGTAATTGCTTATTGCTGAAAGTAGTTTATTGGAAGTAATATTTGTCGGCTTATAAACATTTCTTAGGCGATGAGCCTCATCAATAACAATCAAGTCCCAACTAATTAAGGTATTCAGATTTGTTTGCAGCAAAATTATAAGAAGTTATTACTACTTCCTCTTGATCAAAAGGGTTGCTTCTGCCGAGTTTAAAGCTCTTGTTAAACGATTTACTTTCTAGAATTGTACTTGGTAAATAGAACTTGTCATTTAGCTCTTCACTCCATTGTTTCCTGAGATTGGCTGGAGCAATAATAAGTATCTTTTTTTTCTTTTCTGACCATTTCTGAGAAATAACCAGACCGGCTTCTATGGTTTTTCCTAGACCTACTTCGTCTGCAAGAATTGCACCCTTTGACAAAGGAGACCTAAAAGCAAAAATGGCGGCCTCAATTTGATTAGGCTTTAAATCTACTTTTGCGTCAGCGAGAGGTGCGGAGATTTTCTCTATGCTGTCCGATGCACACCGCTTTGTGAGCTCGTAGGCATAATACTTAGCATGAAAATCAGTAATCCCATGGATTACTTCTTTTTGTTTTTCAGTAGAATCACTTTTTTCTAATAAACTTTCTTTCATAAAAAAATAGCAGTTAATTTACTCTGTCTTCAGATTACCACTTTACGCTTGCAGAATAAAGGGTAAGCACTCTTTTGAATCTCAGAAACCAAGGGGGATTTTTTTCTCCGCCAGTCTTCTAATTTTAATAAAACAAGAGGTTTCTCGCCTCAAGGTCGTTCATCTCGTCGGGTGCTCCACCTTGACCCGAGATGTCCAAGATCCCCGCCTTCGCGGGGATGACAAAAAAGGGAGGGGACTGGCGGGGGAGGTCGATACCGCTTCAGGGGAATTAGGGAAAATTAAGTATTTGGAGATATATATGGACAATGTAAAGGAAGATGTCAGGTGCGCTAAAATTGCTATGCTAAATGATACGTTTCGGAGATCGGGATTCGGAGTAGTGCTAGCTGGAGGGGTTCAATCGGTTCGGGACTTAAACGGGTTGATGAGAGCAGTACAGACTTTCAATCGGTTTAATGAGAGCAATGACCCGTACGGCGAAAGAGACTTCGGTTTTAGCAATGAGGGATTTTTCTATCAAAAAATGACCATCTTACGATGATCGGATTTACGTTAGCCGAGTCACTCGATAAGAAATGGCAGGCATATTATCAAAAAAATTTAGTACTGCTTGAGAATATCTTCAATCGTCCCTAATATGCAGTAAATGTAATTTATCTCTATTCATGTTCGTAAATTTTGCTGCCTTCGGCAATCACTTCATCCCTTATGTATTTATCGATTGAATCCTTGGGAATCAAGTCGACTTCTCGTCCCAGTTTTTCTTCAAGACGACGCTGAATATCAAAAAGTTTAAAATGCACTTTATCTTTTGGTGGACCCAGAGAGACTTGAACTCTCGACCTCTTCCATGCCATGGAAGCGCTCTACCAACTAAGCTATGGGCCCTTTATCTGATTATAAAATTACAAAAAATAATTCTACAACAAAACAGTGGTGGAATCAAGATGTTAACTTGGGCAGGAGACTTTTGCCCGACATGCTCGGGGGTTGGTCTAAGCCCATTAGATCGAGAATTGTGGGGGCAATGTCAATCAGCAAATCGCGTCCCTGGACCATCTCTGCCATAAGCTGGCTGTTAAAATTGGCTACGGAGCGGCTTTGCGCCGGCCTGGGACGGTCAATCAGGACCAGGGGTACGGGACTGCCGGAGGTTTCGTCGTATAAAGAGCGGCTTTGCGGCCGGAAGCGGTCAATTTTGGCATAATTTGAGGTGATAATCAGGGGAATCTTCAAACGCGTAGCTATATATTCAAGTTTTAAGAGGATTTTATCAAGCAATTTAACCGCTTCTAAAACATTGTCAAAAGTGCCCTGGCGCGATATTTGGTCTAAAAAAGGCAGCTCAAAAAAGATAAAACTTCTCTCTGGATGCCTGGCCACCTCGACCATCTTGTTTAATATCCGGCCGCACAGGTCGGGGTAGCGGCGGAGGTAAGTTGGAAAATCAATGTCGGTATCATAAAAAATATTTTTAGATTTGGCCGGCGGCATGTTGCTCTGAAAGTATGATGTTATATGAACTATCCGGCTGCTTTCGGAAACGTACGTTTGCTTGCAGCCGGCATCGGCTAAAACTTGCGAAATGGATGGTTCCGGCCGGAAAGGTAAAAAGTTTTTAAAGTACTCTTTGTCCGCATAGAAAGGCGAGGAGAGGCCGGCACAAAAGAGAAATTTAGGCAGTTTAACACCTTTTACCATACCCGTATCTTCGAAAAGGGAGGATACCAGTCGAGCGTAGGGACGGGAGAAGTGATCGGCGATGATAACTGAATCAAAATCAGAAATTACCCCGATCGGGGAGCCGTTGGAGACGATAGTAAAAGGCTCGAGTTGGGACGGATTTATGCCTTTACTGATCGACAAAGCCTGCTCGGCCGATAATGCTCGCTTGCCGTGGCCAAGTGCCAGCATCTTAATAGTGCTTGTTACGCCGCCGGCACCGCTTAACGCCCGGTTCTGTCCGATGAGGGAAGCGATTTGAGCGTCATGCCGGGAAATTGTCTCTTCGATTTTTTGCAGTTCCTGCCTGGCTTCCTCCTTGTTCTTGATCGAGTCATTGATAAAGATGTGGATATAGACGTTGGAGCTCCGTTTTTGGCTGATTATTTTAATCAACTCAATAAGATGCCGCGGCGAACTAAACCTGGCGGTTGACGAGAGGGTGAACAAGAGGTGGATTGAAGAATAGCGCTTCCCGGCATTTTGGACCGACTCCTTCAGTATTTCGTTTTGACCCAAGCTTTCGTCTTCAATCGTCCCATCAATTAATTCGGCATTGGAAGGATAAAACGAGCCGCTGCCGATTGCCGAATGGTTGATGACCGAATCTGAAAAATACTCCCGGCCGGTTGCAGCCGGCGGTTCTGCGGCCAAAATGGCATGGGGATATCTGTGCCAAATCGAAGCAAAGTTTTCGGGCTTTGACATTAAAAAAACGTTGCCTTGCCATGACGTTGACAGGCCGAGACCGTCAATAACCATTAAAACTACCGGGGTACGGTTAGGCTCTTTTGACATTTGAAGCAATACCCTCCTTAATGATAATCGAAGGGTTGACCATTGTTGCCGATTTGGCAATTCCCATAATATCGAGCATAGTCGGCGTAACATTGGCCAAGATACCGTCATTTTCCAGCTTAAGATTTTTAAGGGCCGCATTGTCGCTGATGATACTAAACGGCACCGGATTAGTGGTGTGCTCCGTATCAGGTTCGCCGGTTTGAGGATTAACCATCTGTTCCGCATTGCCGTGGTCGGCCACGATACAAGCGGTCCCGCCCCGCTCCAATACCGCCGCCAGAAGCTTACCAAGACAGATGTCAACAAACTCAACCGCCTGGATGGTGGCCGAAAGATTGCCCGTGTGTCCAACCATATCCGTGTTGGCATAGTTAATAATGAAACTATCAAAAACGTTTGACTTGACCGCTTTGAGGAGAGAGTCGGTTACCGCTTCAGCGCTCATTTTGGGTACCAGATCGTATGTTTTAACATCTCTCGGCGACGGTATCATAATCCTTTTTTCACCCGGAAACGGTTTTTCGATTCCGCCGTTAATGAAATAGGTGACGTGGGGATATTTTTCCGTTTCGGCTATATGGAACTGCTTGAGCCCCTGTTTTGACCAGACCAAGCCGAGCGGTTCCTTAATTGTCTCCGGCGTAAAGACCTTTTCGGATAGCGGGTAATCGTCGTAGATAACAAATGAAGCAAAGTAAAGATTTTTTCGTTTTACCCTGCCCGGGATTTGGGGCAAGCTTTCTTCAAGAAAGGCCTTGGCCAGCTCTCGGACGCGGTCGCCGCGGAAATTGAAAACGATAATAGTGTCGTTATCCTCAATATGGCTGAAATTTTGTTTTTTGTTAGCAATAAGTTGCGGCTCGATGAACTCATCGGTGATACCCTGGGAGTATGACGAACTGAAAGCGTCCCGCAGAGTCGGGCGTATTGTGCCCTCGCCCTTAACCAGCAAGTCATAGGCGCGGGCAACCCTAGCCCAGCGATTGTCACGATCCATGGCGTAAAACCTGCCGACCAGCGAAACGACCTGGCCGACGCCGATTTCTTTTATTTTCCTCTGGACCTCTTCGGCCGTCTCAAGGCCAGACATGGGGTCGGAGTCACGGCCATCCGAGAAAAGATGGATGTAAACCCTGTTGAAATTCTTGGTTTTTAGGAGTTGCAAAATGGCAAAAAGGTGCCTGATGTGGCTGTGCGTCCCTGTTTTTGACAGCAGACCCATAATATGGATATTGGACCGATAACGGGTAGCATGTTCGATGGCTTCGTGCAATTTTTCATTATTGTAAAAGGAGTTGTCTTCAATTTTGGCGTCAATCAAGGAAACGTCCTGGTGGACAACGTGTCCGGCACCCAAATTGATGTGGCCGGCTTCAGAGTTGCCCGGTGAATTAGTCGGCAAACCGACGGCATCGCCGGAAGCGAGCAGCGTGGTTGAGGGATACTCATTCCTGATCCGGTTAAAAACTTTCGTATTGGCTTGATAGATTGCGTTGCCGCCCCAAGCCGGCGCTATGCCCCATCCGTCCAGAATGATTAGCCCCAATATTTTCTTGGGCCGCCGCCTAAACATCTTCCCTCCATTAAAATTAAAGTTTGCTTTTAAGGTATTCAATATTTGGAATACTGGCCGGATCGGTCCGGTTTAGAAAAGTCAAATAATACGAGACAGCATCGGCAAACGACATCAGCACCAGATGCTCCACCAATTCGTTTTTGCACCGGTCGAATCCGGCAGGCGCGTATTTGATCTTGCCTCGTTCCAAAATCTCGGCCGTAATCCGCTGGCGCAATTTAATGCGCTCCGAACCGAACTTTGATTCCAGCATGACAATTATCAGGTCGCGGCTGGCGTAAGAGTAGCCTTCGATCGTGTTGTGATTGAGTTCCGGAAAATATTCGCAGGCGGCGGCCGTTTTGGCGTTTTCGTTAATCTGGTTTTTAAAACGCATCGCCAAGCCTCTGATATTGGCAGGCGAGTAAATAATCGGAAACCTGCCGTGGAGGTCAAGGGCTAGTTCTTTGGCCCGATTTTGGGAGAGGGGAATTTCCGGAAAAAAGGTGCAAAGTATTTCTTCGGCCTCTTGGCAAACTTGCTCGAATTCTTGAGGCAAGGGGTAAAAATTTAAGCGGCTGAATATCCGGAGAAGCGGAGAGAAAAGATAGGGCGCGGCCATCCTGGGCTGGGATGGATATTTGAAAATAAATGACGGAGCCCCAAATTCTTTGGCCATTTGCTCGAGTTTGCCGCCGGTAGTTACGGCGAACAATTTCGCCGCGCGCTTCTTTGCTACTGCGAAGCCGCTTGTTGTCTCTTCTGTATTGCCTGAATAAGAACTGGCAACGACCAGGCTGTTCTGGTCCACATAACCGGGCAGGGCATAATCATGGACGCACTCGACAGGACAGCTTGTTTTGAACGACAACTCTTTCATTAATTCATTGGCAGCCCCAGATCCGCCCATACCAAGCAAAACGACGTTTTTGACATCCCTGTAGTTTTCGGGCCATTCAATGCTTTCCGTTTCCCGCCAGGCAACGATAAAATCTTTTGTAAACGATTTTATCTGGCCTATCATATTGGATTTGTCGAATAAGCTGAAATCGGCCCTGTCTAATTCTTTTAACATTTTTCTCCTTGGCGACAATTAAATAGCCGGCCTCGACCACTTATGATAATATAGTACTGTCATTTAGGCCAAAAAGCAAGAAAGGTAATATGACCAATAAAGTAAGTCTCACCAGGCAAAATTTCGATAAAGTCGTTCAGGCAGGCGCTGATTTGCTGCGCCGGGGCGGTCTGATTGTTGTGCCTTTTGACACCGTTTACGGCTTTTTGTGCGATGCCGGTAACGACCGGGCTGTCAGGCACATTTTTAAATTAAAGGACCGGCCGTTTTCAAAACCGGTCGGAGTGGCTGTTGCCAACCTCTCCAAAATGGCCGAAATCGCCAAATTAAAACCGGATGCTCTTGGTTTTATTAAAAAAAAGGTGCCCGGACCCTATACCTTTATACTGCAGTCAAAAAGTATTCGCCTCTCCCCGCTTTGTCAAAAAAATCGAACCGTCAGTATCAGGATCCCCGACAGCAAACTGGTTTTGGCTATTTTGAACGTTTCCGATACTATCGCTGCCCAGACATCCGCCAACAAATCCGGGCAGGCGAACACCGCCTCGATCCAGGAGATTGAAGAACAGTTTTCGCCCCGGGAGTTACTCGAGGTTGATTTGATCGTTGACAGCGGCAAGATAGCCGATGCTGCACCTTCCCAAATTTTCGATCTCTCGGCAAACAGGGTCGAAAGGGTTGAGAGAAGCCAGTTTTTGTGTTAAAATCAAGACGCGCCAGATAGAAAAATTATGCCGCGGTGGCGGAACCGGTAGACGCGCACGACTCAAAATCGTGTTCCGAAAGGAGTGTGGGTTCGATTCCCACTCGCGGCACCAATATATATTAATTGCATTAAATAGGTGGCGCATGACCTCCCTGCCACTGGGGTCCGGGGAGTTTTTAGTATATAATTGTTTATGGGACAATTATTGGTTAACCTTCAGATGAAGCCATTCGAAATAACGGAAAACGACCTGGAAGCGATCTTTAAAGGCAGAAAACCGAAGAGAAGAAGCAAATCAAAACGATTTCTTGCCTCTGTTTTTGTTTTTATTCTGGTTTATTCCACCGCTTTTTTTGGCGTTAACCTGCCCGGCATCCGTAAGAATTTTAATTTTTGGTACAAAACAGAGTATAAGAATGAAGATTTTGCCGACAATTCGAATTCTTCGGACAATAAGACAACCGGCCAGACAATCGAACAGGTCGGCGACAACCACCTCCGTATCGGCGTGATTGATGTCAACGCTCCAGTTAATTGGCGTGTAAACAATAAACCAGATGAAGTAAAACGGGCCCTACAGAGCGGTTTAATTCACATTAACGGTACGGCTTTGCCCGGCGAAAACGGCAATGTTTTTATAACCGGCCACAGTTCCGATCTGCCATGGAATAAGGGGGAATATAAAAATATTTTTGCCCTTTTGAACCGGCTGGTGATAGGGGACACAATCCAACTCAAATATCAAAACAGGGAGTACCAATACAAAGTGGCCGAGATCAAAACGGTCAGCCCTGCAGAGATTTCCGTTATGGATCCGACAGGCGAACCGGTACTAACCTTGATGACCTGCACGCCTGTCGGGACATCTTTGCGCCGCCTGGTTGTTGTTGCCAACCAGGTTGTGCCTATGCCAACAGCGGTTTCTGATAAAACCGCTGTTCCGGCTGCCCAACAAGGCCAACTACCGAGAGTCCGCTAATATCGAAATATGAGACAAACAGTATGCAGCAGCTATTGCGGCGTCTGGCCATCGGCACCGAACTATTTGATTACCGCCGTTTTATAATTTCCGCCGTCGAGATACAATATCTCTGAGCCACGGCCTAAGAGAACAAAATTGGTTGGATCGGGACCGGTTAATTTTACCAGGACCGTGTCGTTGTTGCCGGTTGTCTCGATTATTCTTATTTCATCGCCCTGTTGGAAAACGATATGCTTCCGGTCGCTGTACCAGATTGCCCGAGAAATCGGTTCCGAAAATCGGGCGACAAGTTTATCGTCCACCCATATTTCATAATCATCAGTCATCAGGCCGTTATTATGTTTAATAGCCAGAAGGTCGATGGGATTGTTAAGCTGTTCGATTTTCTTGGTATCCGTCGTGTCGGATGTTTTGGGGTTTTGATAAAAGAGGACGATATTTTTATATTCCATAACCAACTCCTCTTCAATTTTCGCGCTTGCCTGCCAAGAAATATATCCCGTCTTTTCTATACGGACGTCATAGTAGCCGCTGTAAAGGTTTTTATGGAATGGCAGCTTACTGCTCTCGAGCCTGCCATTAACATAGATATCGGCCTCTTTGCGGTCGGCCGATAAAGATAGAATGCCTGTTTTGATAATACGCATGTTTTTCATATTTAAACGATAACCCTGGGCAAAAAAGACAATTGTCAGGCCCAGCGAAAACATAATCAGACCAATAAAGGTTTGGGCAAGAATAATTTGGGGCAGATGTTTTGAACGGCAATATGCCATACAGGATAATTATATTGAATATTCAGCTATTTTACCATAGAATATGAAGTGGGAAAGTTAACCAAAGGATAAAATATGGCTAAATTAAAAATTATCGGCGGCAAACTGCTAAAGGGCACGGTCAAGGTTTCGGGCGCAAAAAACGCCGCTCTGAAAATCTTACCGGCCGCCATACTGGCTGACTCGCCGTCAACAATATTTAACGTGCCGTATATTTTGGACATTAACAGAATGGAAGACATTTTGTTAAGTATCGGTGCCAAAATAGACACCCTAAACGGCGCCGTTTTTATTGACCCCGGCAATGTCAACTCCTTTAAGCCGAACCGGCAACTAATGAAACAGCTCCGCGGGTCCATTGTTTTAGTCGGGCCTCTCCTGGCAAAATTCGGCGAGGCGGTTTTTAGCCAGCCCGGCGGCTGCCTGATCGGCGCTCGTCCAATTGACGACCATCTCGATGTCTTTGCTCAAATGGGAGTAAAAATCTTTGAGAGAAACGGTATCTATCACCTAAAGGGCAGGCCCAAAGCCGGCCAGATAGTATTAAATAAAATGAGCGTTACCGCAACGGAAAACGCCATTATGGCTTCCGTCTTCAGCGTTGGAACAACTAAAATCAGCATTGCCGCCGCCGAACCGGAAATTACAGACTTAGTGAATTATTTAAATAAAATGGGAGCCAAGATTAAAGGCGCCGGCACACACGACATTGAAATAACCGGCGTGAAGAAATTGGACGGTGCCGACTACGCCGTCCTGCCCGACCGGATCGAAGCCGCCACATATCTTATTGCCGCTCTTGTGACCAATTCGGAACTAACCATAGGCCCCTTTATGCCGGAGCATCTTTTGATTGTTCTTAAGAAAATAAAGGAAGCCGGCGGCAAATTTGATATCGTAACCAGAGACCGCCGCTGCTACATCAAAACGCGGCGGCGTAACGGCAGTCTTAAGCCGGTCAATGTTGACACCAGAACATACCCGGGCTTTCCGACGGATTTACAGTCTCCGTTCGCGGTTATGATGACACAGGCAGAAGGCCGAAGCCGAATATTTGAAACAATCTTTGAGGGCCGCTTCCTCTACTTAAGCGAACTGGAAAAAATGGGCGCCAAGTTTGAAGTGCTAAGCCCTCATATTATTGACATCATTGGGCGCCGGCACCTGAAGGGCAAAAAAATCGCCTGCCAGGACATTAGGGGCGGTATGTCGTTGGTGATTGGTGCTTTAATCGCCGACGGCATGACGACAATCGAACAAGTTGAGTTCATCGATCGCGGTTACGAAGATTTTGTCGGCAAACTTCGTTTGGTCGGAGCAGATATTGAGAGGATTGAATAATCAGGGTCTGAACTTACTTATGGTACGTAAAATTGCAATTGACCTAGGCACAAATAGCATCATGCTTTATGTTCCCAAGAAAGGGATCGTTATTAACGAGCCCAGCGTAGTGGCCCTACAGGCGTCTGACAATAAAGTAATGGCTATCGGCAAAGAAGCAAAAAAAATGATCGGCCGCACGCCGGAGAGCATCATTGCCGCTTCGCCGCTTCAGGATGGCGTTATCGCCAACTATCGCATCGCTGAGGCAATGCTTAGATATTTTATTAATAAAGTTTCGGGTAACATCCGCCTTTTCAAGCCCGATATTATGGTTTCCGTTCCGGCCGGCATCACTTCGACCGAAAGGCGCGCCGTTATTGATGCCTGCAATGCCGCCGGTGCCAAACAAACTTTTATTATCAAAAAACCCATTGCGGCGGCGCTTGGTGCGGGCGTGGCCATCGCCACTCCTTCGGGCAATATGATTATTGACATTGGCGGAGGAACAACCGAGGTGGCAGTAATCTCCCTGGGCGATGTTGTCTCTTTCTCCTCGGTCCGTGTCGGCGGCAATAAAGTTGACGCCGCCATTGCTAACTTTGTCAGAAAAAAATACAATCTGGTTATAGGCGAACAAACGTCCGAGCAAATTAAGATAAAAATCGGTTCTGCTCAGCCTCTAAAAAAAGAAATTAAAATGGAAGTTTCGGGATCCAATACTATCAGCGGCCTGCCCGAGAGTGTTATGGTTTCGTCAAATGATATTACGCAAGCGGTTAAACTGCCGCTTCTAGAGATAGTCAATGCCGTTAAGGATGTTTTACAAAAAACCCCGCCGGAACTGGCTTCGGATGTGATGGACAAGGGTATTATTCTAACGGGCGGCGGAGCGCTTTTACAGCACATTGATACCTTATTAACCAAGATCACGGGTGTTCCATGCGAAGTTGCAAACAATCCCTTGGAGTGCGTCGTAAAGGGCTCGGGGATTGCGGTCGAAAATCTTGAAGCTTTCAGAAAGTCGGTTTTATGGGCAAAAGAGTAATAGGCGGTTTGTGAACCTTACAAACTTTATAAAATTATAACTGTCATGCTAATCGGTATTGACGCGTCAAAAGCTGCGAGCAAACAGAAAACCGGTATCGAAAACCTCGTTTACCAGCTGATTTTGAATTTGCAAGCAATTGACCGCATCAACCGCTATCTTCTTTATACTCCGCTCCAGCTCGACAAAGAATTGACAACAAGTATCAACTTTCAGCAAAAGTTAATACCTTTTACTAAACTCTGGAATAAAATTAGATTACCCCTTGAACTTCTCAAAAACAAACCGGACGTTTTTTTAATGCCCGGATATATGGTCCCCTCCTTTTCGCCGCCCAGAACGGTCGTCATAATTCACGACCTGGCTTATAAATTTTTCCCGGATGCCTATTCAAAAAGCGAATTGTTGCTGCAAGAGTTAGCCGCCAAACAGGCTGCCAAAAAAGCTGCAAAAATTATATTCCCCAGCGAGTCAACCAGAAACGATTTCCTGAAATTCCATCGCTTCTCTATTAAAAAAACCGCTGTTATTCCATTAGGATACAATCGGACATTAAACACAAATTTTTCCAAACGGAACGTCCTAAGATTAAAAACACCCTATATTCTTTATGTCGGCAGGCTCGAGAAAAGAAAGAATATTACAACACTGGTCAAAGCTTTCCAAATTTTTAAGCAGAAAACACAATTGCCACACAAACTTGTTCTGGCCGGCAAGCCGGGCTACAAGTATGACGAAATCATACAAATAATTGACCAGCTTGGAAAATTATCGGAGGACGTCATCTTGCCGGGATTTATCTCTGATGAAAAAATTGTTGGTTTATACTCCGGGGCGGACGCTTTTTGTTTGATTAGTCTTTATGAGGGTTTTGGTATGCCGTTATTGGAAGCTTTCGCCTCGCGTATTCCGGTCGTAACCTCTAACACATCTTCCCTGACGGAAGTCGCCGGGGAAGCAGCAGTTAAGGTTGACCCGACAAATGAAGTTGAAGTCGCCGAAGCCCTGATAAAAATTATTCAAGATAAATTCTTGCGGGAAAAATTAATCAAAGAAGGCCTAAGCAGAGTTCAGAATTACTCCTGGCAAATATTTGCCAAGAAAGTCCTGGCTGTGCTGGAGTCGGTATAGCATATGAAAATCGCCCTTATCCATTCTTTTTTAACTAAAATCGGCGGAGCCGAAAAAGTGCTCTCTGCCGCGCATGATATTTATCCCGAAGCGCCGATTTACACTCTCTTGCTGGACAAAAATAAGATCGACGGTTTGTTTAATGACCCGGAACCGAAAATTATGGTTTCATCGCTAAATAAATATCCTTCAATTTTAAAAAGAAGCAAAAAATACCTGTTGTCCAAATATTCGACTGCAATAGAAGAGTTCGATTTGTCCGCGTATGATGTTGTCATATCTTTCAGCAATGCTTTTACCCACGGAATTCTAACCAAACCCTCGACCTTGCATATTTCATATTGTTACTCGCCAATGCGTTTTGTTTGGGATTGGTATCATGAATATACGCAGGAAAACAATATCGGCCTAAATGCCAAGGGATTATACATAAGAAAATTGCTTCACGACATTAGGCTTTGGGATAGGCTGGCGGCCGATAGGGTGGACAGATGGTTGGTTCAATCACAAACCGCCCGAGCCCGTGTGAAAAAGTATTACCGGACCGATTCGACTGTTATTTATCCTCCCACCGATATTGAGAATATTGTAATGGCCCAAGATCCGCCTGAAGATTTTTTCCTTATTGTTTCGCGCTTAGAACCGTACAAAAACATTGCTTTAGCAATCAAGGCCTTTAGCCAAATAAAGCGCAAGCTGATTATCGTCGGCGAAGGCTCGGATAGAAAAAGGCTTGAAAAATTAGCCTCAAGCAATGTCCGATTTCTGGGTTGGCAATCAGATGAAAGTGTCCGCGATTATATGAAAAGATCATACGCTTTTGTTTTCCCCGGTGAAGAAGATTTTGGCTTGACTCCGATTGAAGTAATGGCATCCGGCCGTCCGGTCGTTGCCTTTAATAAGGGCGGTGTTGCTGAAACGGTCGTTGACGGCGAAACAGGCGTGCTTTTCAACGAGCCCGCTTCAGAGTCGTTGATCGAAGCAATCAACCGGTTAGACCGGTCTTACGATAAATTTTCAAGTGATAAATGTCGGCGGCGAGCCGAGATGTTTTCTTTTGATAATTTTAAACGCAGCTTGAGCAGCTACATCAAAAAAGAGTATGAAAACTTCCGACAAAAAAGATCCTAATATAATCAACGTATTGGGCGTTAAAATAAACATTACAAGACATCGGCAGATAAATGAAACCCTGTCTATGTTAATGGATAAAAAGCAGCCTTCCCTCATCTTTACGCCCAATACCGAAATTATTATGCGGGCGCAAACAGATGATGAGCTGAGAGAAATACTTAACTCTGGCGACTCTTTTAATCTTGCTGACGGTGTCGGGGTGCTGTGGGCGGCCCGATATCTGTCGTTAAAATCCCCCAGGGGATTTTTATCTTATCCTGCCAAAATTTTTCAATGGACATTAACTCTATTGTCTGTTCCGGTTTATCCGAAATACATTAGACGGCCAATTCCGGAGCGGTTGTCTGGTTCCGATTTTATTTGGGACATCGCTGATTTTGCAGCAAAACAGCGATACAAAATATTTTTGTTAGGGGGCGCGCCAACGGTTGCCGAGCGTTGTGCACTTGAACTCCAAACTAAAATTCCCGGCCTGCGAATAGGCGGTGTGTTCTCCGGCCACTACAGTGAAGTCGGTAAAGCAATTGAGGCAATCCGCAAATCGCGTTCCGAAATTATTCTTGTTGCCTTTGGGGCACCCAAACAGGAAAAATGGTTAGCGAATAATTTAACTAAAACCGGTTGCAAAGTCGGGGCTGGGCTGGGCGGAACCTTTGATTATCTGGCCGGAGTTAAAAAAAGAGCGCCAAAATTCATCCGGATAATTGGTTGCGAATGGCTTTTTCGTCTCATTTGTGAACCGAAGAGAATGGCGCGTCAATTAGCATTGCCAAAATTTGCCCTGCTGGTCTTAGTTAATAGAATTAGGCGGAAAGAAAAATGATTAAAAAAAACGTTTCGCTCAAGGAGTTAAGCAACTATAAAATCGGTGGCCGGGCCAAATATTATTTTACAGTTAAAAATATTAAAGACTACACAAAAGGCATAGACGAGTGGAAAAAGCTTTGCCGGAATCTGCCGGAAGATTGCCAAAAAATATTTATTTTGTCTTCGGGCACCAACCTCTTAATTGATGATCGCGGTTTTAACGGACTTGTTATCCACAATCAAATAGAATTCATAAATAACCATACGGCCAACAAGATTGAGTTCGGTTCGGGGTTGCTTATGAATAAAGCCTGTGATTATTGCATTAATAAATCCCTGTCGGGATTTGAATGGTCGGGTGGTCTGCCGGGTTCAATCGGCGGTGCTATTCGGGGTAACGCAGGTGCCTTCGGCGGGGAAATAAAAGATAATCTGGAGTCGGTCAAAAGTATCAATTTGGATTCGTGTGATATTATCATACGCAATAACCCTGATTGCTTGTTTGGCTACCGGACCAGTATTTTCAAAACGAATCGGGCCGGCAAGGAACTAATCCTTTCGGCGGTCTTCAAGTTTTCCACTGGCGACCAAAATAAGATTCGGAGCGCAACTAAGGATAATATTGATTATCGAGTTAGCCACCAGCCGCTGGATTATCCCAGTGCTGGCAGTACATTCAAAAACGTGCCGTGTTCGGAGGCTCCGCGAAAATTAGTTGAAAATTATCAAAATTCCATTAAAAACGACCCTTTTCCTGTTATTCCTGTTGCCAGGCTTTTGTCGGATGCCGGCTTAAAGGGCGTACAAATGGGGGAAGCGCAATTCTCGGAGAAGCATCCGAACTTTATTATTAATTTGAAGCAGGCCAAGTCAAACGATGTTTTGGCACTAATAGATTTGGCCCGCAAAACTCTCAAAGAAAAATTCGATGTTGAAATAGAGTCGGAAATAATGTATCTGGAGTACTGATGTTTGATAAAGACACCTATGAAAAAGAAATTACCATCTGCCAAGAGCAGTGCGCCAAAAATGGCGGGCACTGCAACTGGGGACAATGCGAAATGTGCGGCGTAGTTCCGTTGTTATACAAACTTGGCACGGGCAAAATTATCGAAGATGCCCGGGAAATATTGAAATTAAAAGAAGTATTAATAAACCAGCAAGAAACCACCGGGACCGTCAAGCCGATTGTTTACGAGTCGTATTTGGCAATGATTCAAAACAGTCTTGGTTCTAATATCTTCAGAAAGTATTACGCCATCATACACAATGAGAAAACCGACGTGCTGCAGGACGGAAAACTCTCTTGTGCCTACTTTGTCTCCGGAATACTGGTAATATTTGGTCTAATAAAAAAAGCGCATCGGATAGTTGATAATACAGTCAAAGATTTGATTGAAAATGGTTGGATTGAAACTTCAGAACCTCGACCCGGTGCCGTCTTGGTTTGGGAACGGCAAAATTTTGGAGATGAAGAGCATAAACATATCGGTTTTTATATTGGCAATAACCTTGCAATCAGCAATAGTTACAAAGAACGTGTCCCGATTGAACACGACTGGCAATTCGACAAAAAAAGAAAAGTCGAAAAGATATTATGGAGCTCTCGGCTCAACCAGCCGTAGTCTGTCCGCCTTTACCCTAATCAACAATCAATAATTAAAACATTTTGATTGTTGGCGTTGGAATTAGCGCTAAAACTCAAAATTGAGATAATACACTTTAGGTTGTAGTTCGAGAGAGAGTGTGTTTTTCCATGACGGAAAAACATCGGAAAGACGGACGGTTGATCCGTTATACCGGCATAACGGATCAACCGCTCTTGATTTACAGATAACCTTAATGCCGCTGGTTTTGCCGATTTGACAGCGAGTTTTATTCTCTATCCTGTCCAATAACTTTTTGAGTACCGGGTCTTTTTTAATGTAAGGAGAAATTTTTCGCAGGACATATTCGTCTCTTTGGTCCAAATCCGCCACGGAAATATAGGATTGATCAAGGGCGTATTTAATGTAATCACTGACAGTATGGAACATTACCGCCGTTTCCGGACCGGAGTAATAGCGGTTATTAAGGCGGTAAAAAAGCTGGGCAAACTCCATTGCCGAATCCGCATCAACAAAAATCCATTGGTTATCAATGGCCGTTAATCTTTCTAATATATTTGCGGCTCTTACACGAGTAATTTCATTTGTAATGATGGCTGTCCTAAGCGAATATTCAATTCGGTCAGCACATAAATCCGGTAACGGTTGTTCTTTTAAGGGAAAATTTTTTTCGTCAAGAATATAGGCGGCCTCATGGCCATAATTTTTTAAAATTTGCGGTATTTCTGTTTGGACGACAAAAACCCCATGCCTTCGATCCTGAAAGTCCTGTTTTTCAACCGAACTATTGGAAAATATATAATCGGCGCAATGCGAAAAAGCCGTGTGGGAAATATCGTGCAATAAGCCGGCAATTTGTTCAGCAACAGGAGCATTAAACTTTCGTAATAAAAGATAGACGCCGATAGAGTGAAGAAAGCGATTGTAATCAGCCGTTGTCAGATTTAGACCGTAATGTTGCCAATAGGCGGGATGGCCGGCCTGGTCGATTCCCTTCAGGCGCTGAAAAACAGGCCGGTTAATTAGTTCAAGCACCAGTTTGTCAATGATGTTAACAGAGCCGAATATTTGATCATGATAGCGCATACTTATGTCTTTCTGATAATGGCCAGCAACTCGTCTCTCTTTTCGTCAACGATTTTTTGGGACTTGCCCTCGACATTCAAGCGCATGAGGGGTTCGGTATTGGATGTTCTGATGTTGGCTCGCCAATCCGGATATTCAATCGAGAGGCCATCAATTTTGCTGATTGCACTATCGGCATATTTTTTCTCAATCTGTTCAAGAATCTTTGGGGCTTCTTGAACAGTACTATTAATTTCACCGGAGATTGGGTATTTGACAAAAAGCGGCTCAACCAAATCTCCCATGGTTTTACCACAGACACTAACCAACTCCATTATCATCAAAGCCGGAATAATACCGCTGTCGGCATACCAGAAATCCCTAAAATAAGTGTGGCCGGACGATTCGCCGCAAATTAAAGCGTCTTCTTTTTTCATCCTAGCTTTAATGTATGAGTGGCCGACACGTTCGATCAGGGGGTCTCCGCCGTGTTCTTTAGCCGAATCAACCAGAGCCCATGTATATCTGGGGTCGTAAATTACCTTGCCGCCGTTATTTTTGTCCAAAAGAATTCCGTAAAGCAGTGCGTTAGTATAGTATGATTCGACAAAATCGCCCTTCTCGGTGCAAAAGAAAACCCTGTCGCCGTCGGCATCCCAGGCGACGCCAAAATCAGCTCCGGAAGACTTAACCAGCTCGACAAACTCCGGACGATTTTCCGGCACAAACGGATCGGGCCGGCCTTTGGGAAACGTGCCGTCTGGTTCATCATTCAATCCAATGAGCGTAATCGGAAGCTTTGCCCGGCTGACAATATACTTAATAACCCTCCCTTGCAAACCGAAGTTTGGATTGATGACAATTTTTAAGGCCTTAATTTTTTTATCGTCAATAAAACTTAGAACACAATCCGCAAAATCGGCCCAAACGTCTTTTTTTTCTACCCGGCCCTTCGTTTTGCTCTCTACTTTCCACTCCCCGTTCAGAATAAGGTCGCGAATTTGCCGGATACCCTTTTCGCCAAAGAGGGGATAGACTGCTTCGCGCACCATTTTAATACCATTGTATTCGGCAGGATTGTGGGAAGCGGTTACTTGAATACCGCCGGCAAGTTTGTGGTGGCCGACGGCAAAATAATACATATCGGTTGAAACTTCGCCGATATCTGCAACACCAACGCCGGCATCAGCTAAGCCGCGAATCACTGCGGCATGCAATTCGGGCGAACTGGTCCTAACATCGCGACCGACCGCAATTTTGCCTTTAGGCCCGACATATTTGACATAGGCCTGGGCAATTTTATAAGCCATGTCGGCGTTTATCTGGTCGGGGTAAACTCCGCGGATGTCATAGGACTTGAAGATGCCAGAAAGATTAATTTCCATAGAAACTCCTTGGCCTAAATTTTTAAAACTAACTATAAGTACTCCTCCCTGCCTTCTTCCTTTAGTTTTGCCAGAAGATCTTTGACTTTGCTAGCCTGGTGGCGATTGCAAATCAATGTGGCATCATCCGTGTCAATAACAACTATGTCCCGAAGGCCGATAGTGGCGATGAGTTTGCCTTCGCCGGCCATAACCAAACAGTTGTCGTCATTACAGCTGACATGGCGGCCGATGGAAACAACTTTGGCCTCTTTTATTTCCGACAATATTTCAAATAACGTCCCCCAGCTGCCAATGTCGCTCCAGCCAAAATCGCCGGGAATAACGAGGATGTCCTTTGTTTTTTCCATAATGCCGTAATCAACAGTGTTATTTTCCGCCTTGCAGTATTCTTCAAGCAGTTTTTTCTCATAATCCTTGGTGCCGTAAGCACCAACAATCCGGCGGATGACTTTATAGCTCTCCGGCATAAATTTTTTAGCCAGGTTGGCAAAATGGTCCGTTCTCCAGACAAACATACCGGCATTCCAGAGATATCGGCCGGACTTAACGAATCTTTCCGCCTTTTTCAAATCCGGTTTCTCGACAAAGCGCTTGACCTTATGGGCAACCAAGTTGCCGCTCTTGTCAACTTTTTCGGCAAATTGAATATAACCGAGCCCGGTATCCGACCTTGAGGGCGTAATACCGATGGTAACAATGTGGTCCGATTGCTTGCCGATTACCTTCTCGGAAAAATCAACGATCTTCAAAAACAGTTTGTTGTCCTTAATAGAGTGGTCGGCCGGCAAAAAAACCGCCACAGAGCCGGGGTCGCGCTTGGCAAGAACCAGCGAAACCAGAATGCAAGCGGCAGCATTGCCATTAGCAAAGGGTTCGACAATATAGTTCCTGTCCGGCACGTCCGGCAGTTGAATCTTGATCGGTCCGACATATTCGGGCGTAGTCGAGACAATAATATTATGCGGGTCAATCAGGGGCAACAGACGGTCATACGTTTGTTGGATCAAAGACTTTTCGCCGGTTAATTTGTGAAGCTGCTTGGGCAATTTTTTCCGGGATAGCGGCCAAAGCCTTGTTCCTTGGCCTCCGGCCATAATAACTGCATACATGTTTTGCTCCTTTGCCATGTGGGTATTAACCCCTTTTTGCGCCTTGTTATAATCATATTGTATGCTAACATTTATATTTTTCAATATCTTGTAAACTGCAAATGTTGCAGCACAAACAAATGTCTGATATATTGCCATCATCGCTTTCGAGGCCGGAGGGCAAGATGGTCACAGTGTCCAGATGGACGTGGTTGTGGAATTGGCTCCGTACCACAGAGGATCCAGGCAAAGGTGTTCCTGTCGGGCTCGCCAGTACGCTGATCGGGCTCGTCCTGGCATTTGCCTGGTATCTCTTTTTAGCCCGCTAGGGCGACTGTCCGTCTCGCGCCCGCCGGTAATTATTATCCGGCGGGCGCATTTTTTAAGAAAGAAAAACAACCGAACATGCGTATTATCTGTCGAGGGGTATATAATAATATCTACCCACTACCCTGTCAGCTTTTCTTTGACGGCGGAAGACTGAAAGTTGTTAAAGCAGTAGTCTATTAAATTTACTATGCATGACAAATCAAAAAAAGGCCCAAAATAAACAAAGCTTTTTTCGCTCTGACAGTCCTTTGGGCACTATCGGATCTTGTAATAAGACAGATGAAGAACTGGTCGGCCTAGTTCTTCAAGATCCGGACAGCTATCTTTTTTTAATGGAAAGATATGAAACCAAGCTCTCATTTTACATAAAACACTTAACCGGCTTGCCGGATGACGACATCGAGGATATTTTGCAGGACGTATTTATCAAGGCTTATAGAAATATTAACGGTTTTGATACGAAATTAAAGTTTTCTTCGTGGATATATCGAATTGCCCACAACGAAGCGGTCAGCCACTTCCGCAAAGCGCGAGCCAGGCCGCAAACAATCTCATCCAAAGAGAGTGAATTGTTTTTTCAAATTTTGGGTTCAAAGCAAAACCTTGCCAAGGAAATCGAGAAGAAAGACCAAGCCGCCCAGATCAGAAAGGCCCTGGAAACAATTAATAAAAAATATCGGGATGTCCTGGTTTTAAAGTTTTTGGAAGAGAAAGACTATCAAGAGATGTCCGACATTTTGCAAAAACCGATGGGTACGATTGCCACCCTTATTAACCGGGCTAAAAAGGAGTTCAGGAAAGTCGCGGATAGACAGGGACTAAACCTAAAATGAAAGAAGTTAGCAAAAAATGCTTGTCGGAAATTAAAAACTCCCGTCTAAAACCAATCCGTCGGTCATACTTTCTGGCCCGCGCGTTCTTTTTATGGGCAATAATTTTCCTGCTAATCAGCGCCGGCAGCGTTTCGATTGGTCTGGTGCTGAACAGTTTAGTTGCCAATGACTGGGATATCTATTCGTATTTGGGCACGGGGTTCTATCAACGCGTTTTCCATTCTTTACCATATTATTGGCTGGGGATGTCAATAATATCGCTTTTGTTGGTCTGGTTAAATTTTAAACGCACGGGGGTCGGCTACCACTACCGCAACCGGGCGGTTTTGGCTTCTTGTCTTCTGATCAGCACCATTCTCGGCTTCTCTCTCTATCAAATCGGATTGAGCGAACACTTTGAGGAGCAATTTGTCGGCTATCTTCCTCGGGGTTTTATGACGAAACAACGCCTGATTGATGATTGGATGCACCCTGAAAGCGGTTTGTTGACCGGTAGCGTCGAAGCCGCTAACCGGTATTCCAACCTGCTTATTCTCAAAGATGCCGGAGGTAATATCTGGCAAGTTAAACTAAACGATCTCAATGTTAATATTGCTCCCCAGACTAAAATTAAGATAATCGGTTTTAAGGAAAATGAAGGTATATTTAGCGCCAAAGAAATCAGAGTCTGGTAGGCAAGCAACAATCAGTATAACCGCTTACACTTCGATCTTCCGGGAAATTATCAATCGGGCCCAAGCAAAGAACAAGACCACCCAAAACAACGGTGGTTTTTTGAAAGAAAATTGTCCCGATATCGTATCAATAAATGAAGGCAAGTTAGTCCAATAAAACAATACGAACCGGCCGGTTCAAGTTCATGAAGCGTAGAGCATGAGGCAATATTATACGGACATACAGCCATTGTTTCGGAATACATGTTTCAAGCTTCATGAAATAAAGGAGGTCTATGTCTGACGTAATTGTCATTCTTATCGGCTGGTTTATTATTGCCGCAATACTAGCTAGCCGAATGATCATTCAACCGAATTTTGCCCATAGCGGCAATGATATCCGTGACGCACCGATTGGCAAGTTGGCAATGAAAAAAAGCCAAATTAAACTCCCTGTCAATCTATCGCTGTCGAGGCTTGGCCGCAATATCAGGCAATCGTTTGTTCGAAATAGCCTTGGCCTAAGCAGAAAAAATCACCGAACCTTAGGCACAAGTGCCAAGAGAACGCGAACCATAAAACGCAACTAAAAATTAATTGCCGTATTGTCCAAGCCAAAAGCTGAACAATTAAATAGTTTTAACCAAAAGAGGCTTCAAGCCTCTTTTGGTTTTTAATTAGAACCGTACTCGATAGCAATGTCTGCCTGAAACAAGCAATAACCCCGCCGTAATTTTAACTGGCAAACCCCACATTGACCGGCAAACGGTTCTCTTGTATATCTGTTTAGTTACTTTAAGCCATTAGATTTCAGGACAAGCAATAGCAGATATTCATCCTATTTCCGAAACCCGCTATTGGGTCAAGCAAGTTTTAAAAGACTATATCATCGGCAATCTGCTGGGATCGGCCCTGGCGGCCCTGGCCATCGGTTTTATTTATATTTATTCAGTCCAAAGCGGGAACCCGTTTTTTACTCGTAATCTGAACTTGATCATTTCAGTCTGCGTTACGATCGCTACCCAGCTCGGATTGGCTTATGTGCTCTACTTGCGTTATATCAACGGTCAATTTCCCTCCTCTGCTTTAAATTTTTCTCCAGAAAGGCCGGAGCGGATATTTTTTGCGGCTGTTACCTACAGCGCCCTCTTGTTTGTCCTGCTTTCTATTGTTACGGCCGTTATTAACCAAATCGAACCCAATCTGCCGAAGCAATATAGCGATGTTTTCGCCGGCGTACCCAAGTCGCTCTGGTGGTTCTTTCTGCTCTCGGCCGTAATTTTGGCGCCGGTTGTTGAGGAGGTCTTCTTTCGCGGCTATTTGTTGCCGATCATCGCCGCCAGGGGGCAATTTCGGGGACTGGTTATTAGCTCGACCATATTTTCACTGCTCCACATACCCTCGTTGCAAACTTTTATCAATTTTTTTATCGTCGGTTATATTCTGGGATACGCCTATCTGCGGACAAAGAATGTTTTGACCAACATTCTTATCCATGCTATCAAGAATAGCCTTGCTTTTGCCGCCTGGTACTTTGGGAGATAAAAACTGGCGCGGAATCATTTATTTTAAGCCGAATTGCTTTTACATATTTATAATCAGCGGCGCTTTTTTATTTTAAAACTTAATGCAGCAGTCAGACTCCGACCAAGCACTCATCCCTCCCTTGACATCATCAAGCGTATGCATGCTACAATTACGTTCGCATGCAAATTAAGCCTCTTTGAAAAGATTTATAGAAAGGAAAATTAATGGAAAAAGTCTCCCTTTTTAAAGGAAGATATTTAGCTGCCTTAATTCTTTTGCCGGTCTTATTGATTGCTGGCACGGACAAGGCGGCGGCGGCCGGTTCGGCTAAAAACAAAACTATTAAACATAGGGCCAGCACACAAATCATTAATAAAAAAACAAAAAGAAACAAAAAAGTTCTCGCCCATAAAGTCGTATATAAAAGGTTTAAAAACGGCAATCGTCTAAAATATATCAGCCGGGTTTATCTTCCGGCTTCCGGAAATGCGCCTGCAGCGGTGAACACACCGGCCGTGCCGGCATCTACACCGATAGCAGCACCGCCATCCGGCTATTCGATCGAAGCCATTGCCAACGCAATTAATGGGCAAAGGCGAGCCAACGGAGTGCCCGAAGTTAGCATAAACAACCTCCTAAACCAGGCGGCGGCTAATAAATCGCAGGATATGAGTAATCAACATTACTTCGCCCACACCAATCCCCAAGGCAAAAGCGACTTTACCTTCATTGACGAAGTTGGTTATCGCTACCAGTCGGCCGGCAGCAATTTGGCCCAAGGCGACTTTGGCGGCAGCGCAGCTTTAGTCAACGCCTGGATGAATAGTCCCGGCCACCGCGCCAACATTCTAGCCCCGTTCGGCCAGGAAATCGGTATCGGTATCTCCGGCAACTATTTCACTATGTTCATCACCAAGCCGGTGTAAAGAATATCAAAATACGAAAAAATGCGGATAGCGAAAGCCGGGCGTGAATACGCCCGGCTTTCATGGTTAAAACCGTCTCTGTTGTCACCAGGCCGTTTACTAATCCGGCCCGTCGGCGGCCAATACGACCTCGTATCCTTCGGCATGCAATCTTTTGCTATACATTCTGCCGATAATCGGGTCATCTTCAACAATCAGAATTTTACCGGATTTTGTTTGCTCTTTTTAAATATAGAAGTATATCAATCGCTATAGCCAAACAGAACAATATATCTCTTGCCGCATAGTTTGCCGGCTATTTGTTGTCGCCCTGCCTGTTTTTAGTGTGACGCCAAATATAACCGGCAATGAGAAAAACAATCAGTATTATTATGACCAAATCAAAATTATGCAGTTTTTCTCGAATCAGCTGCCAGTTTGACCCCATTTTAACGCCGGCATAAGTCAAAACATAGCACCAGGGCAGAGCGCCCAAAAATGTATAAAGCGAAAATTTTTTGATATCCATCCCGGCAACACCCGCAGGGAAGGAGATGTAAGTCCTGACAACCGGCAAGACTCGGCCGAAAAAGACGGTGGCATTGCCAAACTTGTTAAACCAACGGTCAGCCAAGTCAAGGTCGTGTTTTGAAATTAAAATGTATTTACCGTATTTTTCGATCAGTGGACGACCGCCTTTGTAGCCGATCCAATAGGCGAGCAGCGACCCAGCCAGATTGCCGAACGCCCCGGCCACCACAATCAACCAAAAGCTGAGCCGCCCGTCAGCCACCAGGAAACCGGAGAAGGGCATAATTACTTCGGAGGGCATTGGGATACCACATGATTCGAGCAGCATCAGAACAAATATTCCGCCATAGCCCAAGAGATCAATCGTACTTATAACAAAACCCGCCAAAAGATCAATAATTTGGGTAACCATTTTATATTTCCTTTTATTTATATAGAATGATATCAGATAGAGGGGGGATTTGTAAGCACATTTATGAATCGAGTAATTTGAAGCAGAGAACAATCCGCCGGCTACCATACGAAGTGAATGCTCCTGTGGATAACTTTTTGATCATTAAAGTATTATAATGATTGTCATGAAATTTGAACATCTAAAATTAAAATGGCCTGTTGGCCGAAAGTTTATTCGCCCAACCAACGGGCGCAAAAAAACGGCTTGCATTTTGTTGGTTGTTATAATCGCCGGCGTTTCTTATCTGGTTTTAGGCCAAAAGAACAGTACTGCGCCGGATAAAAAATCAGTTTTTCGGCCGGAACAAAAAAATGACGAAGTAAAGACCGACACCCCAACAGACATTAGCGATTTTGGTCTTGATATCAAAAAAATAAGCGTTTGGTCGCCGATAATTTCTAATGTTGACGAAGTGGACGAAACTGCGTATCTTAAAGCCTTGGAAGGCGGCGTTGCCCTAAGTAAATCTCTTGCCAAAAACCCAACCGAAAACGGCAGTATGTTTCTATTCGGCCATTCACGCTATTACAAAAACAAAGCAGGAGATTACAAAGAAGTTTTTGAGGAGTTGAATAAATTATCTGCAGGGAATGAATTCAGCGTCTTTTACAAAAAGAAAATTTACAATTATCAAGTCACGGATTCAAAAGAGGTGGCTAAGGATGATTTTTCCATCCGCGACGCCACGCCTGATAATCCAAATGACAAAACAATCACCATAATGACTTGCTGGCCACCCGGGACAACAGAATACCGCTGGATCATTTTTGCCAAACAAATCTGACAAACACTATAACGGGCCTGGGTGTAAAAGGGCTCATTTTTGATTTTTCGGCTTGATTCTGCTATAATTCTGTAATATGTCAAGAAATTTTTGGACAAATTTAAACAAACCGGTTCTGGCCTTGGCGCCAATGGAAGACATCACGGACGCCGCTTTTCGCCATATTGTCGCTGATTGCGGCAAGCCGGATATTATGTTCACCGAATTTGCCTCCGTTGACGGGCTCTGTTCCCGCGGACAGGAGAATATTTTACGAGATCTAATTTTTTCAGACATCGAAAGACCGATTATCGCCCAACTATTCGGCGCCGAGCCGGACAAGTTTCGACAGGCCGCGGCTCTGATTGCCGAACTTGGCTTTGACGGCATTGACATCAATATGGGCTGCCCCGATA
>CAZGWE010000010.1:0-35214 GCA_964529405.1 uncultured Candidatus Saccharibacteria bacterium
TATGCAGCCCGGGGGCAAGAGTAACGCTTGCATGTCCGGTCCGGCTGACTCTGAGTGGAGCGTTATCAATCAGAACAATTGCGTCTCCGGGCATTACCGTTATGTTTAAGAAAGCATGGTTAATAAGCCAGTAAAGAAGCAAAAAGGCACAGATGGCAATGCCGGCTGCCAAATAGATATTGCGGTTGAGTTTTATGCGGGAATGTTTCATATTATTTTAGCCTTCCTACTCCGATCCATGCACCAGCATCGTCAAATGCAATATCGGTTTTCTCCTCAATCTTGTCTGTTGTCCTTCTAACGACAGAAAGGGTCTTTTTCGCCTTATCGACCGCCGACACAATGCCGGAGGGTTTTTTGTTTTCCAAATCAGTTGTGTAGATGTCGCCCGGTTTGATAATTTCAGCTGAATTACTTTTGGCAATCGGATACCAGTTCAGATTGGGACTTTTCTGGATACCACTGCTGATATCAATGTCATAACTGGCTTGCTTGTAAACATACTGAACAAAACTGGAACCATATCGGGCCATATCGGTATTGTTGATCTCTTTTTTGGCTGCCGCGACGATCTTGCCGCCAGCCGCGCTGGCATCCGTAGCCGAAACGCTCTGGCAGCCTTGACCTAGGTTTTGAAAGTTGATCCAAGTGCGAATGGCGAAACCGGGGCTGTTGCCAGCAGTCGCTCCCCAAGCCCAGTTGGAATTTTTCTTGTTTTCAGGTGGATGTTGCAGATCGAAGCCGTTATTAGCCCATTCTGTTGCTGGACCCTGTCCACGGTTATGCCACATGCCAGCATAAGTGATATACCTTTGGTCTGTTGTATTTAAGGGAATATTGTATTTTTTAAAAGCCACTCGAAAGCTAGCAGCCACGGCAGTAGCGGCATCTTCCATCGAGCTGTTACTGCCCTGTTGTTTGCCTCCTGTAACGCCTTCGGCAAGCGCTTGTTGCCAGTAGGCTGACCAATCTGTGATTTGAAAGGGACCATCTTTCTCGTGCCAGTTGTAAGGATCATTGTTAGGCCATTCGTGTGGATGTTCTGAAAGAAGAATCGCTCCCAGAAGATTTGCATCAATATCGGTTCTTTGCTCGACCTTATCCAGTATCTCTTTGTAGTCCGGTTTGGGGGCATTGTTCCAGTCGAAACACTTATCTCCCCCGATTCCCAGTAAATTCTTTAGTGGCGCGAATTCACGCAAATCGAGCTTGAAGACGGCGGTGAAGACGACCAAAAGCATCAGGCCGGCGAAGATGGCGATGAGGAGGCATGAACAGCCAAAAATACCCAAAACGGGTATGCCTCGCCTTGGTTGCTTAAGTGGGACAGGCGAAATTGGTGGTGTTGGTTCAGTTGTATTGGGTTCGTCGGTCATTAAGAAAGTTTATAAAGTTTATCAAGTTCTTAAAGTTCATAAAGTTAACACCAATGAATTCTCCTTATTCTTAAGAACCTTATGAACTTTATAAACTTTATAAACTAATCATTCCCCTAACAACTGTTTTGGATCCGTGGTGATAATTTTATCTTCCGAGTATGAGGCGACGGCTTTGAAGGCGACGTGGTTTAAGCCGGCAAAGAAGAGGCCCTCGCCGACGTCAGATTCGAGCAGGAGATACTTTTCCCCCTCGGTCAGATTAAAGGTATCTGCGACTATATCAATCGACGCTGTGGACTGTTTCATCAGGATTTGCATCGAGGAATTGGCCACAACCGCTTTGCCGTAACGGCTGCCCAGGAAGTCCTCTACGTCTTGGCTAATGATAGTCAAGCCCAAATAATACTTGCGGCCGCGTTTGGCTAAGCCGTGCAGGAATTTGGCTGAATCATCGTATTGCATCATCCACCAGGCTTCATCGATAATCATTATGCGCCGCCTCATTTCCTGGCGGATTTTGGTCCAAATATAATTCAAAATGGTGTACATCGCGATCGGTCGAAGTGATTCCTCAAGGTCGCGGACAGAAAAAACAACAAAGCCCGGTTTCAGCTCAAAATTGGTTGGCTGGTTGTAGAGCGAGGCAAAGGAACCCTCGACGTACTTGGTCAGCCGGGCGCGCAGGGATTCGGTGCCGTTCATATTCGACAAAACATTGTGGAAGTCTGTCAGTAGCGGCGGTTCGTTCTTTTGGCTCTCCGGATCGACAGTGATGTCTTTGAGGGCGTAAGTTTCGTAGAGGGCTTTGTCAAGAATAGAATCTTCCTCGGGCGAGAGTCCGCCGACCATCAGGTTGATCAGACCGTGGAGCGAAGCGATGTTGGAGCGCAAAACGTCTTCGCCCGACTCCTTAGCATCGACCGGCAGGTCGAAGGGGTTGATCCGTTTGTCCGAGTTGAGCGAGATGTCGAGATAACTGCCGCCGACGGCGTCGCAGAGTGTTTTGTACTCCCGCTCCGGATCGATAATGATAACGTCGGTGCCCAGCATCAGATAGCGCAGGCACTCCAGTTTGACGAAATAAGATTTACCTGAGCCCGATTTGGCGAAAACGACGCTGTTGGCATTTTCGAGCTTGAAGCGGTCGAAGATTATGAGCGAATTATTATGGCGGTTGATGCCGTAGAGAATGCCGTCGTCCTGGGTCAGCTCGTTCGAGGTGAAAGGAAAAGTGGAGGAAAGCGAGCCGGTGTCAAGATTGCGCAGAATGCTGATTTTATCATTCATCAGCGGCAAGGTGGTTGTGAAGCCCTGTTCCATCTGGAAAATGGCCTCTTTGGTGAAGATCAGCAAACCGCCGAGCGTTGATTCAAGCTGGTCGGTGGCTGTTTTCAATTCTTCAATCGTTTCGGCATAAAGCGTAAAGTAGAGGCCGAACTGGAAGAGGCGCACCTCGCCTCTTTGCAAGACGTCCCTTAGAGCTTCGATGTCGCCCAGCGCCGTTTCCATCTCCGGATCGCGCGGTGCGCCCCGTTCTTGTTCGATCATCATACTGGACTCGATTTTACCGACCTGGGTTCTAAGCTCGCGCATGACATCCTTTGACTCCAGCGGGTGGATGTACATGGCCATATCGA
Source organism: uncultured Candidatus Saccharibacteria bacterium (assembly GCA_964529405.1). Taxonomy (GTDB): domain Bacteria; phylum Patescibacteriota; class UBA1384; order XYA2-FULL-43-10; family 1-14-0-10-43-13; genus CAZGWE01. Next base: position 3,017 of record CAZGWE010000010.1, read on the forward strand.
GCGTCAAGTCATAATTGATAATCGGCGAGAGCCAGTTGGTTTCGATATAACGGGGGTAAGTGAAAACGAAAAGAGTCCTGGTGTAGTAAGGACCGATCTGAAGGTAGTTTTGGGAAACGGAAAAAGCGGCCGGGGCGATAATATCCCGCACCGAAATTTCTCCCTCTTCAACTTGCTTGCTCTTACTGAACGAGGCCCAGAACGGGGCTGTTTTAGTTTCCTCTTCCCGTTTTTGGATGTTAGCTTGAGCTATGGCCCGGGGATCGGGTTGGGGCGTGGTGGAAGTGCCGGCCGGGTCGGGAGCTATGTTTTGGTTTTGTGAATCGGGCATATGATGGTTTTGATTTAAAGGGTGTTCTGATTGTTATTATTTGTAATTTGGTTGCCTGGCAGGTTTTGTCCAGCCGGCCTGGTTTCATCGCCGACTTGCTTCGTCTCTGTTGGCGGCGCTGAAGCCGGGCTGTTTTTTTGGGCTTCAGCCGTCACTATCTGCTTTTCGCCTTCCCTTAACATCTCCTGCTGCCTTTGGATGGATTGCTGCTTTTGGGCAGCCTGGACCGTCTCGGTGTTGTCAATTTTTATTTCTTGCCTTTGATTGCTCTCTTTAGTCTCTTCTTTCTTTTCGCTTGTATGCTCTACGACTGGCGAAATAAGAGCATCGGCGTCAGTTACCCGTTCTTTGCCGGCGACCTCCGGGTTGTAAACCTGATAAAACAACTCGATTATTTCCTCGGTGTTTAATTGGCTGCAGTGGAGCCCCATCGCACCCAGGCCGGTAGCGGCAATATTGGCTCGCTGCCTTAGCTCCTCTGAATTTTTTTTGAATTCATCCTCGGAGACCCGCAGGATGCCGCTGCTTTTCGGGCGGTTAAAGAACTTGTCGGCCAGGGAAGCCTTTTGCAGCGAGAGGGGTTGGAAGGGTATGGCGACAAAAAAGGTTTTTTTCATAATATTAGCCAGGCTGATTAATTTGCTGACAAAGTCAACATAATCTTCGGTCTGAATCCGCAGCAATTCATTATCCTGCTTGTTGATGAGGACGGAAATTTTTTGCAGATAGGGTGTCAGGTCCAACCGTTTTGATCTCATGACAATCTCGATGGGAAAGTGGAGCGAATTCAAAAAGCTTTGGTACTGGAAAATAAGCGAATTTTGCTCCTGCTCGCTCTTTAAGGCAAAGTTGACAGTCGAGACGGACATAATAATGCGGTAGCCGCCATCGCGTAAAATGACAATGCCGTCTTTTATGCCAGCTATATCAATAATGTCTTGGGTGGGAATAGACATATAATATTTTGATGGTGGAAAGTAGAAAATGGAAGGTAGAACTTGAAGATGGATATTAGAAGATAGATACAACTTCTATCTTCATAACCTCAAATTCCATACTCTATTTTCAATCGTCTACCATCAATCTTTGTTAATGCGTGTCCAACTTGTGGGCTAGTTGTTCAATCTTTTCATGTGAAATGTTCTTGCTTTGAATGGTTTTCTCAGCCTTGTGGGGTTTATAGATGGCGACATTCATACTGTCCCCCGGGTTGTGATGCCAGACGCGCTGTTTTGGCGCTGTCATAAAGCCGATCATAGCTAAAAAGAAATCGAGGAAGGGGCGTTCGTTGATTTTGATAAAAGAGAGGGCAAGGGTGAAGACGGCCACCGGCGCTGCCAGGACATAAGAGAACGGCTTAGGCAGGGTGACAATAATGCTGTAAGCCAAACCGCTGCCGATAATGGCATAAACAAACTGAATCATGGTCAATGGCCCAATGATCCGGTCCTGCATATCGATATTTTGCGGCACCTTATAGCGCACGATTTCCCTCCATTTGTGTTTTAAGTATAGCACAACAAACGGAAAGAGAGCAATGAAAGAAGGGCAAGAAGGCGATATGGCATCCGTCTTGGCAAGCCGGAGGCTAAACGAGTAAAAAGGGATTAAAAAACTTTATATCTCGGCTTGAGCTGTTTTTATTGGACTAATTTCCTCGAATGATTTTACTATTCCAAAGAGAGCGCTCAAAAAACCTTGGGAGTGTCCTGGTTTTTTGCCAGGTAGACCATCTTTTACCTGTCGTGATTTTGGGACTTCTTTGCTGACACTTTCTGATTTACCCAAACTTGAAGTATCCGGTTGAATTCCAGCTCGAATGGAGATCGGCGGTAGTTCAGCAACTTGTGTTTGCGGCATTAACGGGTTCCAGACATCAAAGATTTCACCTGTTTCAACTCCTGTTTCCGTTGCTTTTGCTGCCGTAGTTTTAATAGTTTCCCAAAGACTCTCGATAGTGCCAAATAATTCAGAATTTTTGACAAGAAGGGTTTGTCCATCTTTGGAAGTTGCTTGAATTTCTATTTTTTCTTTGTCTAGGATTCCTCTGGAAACACTAAAAAACTTACTAAAATGAGCTTTAGTAATAATACGAGCGCGGCGAAATAGAAAATCACTCTTGTTTCCCTTTGAAGCCATAAATACCGCTATAACCTCTGCTAGTCTTTCTTTGCGATTAAGTTCAGGATCGTCAATTGTGGCTAAAACAGTTCTTGACTCCGATTCAATATCTACTTCATCCAAGATATCCTCGATCGATTTAAGAGGATTGCCTTGATCTTCTTCCTGTGATTCTTCGAGCATTTGTTCGTTATGATATGTACCATCAACCAATTCAATTATAGAGTGGGCAACTTCATGGGCGATATTATGATCTAACTCGTGGACAAATTCTCCACGATTTTCTCCTTCCTGATAACGCTCAAAGAGTTGCTGAAAAACAAAGATGTGGCCGTCATCATAGCCCGCTACTCCCCTCTGACCTCGGTACTTTTTAGCGCTTAACTGGCTAAAATCTTGATCGCAAAAGCTGAATGATTTAATAAAAGTGGCAAGTTCAGCGGTTGTCAAAGTTTCATTTTCGAGCAACGATAAAAGTGCTTCTATTGTTTTAAATCTTGCTTCTTTGTCAGGAATCTGTTCTAGGTTTGACTTATCAACAACACCTTCTATATCGAGTGCCCGCCAAAGATCTTGATATTGTCGGCCCTTTTCGGGAGGGACTATGGTAGTAAAATAATCTTCTATGTTTTGAATTTTCTCGATTTCCAGATAGGGTGGCATAGGGTTATTCCTCATTAAATTTTTGCTTGATTAATTTTCTGATGGCAATTTCAGAGATTTGATTGGTGTTTATCTCTCTATTTGGATAGAGTTGAAAATAAACAGCATAAGCTTCCGTTGCTTTAATGGCTTTCTTTAACAGATTTCTAGCCGTAATTTGATTTGGTGCTAGCTGAGTACTCAATCCGGCCTTGCTTAAGATGTCTCTAACGATATTGGGAATATCTTCTACTCTTGTATGGGAGCTGTCAATAATTTTAAGAGTCTTTTGAAGGTTCTTGTGAATTTCCAAGATCATCGGTGTTTTTAGGATGCTTAAGGTTTTAATACGTAAAATTATTCCTTCTATTTCCTCCGAAAAATAAATCGCTTTGAGCAGCTCTTCTGTTGTGTCAAGGAGTTGGATGCGATATAAAATCCGGTTCAATTTGTTGGGGGTTAGATTATCCATAAGTAAAACGCGAAAAATTAGGCTTGTGGAGGAGGCGTTGTTGTTTCCGTTGGAGATGAGATTTGGGGTTGATTTAAGGCAGTATTAAAGTCAAATGATTGATGCTGAGCCAATGCTGGTGTTTGTTTAAAGTAGCCGGAAACATGTTCAACCAAGGTCCTTTGGTAAGATTCACCATTTTTTTGAGCCTCCATTGCTTCTTCATGTGCTTTTTGAAATGTACTGCTTAGACCAGTAATGATATCTTCTGTCTGATCTTTGACACCAGCTGCTCGCAGAGTCTCAACCGCAGCTTGTCGGTACTCTTGATTTTTTAAGTAAGTGGTTTGCGCTCTAGCCTCGCCCAAATTTTCACGAAGTAATCTTAGCTGTTCTTGTCCAACTTGCGTGTTTCCGGCAACTAACTGGTTAAGTGCCCGTGTATATGACAAAATTTCCCCATTAGGCGCAATCATGCCTTGTTGTGCCATACGATTTGTGGCATTGGCAGCGTTGATGACACCAGTATTTACACTTTCTGCAACGGTTGTCGATGAACCCAGAGACAAGAAACTGGTAGTTGGTCCGCTGACGCCGGAACGGGGCTGTTTTCTTAAATTATCGAGCAGTAAATTACCAATGCCCTCTGTCCGCTCTCTCGACCTTGAAACCATATCGCCTTTTAGAGCTTTAATTGCTGCCTCACTTGTGGCACGATCGATTTGCCTATTAATCTCAGTTGCTCTTCGGGTTAGGTGAGCAATTCTGGCTTCTCTATCCATATTGGTAATTTCGCCCAAGACTGTTTGGGCAAATTGAGTCAAGTTACCAATTTCTGGTGCAATAATATTTTGTAATAGTGTTTTAATGCGTGATTGCTGTTTTGGATTTGATGGATCAGAATAACCGGCGATCTTAAAAATGTCTTCATTATAATCCTTGGTGGTTCGTCTGATTGTTTCTGGAACCTGTATCATAGCTAATTGTTCTCGGGCGAGCAGACCGTCTGCGCCAAACCGGTTAGCAAATGTATTTAAAGCCAAGAGATGGGCCTCTATGTCTCGGTTTTCTTCCGCTGTGTTTTTGAAAGTGTTAGCTCCGCCTGCTAAAAAGTTTATCAACTTGTCGCCAAAAGCCGAAAGTTTTTCGGCAACCTGTTCGGACGACTGGTTTTCTTTAATGATTTTTTGAGCATCAGATTCTATCTCTGGTCCTAGGAGCTTGCCAATCCTTTTCTTAATTAAGTCTGCTAGATCTCTTCTTTGCCCTGGATCTTCTACTTCGGACGGAACGAGCCCCTCTAAGCCGATTGGTTGGCCAGTTTGAGGATCGATCATACCCGCAATGTGCGGTCTAAGTGCCGGATCATTAATTCGTATTTGGGCTTGCCGAATGATTTCTTGGTTGTCGGTAGTTAATTGCTGTATTTTTTCAGGTGCCCGCCGTCTTTCTTCCTCTTTCTGATCAATAGAGGATTGAAGTCTATTCATTGTTTCAAGGTCTACTTCGTCAGCGGCAAGAAGTTGACGTCGTAGCTCTGGTATCTCTTCATCTAGTTGTCGCATTGTTTGATTGAGAGTTTCAATTTCTTTGTTGTTGTTTTTGTAAAGCTCGCTCATATTATGAACTTCTGCTTGAATCCCCCAAATATTTTCCAGTTCCTTACTTTCTGATCTTGAGACCATTTCGTCGAGCGTTTTTCCTCTTGAAATTGCTTTAAAATATTCATCTGTGATTGTCCGGTAACGTTCATTAGCAAAAATACCGCTTTTTTTATTCATTTGGGTAATCATCCACTTATCAAGCTCAGCAGCTTTTACTTCGGCGGTTTGGCCGCGCCTTTGGGCGGCAAGAGTTTCGGCAAACATGGCTGCCCGTTCCTCAATCTCTGCTCTTGTTCTAATAACTTTTCCATCCCTATTAATAATATTACGCTGCTCATCATAATGTTCTCCAAGTTCCTCCATCGGTAAACTTGCCCTGAATATCTCCTTAGCCTTTTTGTCGGCGGCTGAAATTTGTGATTGAAGCATGGCGTTGGTTGCAAGATAATTTTCCCTGCCCTGCATCCATTTTTTTCCTGCTTCTGTGTCCTGAAAGGCTTCCAAAATTTTTAGTTCAGCTTGTTCAAGGTTACCACCGTATGAGCGGCGTTCATTAATCATTTGCCTGATCTTGTCGTTGTCTAGTCTAACAGAGGCTGTTGCGGCTTCATCGTAATTTTTAGCTTTAGCCTTGTGGTGTTCAATATATTCTTGATTTCTTTTGCCGGCTTGAATCATGGCTCTAAAAGGATTTAAAGAATTTTTACTAGCTCCCTGTTTTGCCCACTGCTCTGATCCCCAAGAAGACGCTCGTTCTCGAGCACCTTTGACAATGTTGCCCCCTGTAGCTCCCCAGATCTTCTTACCCAGTCCGCCCCACTGCTGCATAACCGCCCCACCCATTTTAAAGGGAGTAGTGATAGCCAGATAAAATACAACTAAAGCAAAAACAAAAGCCATGAACGGGGAATCTAAATTTATTACAGTTGCAAAAACTGCGCCAAGCCAAAGCCAAAAAATAGAAACAAGCGGCATAAATGTCCACTTAAAGAAATTACTCCACCATTGCTTAAAGACACTTTTGGTTTGTGGTAATACGGTGGCCATAAATGCTAGTGGAGCAATACTAACGAGGAAATAGATTACCCAATTTCTGATTAGGAAAAGATAGGCAAGAATATAGACCATAATTGCTACAGCAATTACAAGAATTGTATAGAACAGAGAGGGAAGTATCTGGGCTAATGTCTTAGGTGTGGCCATGCTGTTTTCTAAGCCTTGAAAAATATCGGGAAACTTTTCGATCGTGCCTTTTGCCTCTTTTATGGCACCGCTCTTGCCCATCTCGAGAAGTAATTTCATTGCTATATTAGCGATGTCTATAATAAATCGGCAGAAAATAAAGCTGAAGTGGGCTGCCAATATAGCAAAGATGAGAACGGGTAATATTTTCTTGATCCCATAGGTATTGATATTAAGTCTAAGAATTTGGGCAAATGCTATAAAAATAAGAACAGCGATAATAATATAATCGACTTTTTCAATTATTTGTTGCCAAACAAAAATTACGCCCAGCGGATTGTTGTTTTTGTTGGCAAGTACGTCCTGCACCGGTTGCATATTCCAAGCAGCATGGGCTTCTTTAGAAAAAGAGATAGCGATTAGAAAAGAAATAGCAATAAAAAAACAGTACAAAGCTAATTGTCTAATACCGATATGTGATTTGTTCTTATATTTTTGCATATTCAATTCGGAATCAAAAATCAAGATGATACATATTGTTTTACGTAGAGTTATAGCCATGTAAACCAAGTGCCATAAACAACATAGCCTTGGCACCTGTCAGCAATGGTTTTGCTAAACCTTGAATCATTGTAATAACAACACAGAAGGCGTTTAGAATTGCTCCGGATACTGACATACCTGCTTTTGGACATCCCTCGTCGAGTTCCTCATTGTAACCTGAGAGTTCGCTACCCAACTGAGTGGCTAATTTATCAGCCATGGCTAGATTCTTCTTTTCATTATCCATCTGTGCTTGCGTAAATCCAGCCTGAGTAATCCCAGCATTAGTCACGCACTCATGAAAAGCGATATGATGTTTAGCATACATAAGAGCAGTAATCAGTTCAAAATATTTCTCATTTGCATCTGCCCTGATTTTGTTTTTGTATTGATCAACTCCCATCTGAGTAATAGTGATAGCTGTAATTCCTATTAGTACCCACACGCCAGGAGAAGCCGTGGCAAAAGATTTAGATCCAGCAGCAGTTCCGCCGGCTGCTGCATCTCCGGTGGCATATCCATGAAACCGTGCCCATTCTAAATCTTCCGGGTTGATTGGTGGTTTAGCAACTGACCAAAAACGATTTGATTTTAAACCATCAACAATTTTGGCTCCGGTTCTGGTTGATACATCCAAGAATTTAGCAGCTCCGGCAGTACCGCCGGCAACAAGAAGAGGGTTGCTAAAATATTTGCTTGCTGTTTCTGAAAACCAGTTATCGCCATTCTTGCTGATCAGTTCAAAGGGGATACTTTCAACAGAATTAACGGTGTCTTGGTAGGACTGGAGAAAATCAGAATAAAGGAAGTGCTTATTTGGATATAGTTTTGAGTCATTCAGATTGGTAAAATCTGAATAGTAAAGACGATAAATTTCTTCATCGCGACTTTTGTTCCTAAATGGGTTTTCAAAAGTTGTCCCTTCAGTTTTTATCCGTGCGTTCAATTCCTCTAATGGTTTAAAATTTTCAGAAGAAATCGGTCTAATTACCATATCTTTGCATTCTTGAGGAAGAGAATAATAGTCGAGTTCGCCCTCCACTGATGTGTTGGCAATTTTAATTTCCCCGCTGCCGTTAAGATATTTTTGGATTTCTGTTAACAAAAATTCTCCTTCAGTGTTTACTTGAATACTTGAAGGGTTAATTTTTTCCATATAGGCAACGATATTTGCATTTTGCCGGTTGTTGCCTACGAATTTCATTGCCCCCTCTCTCCATTGTCCAAGTTTTGAAAGAATCCCACCAATTTCCCAATATTTTTGTCCCCTGTTATCGTTTTTAGCTTCTAGCCATATATAATATTCTCCAGCCGGCGCATAATCCCTTTTAACTAGGAATAACTGTGATTCATAATTACTGCTATCATCGGTGATGTTTCCATAATTTAAGTATACAGTTCCCCAGGGATTGCCACTATCATCAATTTGTTGAGTTTTAGTAGTCCCGTTTTCATTATATTTCACCCAAAGCGTTAGGTGCGATCCCAGGCCGCTACCTAAGACTTTGGTAGTTACGGATCGCCAATCATATGCTCTGTCTGAAAAATCAGCGGCTTTTACAATGTTCAAGTAATTTCCAAAGACCAAAACAAAAGCAACTAATAAAACCATAAGTCGAGAGGTTAATCCATTCATTCGCGAAAAGAATAATTTTGTTTTAAATTCACTTTTTGCTAAATTTTTTCTAAGCACCCTATTCCCTCCATAGCTTGTTTACCCTTTTCTACTTTTGCACTTAGCACTTTTAACCCTCGCGTAGCCCGTCGGACGAAGCGGGGTTGTCTTTTTGCTCTCCTCTCCATTCTACCCGCAAATCCCGCCCTTGACAAAGTTGAAGTCTTATACTAAGATTAATCCAGATCACGATGAGAGGCCACACCTAAGGTTTTGTCCGAAGGTTAATGCCTCTCTTTTTTGTACTCGAGTTTATTGCTTTTTCTGTTTTTTTCTTTTGCGTCGCATTTCCAGTATTCCCGGCAATGAAATAATGGCTATTATCAGTCCGAAAATGGCTATTATCAGGTAAAAAATAAGCAAATCATTCATTCGTCTCCTCGTTTTTTATAATTAGCCAAATAGACAAAGACCAAAACGTGATGGCGCCTAACGATCCGGCTATGACTGGCAACCAGCTAAAATCTCCAACGATGAAAGGGATCGCAATAGATCCAACGCAAATCTGAGCGATATCGGTACAGATTTCAGATAATTTTTCGTAAATTGGCGGAGACAACAATAGAGCTCTCATTTTTGGGCTTCTTTAATGAAATCCAGTGTTGGTTGGTAAGTCGGGTCCAGGTCTTTGGCTTTGTTAAGTGCCTCTTGTGCTCTGGATTTATAATCAGCCCTGATCTCGTTTTTCATCTCCACCAGTTCGGCGGTCTTTAGGTTGGCGATGCCCAAATAAAGCCAAGCGTCGCGGTAGGTCGGGTCCATTTCGGTGGCGGTTGCGGCCGGGATGATGGCCAGCTGGTACTCCCCGTCTTCGATCAGTTTTTTTGATAGTTTAACCGCCTCGGTTTCATTTTTGGGTACCGTCGTGGCGCGGTCGAAAAGCGCCAGCTTATCGGTTGTTTTATTCTCCTCATAAAACCTCTCCAAGGTCAGGATGTTTCTGGAGGCGTTCTCGGCCAGATTTCTTCTCTCGGCGGCTGTGTCATCCTTCGGTTTTAATATCAGAGCCTTCTGATAATCCAAATCGGCGCTAATATATTTACTTCGGATCAGAAGGCTATCTCCAGCTTCAACATACCGATTGGCCAGCTTCCCGCGCACAGGCAGGGTGCCGAAGTAGAGAACCAGAAAAAGCGTGACGATAATAATAAGCCATTTGATGGTGAGTCTGTACTTTTGCGCTGGTTTTATTTTCGACAGTTCTTTTTCCATATGCGGTTGGCATCATTAATGAAGTAGATACAATCCAGTCACTATTACTGCTACCGCAATCCTGTACCACAAAAAAACAGTGAAGTCGCTCTTCTCTAGATATTGTAGCAAATATTTGATAGCCAGAAAACCGAATATGGTGGAGGCGGCAAATCCCAGCCAAAATGCCAAGCCGGTGTTAATTCCGGCGATATGGCGAAGGTTGAACAGAAAAGCGCCCAGAATGGCGGGTGTGCCAAGAAGAAAAGAAAACCTGGCAGCGCTTTGGCGGTCCATACCCTGGGCGCGCGCCATAGACATGGTGATACCCGACCGGGAAACGCCCGGGATAAGAGCAACGGCTTGGACCGAACCAATGAGAAAAGATTGCCGATAACTCAAGGTCGAAAGCTTGAAGTTTTTTGGGGACTTTTTGTCAACCAGCCAAAGAATTAAGCCGAAGACAATTAAGTTGAAAGAGATAAGCAGGTTGGAGTTCAACTTTGTTTCGACGTAATCATTTAAGATGAAGCCGACTACGGCTGCCGGGATTGAAGCTGCCAGAATCTGCCATAGAAGGTTCTTGGGATACTTGGCCACTTCCGGATCAAAAGGGATGTTTTCGATTGTCTTGCTTTTTGTTCCGAAAGCCCGGGCGATAATGGCGAGCCAGTCTTTCCAGAAAAAAGCGATGATGGCGATGGCGGTGCCAAAGTGCAGGGCCACGTCAAAGGCAAGCCGGCCATCCGGACTCCACTTAAAAAGATTTTGCAGAATTGTCAAGTGGCCGGAAGAAGAAATCGGCAGAAATTCGCTGACGCCCTGGACGGCTCCGATAAAGATTGATTGGAAGATATTGTCCATATGGCTATTCTAACATTACTAGACGAAAAGAAGAAGTATCAAATCCTGGGTTATGCAATTTAGCAATCTAGTAATTTAGCAATATTGAGCCAAAGGCCCAAGTTGTGCTAAAATATCTTCATGGTTAACATCATTGACTTTTTGCGTCGTTACGACTTTTCAATCTATTACTATCTTTACAACCATGGCCTGAATTCTGCTCTTTTCGGGAAGCTGTTTTATCTGTTTGCCCGTTACGGCATCGTTATTTTTCTCTTTTCTTTTGCCTACCTGATCTGGATGAAGAAGATTAATGCCTTTATCTGCTCATTCATTGCCATGACGATAGGCGGATTGCTCGACCTAATAATTTTTATGTTTTGGCAGCGCCCGCGTCCTTTTGTCTCCCACGGTTTGTCGCTGCCGTACCGCATTGACGAAATGGCGGAGAGAATAAGTTCCTTTCCCTCCAGCCACACCTATATCATTTTCGCCATCGCTACGAGCGTTTTTCTGTACGGGCACAAAAAATTGGGTAGCGTCTTGTTTATCTTGGCCATAATGACTGCGGCGAGCAGAATCGGCACCGGCTTGCACTATCCTTCAGATACCATCGGCGGGGCAATTTTGGGCATACTGTCCGGTTATTTAGCTTATCGCTTTGTCCGTAAAAATGAGGGGTATTGGGAATACCACGACGAAACATGAAAGATTTGTTCGAGCTAAAACGTGAATTTCTTGAATATTGCGAGTTGGATAAGGGTCAATCCGTTTTGACAATTGCCAACTACGACCGGTATCTGTCTAAATTTTTGGATTGGTTGAAATTGCGGAAGACTGCAAATCCACAAATAGACAACGGGCTAATCGATAGCAGACAACAGAAAGATCAGGAATTAAATGTTTGCCGTCCGCCGTCCATTGATGCCAATAACGATTCTTCCGCTTTGCTCCCCGCCGACATTGACCAGGAGGCTGTTCGGGAATATCGGCTCTATGTTAACCGTCTAGGCGACCGGAACGGCCGGGAACTTAAGAAAAACACTCAAAACTATCATCTCTTAGCTCTGCGGGCGTTTCTGAAATATCTGGCTTTTCGCAGTATCCCCTCTCTCTCGCCCGAGAAGGTCTCTATTGCTAAGATTGGTGACCGCCAGATCACTTTTCTGAAATCAGAGGAGTTGGACATGATGCTTAAGGCGGGTGAACCTAAAGCCCGCAGCAGTTTGCGGGATAGAACTATTCTGGAAGTTTTGTTCTCCACTGGCCTGCGGGTTTCCGAACTGGCGGCCCTGAGTATTTTTGATCTTTCTTTTGAAAGGGGCGAGATTGCTATTTTGGGTAAGGGCAAGAAGGTGAGAATAGTATTTTTATCGGAGAGCGCCCTAGGGTGGATCAAAAAGTATCTTGGAGCGCGAGGAGCAGATCGATCAGACGATTCTCCCCTCTTTCTCTCCAATCGCGGCGAGCGATTAACTGTTCGTTCGATCGAACGTGTTGTCGAGAAAGCAGCCAAAGTAGCCGGAATAACAAAAAATGTCTCGCCGCACACCTTGAGACATTCGTTTGCTACCGACCTGCTGATGTCGGGAGCCGATATTCGAAGCGTCCAATCACTTTTGGGCCACTCATCGGTAGCGACAACCCAGATTTACACCCATGTCACGGACCAGCATTTAAGAGAGGTGCATCAAACATTTCATGGGAAAAGTTTGAATCAAGATGATCAGTTAAAAACTGATAAACATTGAGAATGGACAGCGGATGATAGAGAATTGATCTTGAAGATGGAAATTGGAAGCTGGATCATTCTATCTTCTATTTTCTACCGTCTATCATCAAATCTTTTGATTTACTGATCTTCTTTTGGCAGATCTTCCCACATATCCATCACTTCAACTTTGTAGCAATCATTATTTCTACAGGAAGTTATCGAAGCTTTAATCTCTTCAATACGATGCATGCCGTCATTGATTTTGACGTTGGTTTTCGGATCTTTAATTTCTTTGATTTTTATTTTGGTCATTGCGCCCCTCCTAGGGCATTGATCGTGGAACTTGAATCGTGAAGCTTGGAACCGCCTAACAATTTATTTCATTGGTGTTTTTCTTGCGCTTTAAGCTTCGGGTTCAGGAAATTAAATCAGTATAACAAAAAAAAGACCGAGTGTCAACGGTCGATTATTAATCAAGCGTCCGGGATTGATGCTAATCTTCCCTAAATCTTCTCATTAGTTCAATTTTAACAATCTTCCGATCCGAGAACGGTATAAATTCATTCAGTCCGACTGCCATAACTTCTTCGGCGCCTTTGCCGGTAACCACAACCACATCGCCTTTGCGGGCTTCTTTGATTGCCTTGTGTATAGCCTGGGTCCGGTCAAGCACTTTCCAGTAATTCCGGTTCAAATGCCACTGGTATTTCTTTTTAGCGCCTTTATGGATTCCCTCCGCCACCTCTTCCATAATTGTTCCGGGATTTTCATCATAAGGATCTTCGTTGGTGAATATAACCAGATCGGCATAGCCGCCAGCCAGAGCGCCCATGATCGGTCTCTTGGTCTTGTCCCGCCGGCCTGTGGCGCCAAGAACCGCAATCAACCGTCCGCCGGTATTTTTCATACCGTCCTTGATTGTTTCGTAAACGTTTTTGAGCGAATCGGGGTTGTGGGCATAATCAATGATGACGGTAATATCCTGTTTGGTCGAAACCTTGATTGACTCCATGCGGCCGGCGACTAGTTTAACATCTTCCAGTCCTGCCTTGATTTTTTCCGGGGCGATGTCCAAGGCAAGGCCGGTACAAAAGGCAGCCAAAGCGTTTCGGACATTGAAGATGCCGGGTAAATTCAAATTAATAATAATTTGGCCGTCGTCGTGAACGGCGGTAAAAGTAACATTGTCGGCGCTGGGCAGGATTTTACGGGCAATAGCGCCATGTTCGAGCTGTTTATCGCTGGAAAAGAGCAGCTTGTCCGTGGCTGGCAGCGACCAAAACCGGTTCCAATTCTGATCGTCGGCATTAATAACGAATTTGGCCCCGGGATTATCCCTGAAGACTTTTAACTTGGCCTCCAGATAGTTTTCTTTATTCCGGTGATAATCGAGATGGTCATGGGAGAGGTTGGTGTAAACCAGGACATCAAAGTCAATGCCGAAGACCCGGTTTTGGTCAATAGCCTGGGAAGTTACTTCCAGCACAGCGTATTCGCAGCCGGCCTTGACCGCTTTTTTTAAAAAATCCTGGAGTACGGCGGCCGGCGGCGTTGTTACCCAGTTTACCTTGGTGGCGTGCGGCGTAGTTTCCCGGTTGATTTTGGTGTTAATTGTCGTTTCCATGGCGTTGGGCTTTCCGGCCGCGTCCAGGATAGAAGCAATCATACTGCAAACGGTTGTTTTGCCCTTGGTGCCGGTGACGCCGATCACTTTTAGTTTTTGGCTCGGATCGCCATAGCGAAATTTGGCCCACTTGGCTTGATATTGATGGAGAGAATTTTTGGTTGATCGGGGCAACAATTGAGAAAAAAACTTTCTCATAATTTCTAATTCCTAATGTCAAATTTCTAATCAAGTCCTAATTCCTAAACGTTTCATAACCAATAAATTTTTTGACATTTGGGATTTGGGATTTCATTAGTAATTAGACATTTAGTATTTGCTATAGCTATTTTCTATCGTCAATCGTCAATTTTTTCAATTTATCGTCTTATCTTCTCCGCCATCTTAAACATCTGATACTCGGCCGGTCTAAAAACCAAATCCCAGCTGCCGGCCAAATGCATCTCGGTTCCGCCGAATTGTTTCTTAAAGCGCGTGACGCCGGCCCAGGGGTGCTTTTCGTTATCATCCGGTGCGATACCGAAAAAGTCGTATTCGGTACAGGCCAAACCGCGGGCATCCTTGATTACTTGCCAATGAAGGCCGTAGGTCGCCATCAGATTTCTCATTTCGGAACTTGAACCGCCGAAGAGATAAGTCGCACGGTCGTTATAGTAAGTGACAATAGCCGCCGCCAGAGGGACACTGTTTTTTTTGGCACTGTAGGCTCGAGCATAGCCTTTTTGACCCAGGATTGCAAGCAGAGCCTCGAAGTATTGTTTCTGCCGGCAGGAGATCTTTTGGCGTTTAGCCATCTCCGTGTAGAGGCGGTAAAAATCGTCCAGTTCGGTTCCCGGGTTTTTTGACCAAGAAATGTTGAGTCCGCTTTTTTCGGCAGTCTTGATGTTATAGCGTCCCTTCTGTTTCATCTGGGCGAGAATATCAGTTTCACTGCTGGCGATATTGAGAATCAGTGTGTGTTCGGGTTGCATTTCCTCGAAAGCCCGGCGGAAGCCGAGGCTTCGCAAATCGTTCAATTGTTCAATTGTTAAATTGTTGCTCGGAACATCGAACTCCCATCGCAGAAAAACTGCTTTTCGTTCTTGTGCTAACTTTTTGATTTTTTCCATTATCTCCTCTTTCTTTCCCCCTAACTTAGGGGGGGTATGAGGGGGTATGGTTTTTGATATTTGATTTTTGTCCATCATCGGTGCATAAAGCATCGTCCTGCCAAGTGGCAATTTCTTTTCCAGTACTAGCATGTCATCAATGCGATAAGAATCGGCATAGCCGGTTTGGCATTTGAATTGAGCCCATTCATCAGTTTGAAAGATCGTCGTTTGCATAAGCCAATGATAGCACAACCTTCTTGTTTGGGATAGAAAAAGATGGTAAAATCATTAATTCAATTAAAAGTTATCGGAGTCTCTATCGTCCACTATCAATTCTTAGCTATGCAAACACTTTAGTGATGCAACAATGAAACAATTTCGTATTTTAGCTATTGAATCATC
Organism: uncultured Candidatus Saccharibacteria bacterium; assembly: GCA_964529405.1. Lineage (GTDB taxonomy): Bacteria > Patescibacteriota > UBA1384 > XYA2-FULL-43-10 > 1-14-0-10-43-13 > CAZGWE01. The sequence goes on from CAZGWE010000010.1 coordinate 18,431, forward strand.
TTGTGATGAAACCGCTGCCGCGGTCATTTTAGGCGATGGCAAAAATCCGCCATCGATTGTATCAAGCATTGTCTCTTCGCAAATAGATCTCCATGCAAAAACCGGCGGTGTTGTGCCGGAGGTGGCTAGCCGAGCGCACGTAGAGGCGATCATTCCCGTTGTAACAGAAGCCTTACTGAAGGCAAAAAATGGTTCTCACCCTTTGGTTTCGAACAAAAAAAAGAATATTGTTCGAGTGGAGCGAGAACTAAACAACAATGGAACAATGAAGCAATGGAACAATGATTATCAGGAAGCTGTTGATTATCTTAAATCGAAAATTGATTACCTGGCTGTCACTACCGGTCCCGGCCTTATCGGTTCTCTCTTGGTTGGTTTTAACGCTGCTAAAACACTTGCCTATGCTTTGGATAAGCCGATTCTTCCAATCAATCATATCGAGGGACACATCTACTCCGCCTTGGCGGAGAAAATCCGAAATCCGAAATCCGAAATCCGAAATAAATCCCAAATTCAAAACACAAAAGCCAAAACAGTTGGTCATTCTGAGCGAAGCGAAGAATCTGGCGAAGCGGGAAAAGCCGTGCTACATGATACGTACTACATGGTACGTGAGTTCGAATTTCCCGTCCTTGCCTTGGTAGTTTCTGGCGGCCACACTTCTCTCATTTTTATGCGAAACCATGGTGAATACGAACTAATCGGCCAAACTCTTGATGATGCAGCCGGTGAGGCCTTTGATAAGGTGGCCCAGCTTCTCGGTTTAGGCTATCCGGGCGGCCCAGCCATCTCTAAACTGGCAGCAGAATACAGGAAAAAGAATAGCAAGACAGCTAGTCAGCTAGTCAGCAAGTCAGCTCCGGATTTTCATGATGCTGTTCAGCCGTCCAGCTGCCCAGATGACAAGCTAGTATTTCCTCGTCCCATCTTGAACGACGGCACCTTCAATTTCTCCTTCTCCGGCCTCAAAACCGCAGTTCTTTCTGAAGTTAAACGGCGCTTGCAGAAACCCCCTTGTTTGCACTCTGATGTGGGACACTCCCATAATTTTCCCTCGCCCGTTCTGACGGGAGAGGGTAGGGGCGAGGGTCTCCCTGATCTCGATAAGGCCGAAATTGCCACAGCATTTGAGGATGCAGCTGTCGATGTGCTTGTAACCAAAACAATGCGAGCGGTTGCCAAATATAATCCTAAAACCGTTGTTCTAGCCGGAGGCGTAGCCGCAAATCAACATCTCAGAAATACTCTTACGAATGCTATTTCCAAATATTGTTCGAGGCTCGGAGCCGAGAACTCTAACGATATAACAAACCAGGATGTCTCTTTGCCGTCCGCCAGATCGAAGAGCGCGGGCGAATACGACATCAATCTCCTCATTCCCCCGCTTGAACTGTGCGGCGACAACGCCGCCATGATCGGCCTCGCAGCTTATTACAACATCCTGAACGGCAAGGAAAAACGTTGGGATGAGATCGACGTCGACTCGAATTGGGAGATTGGCTAATTCTCTTATATTCCACTCTCGCTTCTCCATCTTGTCATCCTCGGGTCAGATTCCGATCTGAGCCCGGGGATCTACTAATAGTAATTACACCCTTATCTCCCTTTTAACATTAATTCGTAGATTTCTTCTCGCTTTACTCGTCGAAATGACTTTTTTAGTTATGTCTTTTCGTCGTACAGCAAGCGGCCGCGTGCTGTACGACGAAAACAGCCTCAAAATTCTTAGAGAAATACCAGAACGTTTTGCACTAATTAAGTTCCAATTATACATATAATAATCTGTTATTTCGACATCCCGATTCCGATCGGAACGAGAAACCTACCGCTTAATTCGGCTTATTTATTCGTAAACTTGTTTCGAGTCTGCCGATAGATTTCTCGCCTTCATCAGAGTGGATGGTGTCGAAATTACAGTTATCTATTTTTCATCTTTCTTACAAATCTCAGTGATCACTGAGATTTGTAAGAAAAACACACATTATTTTTGCCAAAAGAAAAAGCCTAGCTAGTGACCAATGTTCTCAATTTCTCAGCATTTTTGGCAAATAAACCCAACGTTATTGAATCCGAGTAAGCTAGATCTAAATTGGTATTAAATGTAGGCGAATTAAACTCGCATAATTTATATGCAGCTTGGGTGATGTTGTTTTTATAACTGGATATCTCATTGTTAATGTTTTTAGTATCCCACGAATAGTTAAATACTTCTTTTTGCTTATCAAATAATTGCGATTCAATAAGTGATATCAGCAGTTGTTTTGACTCAAGTTGAAAACCGAGTAGCTCAAGACAAATCGCATACAGAGCGTTGTCATCAGCGAAAAAATTAATGGTGTTGTGTTTGCATGATGTTCCAAACAGTAAACCATGCTTCTTGCAATAGAATTGATTCTTGATAGATCCTAGTATTTTCTTAGCTTCGGTTCGACGATTATTTGCTATTAAGGCTAAAACAATCCAGAGATTTGAGTGTGTTATGATCCTGTTGTCTGCAATAGTGTTATCGGACCAAATTGCTCTAATAAATAGTTCAATTTGTTGATTGAACATTTTGCTCTTGAAAATCGCGTCAAGAATTTGATTTGATGCCTTGTGTTTTCCACATAAAGCCAGTGCAAATGCAATCATGCCTTGCGTGCAGCTATGGTGCCGATTAAGCACTCCGTCGCCAACAAGCCATGAATAATTAAAGAGTCCGTTTTTGTTTTTTAGGCAACTCTTGTTTAAGTCATGGATAAGATTGACAGTTTCCTTTTCTTTGCCGTCAAGAAATAGCCCAAGCGCTATTAAGGCATTTACATGGGCATGAAAGAGGTTTGGTTCTTCGGTTGAAGTTGGCCAAAGCCCATGTTTTTTGATTTTGCCGTAGCGATTATAAAGTTGCTGATAGGGATTGTTTTTCACGACTTTTTTCTATTAATTTTGGGCATAGCTAGTTTATATATTCTTTTATGCGACGATCTTTTAAACAAATTCCAAACTTTCGTGATGTGTTCATTCCTGTAGCCAGCGGATAGAATTAGTTTTTTGCTTTTGATTGAGTCAATTGCAAAAAGAACGGAATCGATCTCTGAAAGCGGTACACGATAGAAATCTTCAATTTCGGCACAACTTAAATTCAAACCACATTTTGGCATCTTATCGCATATTTCCTTAGGAACCCCAATGGCTTTAGCAACGCCCCTTACCTGTGTTTTAAAAATCCCGGCAATGGGCAAAAGATCGCCAACTAAAGCATGCTTGGGAAAATACCCTGTCATCCATTCAGATCGATTGATTGTGCCAAGAACTTTAGTTTTGCCACGTTTGTTAGCATATGAATAAAGAAGCATAGATCTAATACGACCATCAATATTCTCCCGCTCAATTCTGGTTTGAGGATCTGTAAGTAAAAAGATTTGCTTGGCAACACTGTCAATATGAAGAACCTGGTGCTCAATGCCTAGTTTAAGTGCAAAGTTGATAGCATCCCTTAAGTCTTCTTTTGACGTGCCGGAGCTTGGCATGACGAGGCCGAAAACTCTTTCTTTGTTAAGCGCCTTGACGGCAAGTTTAGCAACAAGCGCGGAATCGATGCCGCCGCTAATTCCAATTACAACATTAAATCCCTTGCACTCTTGTGCAATAAAATTTTCTATTTCATTAGCAATTTGTTTGTAATCATTTCTCATAATTGTCCTTGTATGTTCACCGGCTGGTAAACAAAGTATTCTAACATAACGCTATGGGATTGTCAATATCTAGTACATGATCTATTGCCTCAAATATGTGCTATTTGTGCTTGACAATCAATACTATTATCGATTAACATATAAATGTTGTATCAAAAGTAGTACAGAATGGAGGGGAGGTGGAGTTAAAGTCTGTCTTAAACGAAACCGGTTTGTCTGCCAACGAAGCCAATCTTTATCTTGCCTCATTAAAGATAGGGCCTGAATCAATCCTAGCTCTCTCGAAAGCAACAAAAATTCACCGGCCGGCTTTGTACAAGATGCTTGAGAGTTTACTAGAAAGAGGCGTTTTTAAAACTACGATCTACGGCAAACGCAAGCTCTTTTTTGCTGTCAGCCCTAAGCAGCTCCTTGGTTATCTAAAGAATAAGGAAATGCTATTAAGGGGAGCTATCCCGGAGTTGGAAGCATTAATCGTTACTGGTACTAATAAGCCGAAAATTCTTTATTTTGAGGAGCGAGAACAAATCCAGGAGCTTTTTAAAAATGGGTTGGAATGCAGATCAAAAGAGATGTATTCATTTTTCCCTAGCAAATATATGGCCGAGCTATTTGGCAAACGCGAGATGGAACAGATAATCAGAGAAAGAGTTCAGCGAGGAATTCATGTCAAAACACTACGTTCGGCTCCATCGGAGTCTGAGTATGAAGGTTCTGAGTTGACTGCTGAAGCACTACGAGATATCCGTTATATTCCACAGGAAAAAGCCTTTGCGATGGGCATTGTCATTTTTGATAATAAAGTCAATATATTTTCACCGATTGATGAAAACTTTGGTATTCAGATTGAAAGCGAGGCATTCTCGAGTTTGATGAAGATGTTTTTTGAAACATTGTGGTCGGTGAGTAAAGAAAGTGGCACCGAAGAAGTCTAGATTTGAGACTCGGTTTGTGATATTTTGGGACTAATTAACATCATTATAAGGTGTCATTCTGAGCCGATGAGCGTTGGAGGCGAAGAATCCCTCTGCTGGCAGGGAGAGATCCTTCACTTCGCGATTACGCTCATTCAGGATGACAAAAAGGTAAAATATCTGGTGTCAAAAATCATCGAAAAAACTTGGGATCATAGCAAGTACGAGGAGGAACTCTATAAGTCTTGGGAGGAGAAGGGCTATTTTCGACCGGAGGTCGTAACCAAAACCCAAAGTCGAGACTCCAAAGCCAAAAATAACCCCCTCCAGCTCCCCCTTGAAAAGGGGGAGAGAAAGATGGATGGCCTAGAAAAGGGGGAGAGAAACGAGAGCGGCCTTGAAAAGGGGAAGGCCGAAGGGATCCTGAAACAAGTTCAGGATGACACAAATAGCGGGCAGTTTTCATATGATCGGAAAATTGACGGAAAGCCGTTTGTTATCTCCATGCCGCCGCCGAATGTGACGGGAAAGTTACACATGGGACATGCACTCTTTGTTACGCTTGAAGATATTATGGCTCGCTATCATCGTCTTTTGGGCGAGCCGACTTTGTGGTTGCCGGGAACTGACCATGCCGGAATTGCTACCCAAACTGTGGTTGACAAGGCGCTCAAAAAAGAGGGAATCGACAAACGAGAGTTGGGTCGCGAGAAGTTTGTCGAGCGGGTTTGGCAGTGGAAAGAACAGTATGGCGGTATTATTACTAAGCAGATGCGGCGGCTTGGCGCTTCCTGTGATTGGTCGCGGGAACGCTTCACTTTGGATGAGGGCTTAAACCATGCCGTTCGCAAGGCTTTTGTCGATCTTTATAACAAAGACCTCATCTATCGAGGTTATTATATCGTCAACTGGTGCCCCAAGTGCCATACGGCCATTGCTGATGATGAAGTTGAACACGTGGAGCAAAAAGCCAAGCTTTACTACTTCAAATATGACAAAAAGTTCCCGATCACCATCGCCTCAACCCGTCCTGAGACAAAGTTGGGTGATGTGGCAGTAGCAGTGCATCCGGAAGACAAACGATACAAAACGCACATCGGTAAATCGTACGAGGTTGACATTGATGGCACCAAAAGATCAATTAAGATTATTGCTGACAAAGCGGTTGATAAAGAATTTGGTACCGGTGCCCTTGGTGTTACGCCGGCTCACTCTTTTGTCGACTGGCAGATGGCCGAGCAGCAGGATTTGGATAAGATAAAGATAATTGACGAGAATGGTCGAATGTTACCGGATGCAGGGGAAAAATATGCCGGCCTCAAGGTATTAGAGGCGAGAGAGAAAATTTTAGAGTATTTAAGATCAAATGACTTACTTGAAAAAGAGCAGGAGATCACCAACAATTTGAGTGTTTGCTATCGCTGTGGCGGCGCCATCGAACCGCTTCCATCATTGCAGTGGTTTGTTAAAATGAAGCCGCTGGCGGCTCGAGCGAAAAAAGTTGTTGAGGACGGCGAGATCACAATCATTCCGAAAAGATTTGAGAAGGTTTACTATCATTGGATGGATAACATTCGCGACTGGTGCATTTCGAGGCAGCTGTGGTGGGGACATCGGCTGCCAGTCTGGTACAGACAGGCAGAAATTTCTAATGACCAATTTCTAATTTCTAATAAAATCCCAAATCCCAAATCCCAAATCCCAAACAAGACATTGGACATTAAGCCATTGGTGATTGATTCGGCATTAGAAATTAGAAATTCGGATGTTCCTCCACAGGAGATCTATGTTGGCCTTGAGCCGCCACAAGGCGAGGGTTGGAAGCAAGATGAGGACGTCTTGGATACCTGGTTTTCCTCGGCTTTGTGGCCGTTTTCGACATTGGGCTGGCCCGATCAGACAAAGGATTATCAGTACTTTTATCCCACTACCGTGATGGAAACCGGTTACGACATTCTCTTTTTTTGGGTGGCGCGGATGATTATGTTCGGACTGGAATTTACCGGCCGGGTTCCATTTGAAACGGTCTATTTGCACGGGCTGGTCCGGGATGAGCAAAACCGCAAGATGAGCAAGTCGCTGGGCAATGTTATGGATCCGCTTGATCTCATTCCTAAATATGGCACAGATGCCTTGAGAATGGCTCTGGTTGTCGGTTCCGCCCCGGGGCAGGATCTACCTATAGGAGAGGGCAAAATCAAAGGTTATCGAAACTTCTCCAACAAGATCTGGAATGCTTCTCGCTATGTAATTCTTCGAGTTTCAGAAGGTGATCTCCAATTGGGGGAAATTGGTGATTGCAGGATATTGGAGTTGGATCACCTTGAAGGGGGCAAACATACCGTCGAAAACCAGCGAATGCTGGATGAACACAAATCAGTAAAAGAAGAGGTAACAAAGCTGCTGAATAACTTTAAATTCTCCCTGGCGGGCGAAAAACTATATGAATATTTTTGGCATACCTTTGCCGATGTCTATATTGAGGAGACGAAAAAATATTTTAACGAGCTTGGCGATAAACAGGTAAAGGAAAACACCAAAAAAGTACTTGTAAAAGTACTTTCCGAAAGCCTGGTAATGCTCCATCCTTTTATGCCCTACGTTACCGAGGCGGTTTGGCAGGATCTGCGTCAAATATACCCGGACTTGGCCGGATCAATTATGATTGCCGGTTGGCCCGAATAATTTGATATTAAAAATGGAGGGGAAGACATGTGGAATAATTTTCTAAATATTATCTCTACCGTCTGCGTTATTGTCACGACGGTAATCTCTCTTTTTATCTATTTCAATAACAGGAAAGCGGCTTTTAACATTTTAGCCTCGCTCCTGATTTTGGTTGTTTCTATTTGGTCGGGACTGTTGCTGGCGACCCTGATTTTTTCCGACATCCTCTTCGGCCGGCTTCTTTTTTCCTTTGGCATTGAAATAGTGCCGTTTTTTATTTTGTTTATGTTAATGTTTGCCGGCCATATTTTGACTTTAAAAAAAATTGTTTTGATTACGGCCTTGCCTCTTATCCTTTCGAGTCTGGGTCCGATTAAGGGTTTGCTTTTTAAGGAAGCGTCAGTCGTAAACGGGGTGTTTATGACTAGCGAACCTGGCCCCCTGCTGGCTTTATGGGAAGCGACTTATTTTATTTACCTGGGCATCCTGATTTATTTGTTTGTTGTAATTCGTCGAGAAGTGACCGGAGTCAAAAAGGTTCAACTAAACTATTTAACCATCGGACTCTTTCTGTCTTTTAGCGCCGGCACGGTTACAAACCTGATCCTGCCAATGATGGGTATCTTCAGTCTGGGCCACTTTGGCCCCCTAACCACGCTGCCGCTTTCAATCATGATGATTTATGTTGCCACCAAACATCATATTCTTGAGGTTAGAGTAGTGTTGTCGGAAGTTTGGGCGCTGCTTTTAACGATGATTGTTTTTGCCGCTTTTTGGCGAAACAGGCAGATTTTCGACTTTATCGTCTTTGCCGCCGTTTCCTGCATCGCCGTACTCTTTGTCCAATCCGTCTTGTCCGAATCGGATAAGAACCGCATCCTTAGATTGCAAAACAGGCAACTTTTTAAGGCGAAGAAAGATTTGGAGGCACTGGATAAGTTGAAGGGCGAGTTTCTCAATATGGCGATGCATGAACTAAATACGCCGGTGGCGGCCATTAAAAGCATTCTCTCTGTCATTTTTGAAAGCAAGCACTCCACCTTAGACGAAAAGCAAAAAAAAGAGCTTGGGCCGGTTTGGGATGCATCAGACAGGTTGTCTCATCTTATCAAAAATGTCTTCGACGCTTCCTATATTGATCAAGGCAATATTTGGATCAACAAAAGCGAAGCCGACATGGTTGAATTGGTGGACGAGGCAGTCGAGAATTTAAAAAAGAGGGCCAAAGACAGAAGTATCAATCTTATCTGGCGCAAACCGAAAAACCTCTCCCTTAATATCTATATTGACAAAGATAAAATTTATGACATTATTTTTAATTTGATCGAGAACGCCATAAAGTTTACTTACGACGGCCAGGTTGAGGTTTCGCTAAGCGAGGACGGAGATATTGTTTCTGTTGCCATTTCCGACACGGGAGTGGGTATTTCCGGGGAAGACCAAAAAAAGCTTTTCAGCAAGTTTTTCCAGTCGGCTCGGTTTGACGAAAAAATGCCCCAGGAGCAGCAAGGGGCAGGTTTGGGCCTGTACATCTCCAAGAATGTCGTCAAATTGCACGGCGGGGATATCAAGGTTGTTTCCGAGTTGCACCATGGTAGTACCTTTACCGTGACATTATCCAAAGAGCAATCTCCGGCCGGGAAACAACCGCTCAAACAAGTTCAGGAAAACACTCTTGATAAATCTTAACTTTGGCCGGTAATGCAGCTTGCAACATTATTTCAGGCTGCCAGTGACACTCTTACCGCTAAATTTATGTCCGGCAGAGTCAATGAAATCAAAGCGGTAAGTAAACCTACCCTTGAGGATGCTCCTGTCGCCCGTGCCGCCGCGGGTATGATCTCCATCAATAACGCCGGCGCAATGACCTTCGCTATCACAATTAAGCGGCACTGTCACAGTCCTTTTGTCATTTTTCCAACGAAAGCCGGAAAATACATGCCGCGTGTACATATAAACAATATTGGCGCTTTTAATATTGTTAGCCAGCCAAGGCGGAATGTCGGCTTGAAAGGTAATATTACGGTTATAGAGCAGGTTATTTTTATCCGTCACGTTTTTAACCATATTGCTTTTTGGAAAAGCGAAAGTGAAATTAAATGAGCGGTTGACAGAGACTATTTTGGTCAACTTGGCTGTAATCTTGGCATTGGACATGGCCTTGGATGACCGGAGGCAGAACCTGGGGTTGTCTGTCAGCATTTTAATTTCGCCGGAAGTAATATTATTGCCGACAAGTATATCGGTGTTATCAATCAGGCTGATCGAGGTGTCTCTTGGCTTTTGGATTAAGATTGTTTCGCCGATAAGCGGAGTCCCGTCTTTTTTATTCAGATCTATGGCAAAAACGATGCAATCGCTGTTGTTGGGAAATTCCGTGACCGGCGAGGTGTTGTAGGGATTCTCAACGTTAATTTCCATTTTTGAACCGGCAAGGGTGTTGCCTGCAGTTGAATGATCGGATGTTTTTAAAAAGACGAGGCTAAAACTTTTTTTAATGTTGGGGCGGTCTTTCAGTCGGACCGTAACGGTTGTCCGGCCAATTTTGTTGGATCTTATGCACCATGTTTGTGTGCCGTTGCCGGTGTCTGCGGTCGTTCCGTCAATAGTAACACTGCCGGCAGTGACAACGCTAAGCGGTTTATTTACCAGATAGCCTTCATTTTTGAGGGCGCTAACAACAACAGTGGCGCAATCGGAATTGTCGGCGGAAGCGGTGCCGTCAGTAACGTCCACTTCTAATTTAGCCCGATAATAAGGGTCGATCGTATCAGCCGAAACCGATCCGGAGCTGTTAATAAAAATTCCGCCGGCAATTAGTAGCCCGAGTAATCCTATCATTGGAATAAGCCTTTTAACCCTGCCTTTGCTGGACCCTTTTTTTCTCGCCATTCCCCTCCCCGGATAATTCTTTATCAAATATAGTCCCCTGATAATATTTTTGCAATATTAAGAATTTCTTTTTTGGCGATAGTTTTCAACGGCTTTGTGTATCCCGTCGGCCGAAAGGATGGAGCAGTGATATTTTTGCTTGGGTAAAATGCCTAACGCCTCATTGATATCATCGCGATTGACCTTCAGCGCCTCGTCAAGGCTTTTGCCCTTGACCATCTCAGTCATCATGCTGGTTGAGGCAATGGCCGCAGCACAGCCCAAGGTTTTGAATTTGATGTCGGCGATGTACTCTTCTGTCCCTTCCTTTTCGCCTTTTAATTTTCGCCTTTTAACTTTAATGTAAACGTACATTACATCGCCGCACCTAACATTGCCGACTTCACCAATGCCGTCGGCATCGGAAATCTCGCCTACATTACGCGGGTTATAAAAGTGGTCTAAAACTTCTTTTGAATATTCGTGTTGTTCCATAATTTCCTTGCTTAAATATGAACAACTAACAATACTAACGACAAACGACGAATTAGCTGTTCGTTGTTAGTATTGTTCGTCGTTCATATGTGTTTTGAATGGGCTCATCTGTCTTAATCGTTTAATGATGTCTGGTAGCACTTCTAAAACCTTATTGATTTCTTCATCCGTTGTTTCTTGACCGAGTGAAAACCTAATTGAGCCATGAGCCTTTTCCGGCGGGATTCCCATTGAAGTTAAGACGTGGCTGGGTTCGAGTGTTCTGGAAGTGCAGGCGGAGCCGGTGGAGACGGCGATGCCCAGGAAGTCGAGGTTCAAAAGAATAGACTCGCCCTCAGCATTAACGAAGCTGATGTTAGCAATGTGGGGGGCTAATTTAGCCCGATTGCCATTCAAGATTGAGTCGGGGATGGTGCTTAAAATGCCATCGATAAGCCTATCTCTTAATAATTTGACATTTGACATTTGATATTTGACATTTGCGATCAACCGAACTGCCTTTGCAAACCCGATAATTCCAGCCACATTCTCTGTTCCTGCCCGCACTCCTCTCTCCTGCCCGCCGCCGGTAATCTCCGGCATGATCGGTGTACCTTTTCGAACATAAAGCAGCCCAACTCCCTTTGGTCCGTAGATTTTGTGAGCAGCCATTGTTAGCAGATCGACATTGAGATCATTCACATTCATCGGCAAATATTCCGCCGCCTGCACGGCATCAGTGTGGAAGTAAATCCTTTCGCCTTTCGCCTTTCGCCTTTCGCTTATTAACTTCCCGATCTCTCGAATCGGCTGGATAGTTCCGATCTCATTGTTGACGTACATTATGGAAACTAGCGCAGTATTGTCTCTAATAGCATTTTTAACATCCTCGACTTTAATAACGCCACCAGCTCCAGGCTTGATATAAGTCGCCTCGATCCCCCCTGCTTTCTCGAGCGATTTGACAGTATCGAGCACGGCCTTATGCTCAAAAGCACTGGTAATAATGTGAGGTTTAGATTTTTCTCCCCCTGATACGTGACGTGTAATATGCGATGCGATCCCCCTGATTGCCAAATTATCACTCTCGCTTCCGCCGGAGGTAAAGACGATCTCGGTCGGGTCGCAGCCCAAGAACCGGGCAATGGCTTTTCTGGCTTCATCTACGGCTTTTTTAGCCTCGAGTCCAAAGGAGTGCAGCGAACCGGCATTGCCAAAATTAGTCGTGAAGTAAGGCTTCATTGCTTCGTATACTTCCGGGTCAACCGGCGTTGTAGCAGAGTGATCCAAGTATATTTTTGATGTTTGATTTTGCATAGTCTTTTATCAAAAACAATTATTTTATTAAATCTTCCAGTGTTATTGAGCTTAGCGTATCATACAAACTGCTCTCTAACTTTTGCCAAAAGCCAATTGTTTTGCAGCCGGTGTGATGCGGGCAATTTTCGGCGTAGCAGGGACTGGCTTCAATAGTCTCGCCCAGCGCCAGGAAGATTTCCTTAATTGATATCTTTTCAGGATTCTTTACCAGTGAATAACCGCCCATTGTGCCCATTTGAGATTGCACCAATTTATGGCGATGGAGTTGCTGCATAATTTTTTCGAGAAATGCCGAGGGAATTCTCTCTTCGTAAGCAATATCGGCAATAGGAGAAACCTCTGTCTTTTGTGCCAGATTAGCCATCGCGCGTATGCCATAATAAGTTTTGGTTGAGATGCGCATATCATGAATGGATAACGGATTATCCAAATAACTAATGGCGAATATATATCGGACTAAAATAGTCTGATATGAATGTACCATTCTTAATTATCGCTTGTCAACTCCCGGTGGGTGGACTTATGAGTAAAAATATTGTAGAATATCGAGGTTATGAACAAGAAAGTTTACATAGCTATGAGTGGCGGGGTTGATAGTTCTGTTGCTGCAGCATTACTGAAAGAACAGGGCTATTTTGTTGTGGGCGTCTTTATGAAATTCTGGAGTCCCTCCGAAAACTCATTTTGTTTATGGAAAGAGGAGAGGGCTGACGCTGTCCGTGTTGCTGCTAAATTGGATATTCCCTTGCTCACATGGGACTTTACCCACGAATATGAAAAAAAGGTCGTAGCGTACATGCTGGCGGCTTATAAGAGTGGAGTTACCCCCAACCCCGACATCATGTGCAACAAAGAAATTAAGTTTGGCATGTTTTTCGATAAAGCGATCGCCGAAGGGGCTGATTTTGTGGCAACAGGACACTACTCGCGCATAGCACAAGAATTTTCAATTTTCAATTTTCAATTTCCAAACAAATCCCAAAACCAAAATGTCCAAATTCCACATATTCAAAGTAATGTCATTCTGAGCGAAAGCGAAGAATCCAGCGAAGCGCCAAACAATTCAGCAATTCAACAATTTAACAATCGTCAACTACTTCAAGCCGTTGACAAGAACAAAGACCAATCCTATTTCCTCTACACTCTCGAGCAGCGCCATCTAGCGAGGACACTTTTTCCAATTGGTGAATATACCAAGCCGGAGGTGCGTGAATTAGCCAGGAGGTTTGATCTACCGACGGCAGAGAAAAAGGACAGCCAGGGAGTTTGTTTTATCGGGCCTCTTAAGATGAGGTCGTTTTTAAAAAATTACATTAAGCCGAAGCAGGGGAAGGTCTTCTTAAGCAAAACAGCAAGGCGGCAAGACTGCAAGACAGCTCGGAATTCTGATAATGCTGTCCAGCTGTCCAGCTGTCCAGCTGTCTTGCTAGGCTCCCATGACGGCGCCTATTATTACACAATCGGCCAGCGCCATGGCATTGATCTCAAACTTGATGGCGGACCCTATTATGTTATCGGTAAGGATGTCAAGAAAAACGAGGTTTATGTAGGAAAAGAAGAGGATTTATACTCGGATAAAGCGGAAATAGCTGATATCCACTGGGTAGGCGAAATACCTCAAATGCCAGCCAAAATCGGTGTCAAGATTCGCTACCGCAGCGAGACAATTAATGCTAGAATCAAGAATCGGGGTGGAAAATCCTTAATTCATAATTCTTCATTTTCGATTCGATTCGATAATTCCGTTCGCGCCGTCACCCCCGGCCAGGCAGCCGTTTTTTATGATGGCGAAAAAGTCCTTGGCGGCGGCATTATCAAATGATATAGTCTAATTTGATGGTGGACAGTAGAGGATAGAAATTAGATCTTGAAGTTAAAAGACAGAAGTTTGTCGAAAGGAGTCCAAATGTCAAAGGCCAAAGAAATAGATTCAAAAAGTTTTGAAACAGAGGTTTTAAAGTCGGAAATCCCTGTCCTGGTTGATTTTTGGGCCAGCTGGTGCCAGCCCTGTATGATGATGGCGTCAATCTTGGATGAACTGACCGAGGACAAAGACCTGGCAGGCAAGATTGTTATTGCCAAATTCAACGTCGAGTCTCCGAAAAATCAGGAGATAGCTACCCAATATGACATCTTAAGTATTCCCAATATGAAAGTTTTTAAGGACGGCAAGATTATCAAGGAGATTATTGGTCTCAGATCAAAAGAGGTGATGAAAGAAGAGTTGGAAAAAATTATCAAATCAAATCCCAAATCACAATGACAAAGCCTTATTTTGATTATTGGATATCAATTGGGAAATTGATTAAAAATTAGAAATTAGGACTTAGGAATTCTAATTATGTCTATATTTGACAGTATTCTAAACCGTTTGCAACAGATCTCAAAAATTACCAATTGGACTAAAGAAGAGATCGATCTGCTCTCTAAACATCAACAGGTCAACCACGCCAAACTGAAAGTCAACGGCAAAGAGTATGATGCTTGGCGCATCGTTCACAATCGCGCGCTCGGCCCGGGCAAGGGCGGCATCAGGTTTCATCCGGAAGTTTGCGAGGATGAGGTCAAATCCTTATCGTTTTGGATGAGTCTTAAAAACTCGCTGGCTGGATTGCCGTACGGCGGTGGCAAGGGCGGTGTCAAATTTAATCCCAAAGAAGTTGATCAGGCAGAACTCGAAGCAGTCAGCCGTGCCTATATTGATGCCTTTTATCCATATATCGGCCAAGATAAGGATGTGCCAGCTCCGGACGTTTATACCAATGCGCAAATTATGGGTTGGATGGTTGATGAGTATGAAAAGAAAGTCGGCCATCATGAGCCCGGTGTGATCACTGGAAAACCTCTGGAATTAGGCGGTATTGCTCTGCGTTCCGATTCAACTGCTCATGGTGGATACATTGTCTTCTCCGAACTAATGAAGACTTCACCCTCTTTGTCATCCCGAGCGAAGTCGAGGGATCTCTCTGTTGCTGTTCAGGGCTACGGCAACGCCGGCGCTAATATGGTCAAGTATTTGACCGAAAATGGCTATAAAGTTGTGGCAGTTTCCGATAGTAAGGGTGGTGTTCATGTCGAAGGCGGCATTGATTATGCTAAGTTGCAGGAAGTTAAGGACAAAACCGGCAGTGTAGTTAACTTTGACTGCCAGAAAGTCAGTAACGAAGAACTGCTGGAATTGAAAGTTGATGTCTTGGTTTTGGCGGCGCTTGAGAATCAAATTACGGCCAAAAATGCTGGCAATATCAAAGCTAAATATATTATTGAATTAGCCAACGGCCCCATTGATTCTACGGCTGATGACATTCTTTTTTCTAAAGATATTGTGGTTGTCCCCGATATCCTCGCCAACGCCGGCGGCGTGGTTGTCTCCTACTTCGAATGGGCCCAAAACCGCACCGGCAATATTTTGGACGAGAAGTATCTTGAGGACAAACTGGTTAAAATGATGACCGATTTGTGGAATAAAGTGCATGAACTAGTTAATAAGCATGGTGGTAAGATTGATTATCGCACTGCGGCCTACATCATCGCCATCAACCGGATTCTGGCTGCTGAAAGATATAGAGGAAATCTAAGTTGATTTAACCCTTGACAGCTTGTTCTCTAAATGCTAATCTAGGGGATCCTTTGTTCGAGCCCCTGCCGGAAGCACTTTCGACCTGAGGAAGAGGAGAGGAAGAAGAAAGTGGCAACTTTGACAAGCAGCAGGGAAACACAATCGGAAATGCGAGAGCTGGCGCTTAGTCTCAAAGCCGACGGTGTGACGGGTATCATTCGCGAGGAGCCGTGCGGTTGCACGACCTTTGAGGGTGATGTTGCCAAGATCGGCCACGTTTGCTGTCGGTATGAGCCCCGGTACGAGTCGTGCTGTTGTGCGCCGCTGAACGGCGAGGATGTCGGCAAGATCTGTCCGTTTCACGGGCAGTTTCTGATCGATAAAATTCTCTCTGCCGTTAAGACGGCAGAGCCGGCTCTCATTGCAGCATAAGGCTTGGGGTGGGGACGCAGATGTCCCCACCCCTTTTTTTCTTTTCCGACCCAATCTCATTTGAGTCCGAAAATAGAGGTCTTTTTTTGATTCGGATCATTCAGATGAAATTCTTAGATTAGGATCGCTCTTATCCACTTGACAATATTTATCCAAGGGATACAATAAAATTGCATCGGAGGGAAAGAGTACAGATCTAGGAGGGATCACTCTGGCAACGCATCACGTCTAGCGCGTAAAGCGTATCTTACATATACAAGTTTGGTGCTATATCCGTACAGTGATTAGCATCGACTGAGCATCAAGATTATCTTGCGTGCCGCGCTCGCAGTAGGCTGGACCATACCAATATGCCAGCTTACCGTTATCTTCGAATCCGATTCTCTACATATCTCTTTTTGTCGCCTTTAATATTGGTGGAGAGCCCCAGTAACGCTTGCGCGATTCCAATCTCACATTCAATAGACGGCCTGAAGGGAACTCTAATTTTAGTGTTAGCGCCAAATTATCTAACTCATTTTAGGTTATCGAAACATTGCCGATCACCTATTATAGGGAAAGTTAATTCAAGTTCAACTCTATTTTAGTGTTAAAGCAGAATGCGCTTTGACTATTATTTGTTACATAAACTGAGACATTGCCACCCCACCCGAGGCTAATGGTTCTCCTCCTAGATTAGGAGGAGTTAGAGGAGGTAGAGAAGATGGCGGAGATGTAAATAATATCGTTCGAGCGTTGTTTGTTGGAGCAAGAACTCTTTCAAGCTGTCATTTCGACACCATTCCGTTCCGATGGAAGGCGAGAAATCTGACATTCTTATGTCATCCTGAGGAGTTGCGACCGCAGGAAGTCCTGTGGACGACGTGAGGATCT
>CAZGWE010000011.1:0-1765 GCA_964529405.1 uncultured Candidatus Saccharibacteria bacterium
GTCCATCTCAACCAAAATCTGATTTAGGGTTTGTTCACGCTCATCATGAGAGCCGCCTAACCCGGCGCCTCGCTGGCGGCCGATAGCATCTAATTCGTCTATAAAGATTATAGCCGGAGCATTCCTTTTTGCTTTTGTAAACAAATCCCTGACCCGGGAAGCGCCGACACCGACAAACATCTCGACAAACTCGGAAGCAGAAATGGAGAAAAATGGCACGCCAGCTTCACCCGCCACAGCTTTGGCAAGCAGCGTTTTGCCGGTACCCGGAGGACCGACAAGCAGAACGCCCCGGGGTATCTCCGCTCCCAAATCTCGAAATTTCTTGGGATTCTTGAGAAACTCGACAACTTCAACCAGCTCCTGTTTGGGTTCGACCAGTCCGGCTACGTCATTAAAAGTTGTTTTAGTATTGCCCATCGAAAGCTTTGCCGTTGACTTGCCGAATCCCATTGCTTTGGAATTTGCGCCTTGTGCTTGCCGCATCATAAACCAGATAAAACCGCCGATCAGCAAGATGGGCAAAATATTAAAAACAATGGTGTACCAGGTTGTCGACCGCGAAGTATCCTCGACAATAACTTCGGTTTTGTCCGGCGTGATACCGTAATCACTAAGGCCGACCCCGGTCTCCTTATACGCTTTTACTCGGCTCCCATCCTGCAAAACAGCCGTGACTAAGTTGTCTTTGACATCAACCGATTTGACTTTTCCGTCTTTGACGTCTTGCGCAATTTGGGAGATGGGCACCGATTTAACCGGACTTTTGGAAACAAAATTGCCGGCTAGCAATGACAAAAAAACAAGAATAACCAGGGTGTAAAGAATCGTTTTAACGTAATTTATTTTCATGCATTCTCCAATGTTTATCTTGATGAAAAACTATTATATCGCGCGACAAGAAACCAGAAAAAGTAATCTAATTTTCAGATTCTTTCTTGTTTTCCTTGGCTGGAATATTTTTTTCAACCATAATTTTACCACCCTTAAGTTCGACGCGCAATGAGTGGGGGAGCGGACGATATTTTTTTCCGACGCCTTTGACTAAAAGTTCGATAACTTCATTAAGTTGTTTGTTTGTGACATCGGTCAAACTTGAGAGGCGCGAAACTGCCAAACGCAGCACGGAACGCTGGATGGAGGGATGAAGTTTGAGCCACCTCCTGTGGTCAAAGATGACCTTGCTTCCATTGCTTTTAATTATGATTGACTGGCAGGCTTTTTCTGCCAAACGGTTGATTAAATCATAATCGTATTCAACCGTTTTTGCCGTACTCGTCAGAGTTTCAATAATATTGGGGTTGATTTTCTTCAATTCAGGCAGGATAATTTCGCGGATAAAATTACGGGTATAGCGGATATCCAGATTTGACCGGTCAACGCGATATTCTAAGCCCCTGGATTTGATATAATCCATAATTTCATCTCTGGTAACCGAAAGTAGGGGACGGATAAAATTTTCGCGATGAGAGGGGATTCCTTTCAGGCCCCGCAACCCTGTTCCCCGAATCAAACGCAGTAAAAGCGTTTCAGCCACATCATTGGCATGGTGGGCGATTGCTATCTTCCCTCCCCTATTGCTAATTAAAATTCGCTGAAAATAATTATAGCGGGCGTCTCTTGCCTGCTCTTCACTCATGAAGTCGGTCTCTTCGGTTGCCGCGCCAAACATGCATTTTATTTTGTACTGCCGGCACAATTCCCTCACAAATCGTTCGTCTCCCTCGCTCTCCTCGCCCCGCAGTTTATGGTTATAGTGGCAGGC
>CAZGWE010000011.1:1841-15595 GCA_964529405.1 uncultured Candidatus Saccharibacteria bacterium
GTTTAACTTTGCCAAGGAGAGATTTTTGCGAGTGTTTAACCATAAAAAAACAAAAGCCTAAAGACCAATAGTCTGGGCTTCGGTATTCCGCACTTTTAGAGAATCTGGTAGGATGCTCGGCGTCACAATTACCACGCTTGGAGCGGCGTAATACTCAAGGCATGGTAGCAGGGGTGGGACTCGAACCCACGATCTTAGGTTTATGAATCCTATGCTCTAACCAGCTGAGCTACCCTGCCGCATGATAACAAAAATCCGAAATTCGAAATCCTAAACCCGAAACAACATTCCAAATCCAAATATCAAATTTCAAGGCTTGAATTTATGATTTTGGTATTCAAATTTGTTTAGGATTTCGATATTCGAATTTCGGATTTACAAAAATGATATTTTTTGGTCGCGGGGGCTGGATTTGAACCAGCGACCTCCGGGTTATGAGCCCGACGAGCTACCAGACTGCTCTACCCCGCACCGAATAGTGTTAGCCGTAACATCCGGGCAATGGTCAGCGGCAGATAAATCCTGCAAGGTTATACTATAATAAACAAAACAGAGGCCACCACCAACTTCTTGGTGATTGCAAGAACCGGCATCCTATCTCCCTGCCTGGCTGTTCCCCGTCTGCCGTGATTTTCACCTTTTCTGTTATATACTAGCAAAGAAGAGCGGCAAATGCAAGGGTTCAAAATCCCCCTTTAGTCAAAAAAGTACGACCACCAAAGACGATAATTAGGAGTTTTAATTCTTATTTCGCCCGCGTTCTCCTCTTCAACATTTTCGCCTTTAATTATATCGTAGGGCATACTCAAAACGCTTTCGCCGGGCGCTTTGTAGCCCAACTTCTCTCTGGCTTCCTTTTCGCGATATGATTTGGTTTGAAAATAATTTATCTGGTTGCGTATAAACAATAAATCTTCTTCCGCCAGGTTGATCTCCGTTTCTTCGCGGCTGATTTCCTTATTTGATTGATAGTTAACATAAGTAGTTTTGCCGACGATATACAGGAAGTAAAGTATAAAGATAAAAATAACAAAACTGCCCAGGGTCATAGGCAAATATATTTCAATAAATTCCTTAATTTTTTTTATCGGATTGGTTTTGCGTACCATAAACAGGTCAAGCGCTAAAAAGTTAGCAATGACGATAATTAAAAATAACACTCCCTGACGATCGTTTTTTCTATCTTGAGCCGGGCCGTACCTGTCACAATTATAACACAAAGAATCCCTCCCTGGACACAGGAGAGATTCTTTCTTAGTCGTCAAGATCGAGCTGCTACCAGCGTTTGGCTTTTTTCCTGCCTGATGCTTTTTTTGATTCTGTTTTTCTGGAGGAGATTGCCTTGGTTTCAATTTCTGCCCTGACGGGAGCAACCGCGCTCTCCAGTTCCTCCTCCCCGCTAAACCAGTAGAAATAGGCGCCAGTGGCAGCCCCAGTCAGGATGATCAAAACAAACAAAACAATCCATGGCGTCCAGTTTATCTTTTCTTCTGCCGTTTTTTCTTCATCGCCCTTAATAACGCCATTTTCGTCAGGATTGGGCTCGGATTTCGGTTCTTCTGCTTTTGGCTCTTCCGCATTTGCCACCGGCGCTTTAGCTTCAGCTTTTGCCGGTCCGGCCGTAACTTCCGGCTTGCTTTCTTTCGGCGTGCTTACGACCGCCTGTGCCGCTGCCTGCGCAAAATCAACTACCACGGGTGCGCTCGAAACATAAACGGAACCGCTATAGACTCTGATATAAATTTCATACTTACCGTCGGCAGAAACCTTAATCCGTTGGCTGTAAACTTTGCCGAAATCATTGCCAAGGACAGGAATTGTCGTTAGGTCGCTGCCCACACCGTTAACAAAGATCTGGTATTTTTCAACCGCCCCGCCGCTGCCGTTCCATTCTACCTTAATTATTCTTTCAGAATTATCTTTAACGGCTGTAGCCGTAATTGTCGGTGCAACCAAGCCGGCAACGGTCGCAAAGTAAGAAGCTTTGTTTGTCTGGAACGAACAAAGACCGCCGGTGACCAAACATGTCCCCGGAGAAACAATACCGGCATTGGTCCAACTGCTGCCGTTAACAGAGCGTAACACCGAGAGAAGTTTGCCGTTTGAGCCCTCGCCAACGTAAAGATTAATAGTGATGGCGGGATTAAAGGTCACCTCGACGCCGCTTATTCCCCACTGTAAAAGACCGGCTGCCACAAGATTATCCGGCAAGCCGGAAACCAAGCTTGCTTGGGACGCTAAACCGCTTATTGAGGCCGCATCAAAGTTTAATCCGTCACTGCGGGTAATTCTTGTGCTCTGCGGCAGCTGCACGCTGCTCACTCCCCCGCCGGTTGGGATATTGATTTGCAACTGTTCGTTAACCGTTACTCCGGGCGTGGCAGCTCTATCATTTCCGTCAGCCGCCAAAGTGCCGACCTGAAATAAGTTTGGCAGAGTGCCGGCATCGGAAATCATACTGCTCAATTGAGTCTTGGCCGGATCGGTATAAAAAGGCCTGAAAACAACATTATCGCCCACAATTTTATCGCCATTGCCAAGCGGATTGGCCGTAGCGGTCGGACCGCTTAACGAGCCCCAATAATTCATGGCCGCCGTAACAGTAGCCGCAGACGAAGCATTAATGCCGGCCAGACTATTGCCGACAATCCCTGACTGGCTTATTGACAGATTGCCGCCGTTAACCTTCACAGCCGTAGCCGATCCGGTTAGTTTTAAACCTGAAATATTAACATTGCCGCCATCCACCGTAATAGTGCTACCAGAAGTCAGGCTGTTTTTTACCACCGTATCTAATCCGGCACCGCTGACGGCCATGTCGCGATTGATTACCACAGCTTCATCAAACAAACCGGCAGAAACATTAACCGTGCCACCCACCTTGACCACAGAAACCCCGTCTTGAATTTTACCAAATGCATTATAGCCGAAAATGTAACCGCCGGTGTTCCCGTCGGAATAAGCGGGGTTGACAAACACGACAGCCGGAACCACGTTGCTTAAGACTGTTTTAACCGCATCAATATAATACGGTTCAAAGACCACGGCAGCCGTTCCGGTTAACTTGGCTTGAATTGCCGCTTTATCAGCCGTACCCCACCAGTTATTAGCTGCAGCGGCACCCGGCAGGCCGGAATTGGCAACTGCAACCGGGGAACCGGTCAGGCTGTTATTATTTATCCGGTGGCTAGTGCCGCCGGTTATCGCGATAGCAGTCGCAAAGTCCTGAATTGAAGAATCGCTCAAAGTAACAGAACCGGACTCCAGAGACAAACCGGTACCCGATGCGTTACCCTTAATGGCCAGACTGCGTAAAACAACTCTCGGGCCGATACCGGAAACCGATATAGTCTTAGCGCTGCCGCTGGCATTAATAACCGCTCCGGCAGCACCGGCCAAAGTCAGGCTCTTGGTGATATTGATACCACCATCGTAACTGCCGCTGCCCAGATTGATCAGACCGCCGGTAGAAATCAAATCAATTGCGTCGCCCAGCCTCGCTCCGGCGTTAACGTTGGCAACACTTGTAGTAATATTACTGGAACCGTTGAGATTGGCACCGGAGTTTAAAGTGATGCTCGTCACGCTGGGATTATTCATACCGGTAATTGTGATCTGCTTTGCAATAGTCAAATCCTCATTATGATTGCCCGAGAAAACAGTAATGTTGTCACCGGCAGTAGCAGCATCAATAGCCATTTGAATCCGCGGGTAACTCTTATGGCTCAAGGTCAATTCAGCCGCGTTGTTGGCC
This sequence comes from uncultured Candidatus Saccharibacteria bacterium, assembly GCA_964529405.1. GTDB lineage: Bacteria > Patescibacteriota > UBA1384 > XYA2-FULL-43-10 > 1-14-0-10-43-13 > CAZGWE01. The sequence continues at coordinate 5,596 of CAZGWE010000011.1, forward strand.
GGCTTGCCAAAATCACCGGCGCCATAAGTATAAACACTTTCATTGGCCCAGTTTACCCCGTCATAGTATCTGGAGCGGCCGTCAACTATGTCCGATCCCAAATAGTTAACCGAATCTATAACTGTATTATTCTTATCAAAAAGTTCAACCGTATGGCTGCCGCTAACTTTTGACAGGCTGATATTAGCACTACAGTTCAGATTGATTCCGCCGTTCGAACCGATATCGGCATTAGTGCCAATGGTCACATAGCGCTTGGAAACGGCGATACAACTGCCAGCAAGAGGAACGGCACTGGCATCAATACCGATGTGCCAATTGGCCAGGTCGAAATTTTTGGCTGATTTATTGTAAAATTCAATCCAAACACCATCCTGCGCGGTTGCCGTTTTCGTCGGATAAACCATAAACTGCGTTAAGTTAACATCCCCCAAACCGGCCGTTTCTTCGGCTGCTTTGGCCTGGTTGGCGCTAAAAAATCCCGCCATAATCCAAGTCGGCAAAAGCAGCACGATCGCCAGGTTCCAAATGAGAGCTTTCCTTAGAAATAGCCTCATAAGCAACTCCTTTGCTATAAACTTAATAATATTCTTCAAAAAAGTCGGAATAGCTCTATGCTCCTTTACTCGTATTGATTATCTGGCTTTCCTTTTGGATGAGAACAAATGAACCTTTTCGTCACGGCTAATCGAGAAAAATTGTCCTTCTAGCGAAGATAACAAAATCTCCTCTCAAAGAGTCAGAAAAACAAGTACAAACAAAAATGCTTGCTGCCCCTCTGGCAAGAAACTTTTTAATTTAACCCTTTTCTACAATTCTGGCTGCAGGCAATTATTTTTGCGGCGAATAGACGCGGAAAAATTCTAAATTACCAAGCAACCACCCGCTTCAAAACGGTCAATCCCAAACCCGTTTGGGCTTAAGAGCACTTAATTGCCAATCCCATAGCTCATATGGCAGATAATCTCATACCTTTTCATACTTTTTTGCCATAGGATTTTGCTTCACGAGACCAAGTTTACTATGCCCCGGGAATCAATGTCAATGGCATATGTTTGTTTGTCCAGGGCTCGATAATAATAGTTATCCACAGCATAGTGTTCAGCCCCTTGCGGCTAATTTGAATTGGGTGTAATTGTCAAATATTTCATACTTATTCATACATAAATAATCCCGGGAGTCGGAGTTATTTAAATTTAGTACAGCGGTATTAACCTTTTGATACTTTCCAGCGCCTTAATGAACACTGACTTACGTTTACCGAACATGTTGGTAATCATAACCGTGGTATGAGCTTGGCCGTTTTCAATATAAGTTCCCCTGACAACCCCTAAACCGGTTTCTTCGTATTCGGGATTTAAGATATTGTCCCTATGGGCTGGCGAGTTCATCCATGTTTTGACTGCTCCCTCCGAAGTCTGAAAATCCATGGCCAGATTTTCTCCGGCGTAAGCGTAATCATAACCGGCGATTGCCATAAAATCCCAAGGTGTGCGGCCGTTATAATAGTGCTCGAAATAATTCCGGTTGACCATATCTTTCGATTTAAGAGTGGCTGCTCTTTTCAAATCGGCATTAATTTTTAATTCGGACAGGTTTCTTTCCCTTCTTTCTCGATTTATGATCTCAAAAAGATTACTTTCATTAATTTCAGAAGCATAAGCGGATGAAATGGGCGATAAGACAAGAAAAATTATCGGCAGAACAAGCACCGCCCTGATTTTTAATCTTAAATTTTGCTGTTTGTAATTAGCCATATCCTTGTGTGATCTTTTCATACAATTAAAGAAATTAGACTATTTTATCACTTATACCACAATCTGTCAATGAGCGGTCAGTTTGCTGCCTGTTGCCTTTGAAATAATAAATTGTTATAATTGTAACGATAAAAAACACTCAGATTGCTTAAATGAGTGTTTTTAGGACATTGAAATGTGGGCCCGTAACTCAGCGGTTAGAGTCGCCGGCTCATAACCGGTTTGTCGCTGGTTCGAATCCAGCCGGGCCCACCACCCGAAAGCTTTCGGATAAGTTGGGATTTAGATATCTGGATTTAGAATTTTCTTTGGAGGGTTTTGACTCGAGAAGCTGCAAAAAAAATTGTCTGGATAATTTCTTTCATCGTTTTGGTTTTGTTGGTGGTTTTTGCTTCTCTGTTTGCTTATCAACGCGCCTATGCCGGCAAAATTTACCGCAACGTCTATATTACCGACACTGATCTTTCCGGTATGACAAAAAAACAGGCTAAAATATTGCTGGACAAAAAGTTTCGTGAAATTTTAACCAATAGAATCGTCTTTAAGGCCAAAGACAAGGAGATTTCCATTAATCTTGCCGACACCGGCTTAAATTTCGATACCGGTGCCATGACCCTCGACTCTTACCGGGTTGGCCGGGATGGTAATTTTTACGGCCGGCTGACAAAATCGGCTTTAACCTTGTGGCAAAAGAAAACAGTCGAAGCAACGCCAGTTTTAGACCAAAAAAGGTATGACGAGTTCATAAATTTGACCATTCCGCAGCTAAATATCAGCGCCCAGGACGCCACGCTGGCAATCAAAGAGGGCCAAGTCGTCCAGACCACTGAATCCGCCGGCCAAAAAGTGAAAACCGGCAACCTGACAGACAAACTGATGGCAGCAGTTGAATCAGGCCAAACAAGCGTCAACCTGGATGTGGAAGAAATCCGGCCCAACCTTAGCGCCAGTGATTTTTCCGCAGCCAAAACATACGCCGAGAAAATTCTGGCCAAAAAAATCGCCCTGCAATATGAATCTTATGCCTTCACTCCCGACCAGGAGGAATTAGGCAATTGGATAGTTTTTTCAAACAGCGGCAGCGCATTAACCGCCGGTCTCGATGACGACCAGATCAGGTCGTACCTTACCCAAATTGCCACCAATTTTGAAATACAAAAAGTCAACAAAAAAATTAACGCCGCGGACAACAGCGTCATAGTTGAGGGCAAGGCCGGAAAATACCTGGACAAAGACGCGGCCGTCAAAGCAATCAAAGCGCAAATAGATTCCGACGTAATCACTGTTAGCCTTGCCACCAATAATATAGAGCCGGAGGAGGAAAAAATCTTTCCCGCCGAGGGTATAATTCCCGGACGCTTCCCCGGCAAATATATTGATATTGACCTGGCCCAGCAAAAACTCTGCAAGGTCGAGAGCAATAATATCGGCGATTGTTTTATTATCTCCAGCGGCAAACCTTCGATGCCGACTCCGACCGGCACTTATGCCATTAACGTCAAAAACCCCCGCCAGTGGTCCGGCAAATACGGCCTTTGGATGCCCTGGTGGCAATCATTTAAGGGCGATTATGGCCTGCACGAACTACCGGAGTGGCCAAGCGGCTACAAAGAAGGCGAAGCCCATCTTGGCACACCGGTTTCCCACGGTTGCGTCAGGCTAGGTGTCGGCTCTGCCGAGAATCTCTATAATTGGACCGAGATCGGCACGCCGATTTATATCCACAGGTAAACGAAGAAACTATTTCTCGAACCTACCGGCGACCCACTCGAAATTACCTGTCTGCCATCCGTCGTAATTCGGGCAGCGCCAGGCCGGACTATCGGGATGCGGTTTACCGCTTGTTTCCATATCGGAAATACCGAGAACGTAATATCTGCCTTCATCCTTAACGCAACTGTTAGTTCCGGCATCGTAAATATAGTAATGATAATTTCCGCATGAATTTAGTTTTGTGCCAAGCGGATCCTGAATCAACTGGCTGACAAAACCGTCGGTTCCAAGGGCTTGAATAAAATCGCCGTCATTCGGTGTATCCCAGCCATAATTAGCTACACAAGAGTTGGTATCATTACCTGGATAGAAACCGTTCTTATCAAAATACATATCGAGAGCTGTTTCTATCTGCTTCATATCGGCTACCCGCCGCGTATCCCGCGACTTCTTTCTGGCATTTCCCAGGTTAACAATGACGATGGAAGCTAAAATAGCGATGATAGCAATAACAACCAGCAACTCAATAAGAGTAAAAGCTTTTATTGTTTTATTTTTCAATTATACCGCCCCAAAACAAGATTTTTGCTAATCTCGCACTCATCAAACTACTCAGACTTTCGATTATTTTATTACCATCACCAATTTTTATTGGCAAGCAGTAGTATAAGCCGACGACATTGTAAAACCCTTTTTGATCGCTTTCATTTTGCTGTTTCAGCTACTTTTCAAATTTACCTGTCGTCCATTCACCAATCCAGCCAGAAGTCCAGTTGCCACAGGTAAGGCCTGGGCTGTCCGGGTAGGGATTACCGCTTGTTTCCATATCCCGAATACCCAGAACATACCAAATATAGGGACAATTTTGAGTTTGATTCCAGTTCATATCACTATAGCGGAAATAACGGTAGTTGTAACAAGCTGTATTTTTAGTCGGATCCTTGACACTACTCGACAAAAAACCACTAGTTGCCAAAACACTAAGAAAATCGCCATCTCCCGAGCTGTCAAAACCGTCACAATCACTATCGGCATTAGTATCCGGATATTTTCCCTCCTTGTCCAGGTACATATCCAAAGCCGTCTGGACTTGCTTCATATCGGCTACCCGCCGCGTATCCCGCGACTTCTTTCTGGCCGAGCTGACGTTGACAACGACAATTGTCGCCAGAATACCGATGATGGCAACTACGACCAAAAGTTCGATCAGGGTAAAAGCCTTTTTAGTTTTCATCTCTGCCTCCTTAAACTAAAGCGGTTTCTCAAACCTTTCAACGCCCCAGGCAAAATCAAATAGGCCAGCTCCATGCCAACCACAGGAAATACCGGGATTGTCGGGATGAATTCCGCTTATCGATTCAAAGTTTTTTATACCCATAACCAAGTGCTTACCCCTAGCCACATCGCACGGAATATGGCCCTTGCTGGGATCTGATAGCGGACCTTCGCCGGCTGCCCAAATAAAATAGTAATAATTATTGGCTATGTTTTTGGGGTCTTTAAAATCCTGGTTGGCCAAGCCCTCGCTTTCCAAAATCTCGTTCAATTTGGCTATCTGCCAATCGGATTCTTTCGTACCATCAATCGTGTCAACGTAAGTATTATACTTGTCGTAATACATCTCCTCCGCCGTCATGATCTGCTTCATGTCGCTTATCCGTTTGGCGTCCCTTGATTTCTTCCTGGCCGAACCGACATTGACAACGACAATTGTCGCCAGAATACCGATGATGGCAACGACGACCAAAAGCTCGATCAGGGTAAAAGCCCTTTTTGCCCTCATTCTCCTCCTTTAATGTCTAAGAGTCCGATGACTATTTTTTTACCTTCTTCAATCTTACCACTTAAAATTTTTTCCGCCAAGAGGTTTTCAATCTTTTCTTCAATGACGCGGGCCATAGGGCGGGCACCCATTTGCGGGTCAAAGCCCAGCCTGGCTAAATAGGCGACTGCCTCCGGCGCGATTTCAAGATCAATGCGCCGGGTTTTTTTGACAGTTTCCGCCACTTTGGCCAGCATTAAACCGGCTATTTTGGCGATGTCGGCTTCCGACAAGGGGGAAAAAATAACAATCTGGGTAAAACGGTTTAAAAACTCCGGCCGGTAGATGTTCTGCTTTTGGATCTGGTCCAACAGAACTTTCCGGACCGATTCGTAGCCAACATTACTGCCGATTGATTGTCTGATTAGATCGGCTCCGGCATTAGATGTGCAGATAATAATGGTGTTGGTAAAGATGACCTTGCGGCCGCTGCCATCAGTCAGATGACCCTCATCGAGAATCTGTAAAAACAAATCGAGAATATTGCGGTTGGCTTTCTCGATCTCGTCAAAGAGCAAAAGCGAAAAGGGATGTTCCCTGACCGCCGTTGTCAGCATACCCGGCTGGTTGCCGCCGGAACCGATTAAACGGTAGATGTCCGCCTGATTTTGGAATTCCGACATATCGAAACGGACCATATTTTCGGCGCTGCCGAAGTATGACTCCGCCAAAGCCTTGGCTGTCTCGGTTTTACCCACACCGGTGGGGCCCAAAAAGAGAAAGGAACCAATCGGTTTTTTTGAGTTTACCACTCCGGCCCTTGCTCGTTTCATGGCGCCGGCAATTGCTTTGATCGCTTCCTCTTGCCCGACAATACGCCGGCGCATTTTGTCTTCCAGCGAAAGCAGTTTTTGTTTTTCACCCTCGTTCGCTTGGCCGCTTGGAATTTCGTATTTATAGGTGATGTAAGCCATGACATCCTCCGGAGTGATAATCGTTTCCCGGCGTTTGCTCGCGGCATGGGCAACCGCGCCGTCAAGCAAACTGATGGATTTTTCCGGATTAGGCGTGTCAACAATATATTTGCCGGCCAATTTGACCGTCTCTTTAATGGCCTCATAGGAAACAATGGCGCCGGTTCGGCTCTCGATAATCGGAACGGTATCTTCTAAAATTCGAACCGTCTCGACCTCGTTTGATTCCGTCACGGTCACCCGGTCAAGCCGCTCCGACAGGGCGGTATTGGCGGCAACATACTGGTTGTAGTTGGCTACATCCAGAGTCCCAATTAGCTTAACCCCGCTCTGGTCCAAATAGGAGACAAGCATTTCAGCAGCTTCAACCAAACCGGCGCTGCGGATCTTCAGGAGATTTTGAATATTCTCTATAACCATAATAGCATTGCCGGCCTGTCTGACTTCAGCAAACAAGCGATTGAGTTTCTCTAAAGTATCATGAGTATCCGAGAGGAGGGAGTCAATGTTGATTTCGAAAACGTGCTTGAAGGCTAAATTTTGACCCGACTGGCCAGTGGCAATACGACGGGCCAAGCCCAAAACCGTTGTTCTCTTGCCAATGCCTGCCTCCCCCACCAGTACCACCCCGCCCTTGCCGCTTTTGCCGAGCGATTCTTCGATTTGCTCGATCTCTTTTTCCCGCCCGACTACTTCTAAATTTAACCCGCCGGCCATCACCTGGCGGGTTAAATCCAAACCGTATTTGTTCAACAACGGCGTAAAACCGTAAGCCCAGTCCCGGCCGATGCCGCCGCTAAACCGGAAACGGCCGGGGTCAAGAAAACGCCTTCCCTCCAGGCTCTTTCTGATCAGATTAGTTTGCCAATAAACTACATTGGCCACATCGGCCACTTCTAGCTTTAATTCGGCCAAAAGAGCTTGAAAGACGGGGTCAGCCTGGCAGAGAGCAACAAACACGTCGCCGACCTCAATTTGATGATGGCTTTCAGCCAGGGCGACTTCAAACGACCTGGCAACCACCTCCGCCCCGTCAACCCGGCTTGAATAACCGTCCAATCTTTTTTCCAAGCCGGACCTATCAATAGCCAGCCGCACCAGGACAAAATTGAGCTGGGTTGACTTCAACAGCGCCCGGGCCAGAGCACCGGAATCCGCGTGAGTCGGACCGGCGAAGAGTCGAGCCGTCATTTTGGCTAATTCCAAGGAGAAAACCGCGAAAAGATTAAAAGGTCGGCCTGCTTTGACTGCTTCCGATGCTTCAGCCAGAGCAATTACTTTAGGATAACTCACCTTCTGACGAAAAAAGAGTCTGACGGGCAGGTAAGCGAAGAAAAGGCCGGCAAAGAGACGGGCCAGACCAAGCGTTGCCGCCTTAATTTGAAATGAATTATCGTTAAATGCCGCCAGCCAAACCGGCAAGGCGACCAAATAAATCAATGATAATATACCGGCCGACCAAACCGCGGCAAAAATCAGCCGAAAAGGCAACCTGGAGAAAGTCAAGGAAAGGACGGCGCCCCTGCCGACCAATGTCCCCTTTGGCGATACGGTCATGTTCGAGTTCATTATGTCGAGCTCCCGAATAATATTAATCCGCCCGTAACTGTTGCCGCTATAACCAGCGGCCAGACCAACCAAAGTAAAACTACAAGAGCGGACAGGCAAACTGCCGCTAAAATAGTAATGATAAAAGCCAGAAGCGTGGCAACTTTAACGGCGGCGCCAACCAGCCTTGAAGCTTGGTTCATCAGGAAAACCTGAAAGCGGTCCTGCAAACTTAAACCTTCCATACTATAAGAGTCCCGTTTCCAGGGGGCAAGAAGAGTGGTAAGACAAACTCTAACGGAAAAAAGATCCGTCAGATATGCGAACCATCGTTTGATAAAGACCAAAAGCCTGGCGGTTGCCTCGCCGTACCACCACGCAAAGAAAATTACAACCAGGTTATTATTTGCCTCCATTACAGCGCTTCCAATACTTAAATACATTATACAGGACTCAAACAACAAAGCGCAAACTTAATTCGGCGCCATGGCAATATTTAATAATTATTGTTTAGGGAAGTTGATATTTAAGTGCTGGATTGTTGCTTGAACACAAATAATCGGCTTTAGCCCTTGACAGTTTATGGTATTGTTGATACAATATTATAATTTCCAAAAACACCGCTCGCCGTTATCTATCTTGAGAGGATATCCCCTTGCCATCCCGAGAGAACGAAGTGAACGAAGGATCTTTCCGAAGGTCAATCGCCATCTCGCTCGCTCAATGAACGAGACTAGGAAAATAGTAGGAGGAATAATGGATAAAGAAATTATAAGAATTGGCACAGGTAAAGTTAACCACAACGACCTTAGCGCCTTTGAAGCCATTACCATGGGTGTTGTCGCCATCCTGGCCATCACCGTTGGTACAATCTACGGAACCATGCTTAACTAAAGGCAAATAAACGCCAATTTAAAAAGCAAATTCTAATAAAAAAGAATCTACCTAACAAAAACCACCCTCAAAGGTGGTTTTTGTTTTCCTTTATATTGTCATCTCAAATCTTCAAACCGACACGACAAAGCAGAAAAAATCATTGACCGGGCTTGTTCAGCTTTTTTTAACTGAACGCAAAATAGCCCGTATTTGATTTTCTTCCAACATCACCTTGCCGTTCTCATCTTGTTTGAGCATCTCTTTAATAAGCGAGCCAATCGTCGAAGACAACGAAGACCTGGCTGCCTCCAGCTGGATTAGAATTTCCTGCTCGGATTTATCTTTGGCGACCATCTCACCGATACCGCGGACCTGGCCCTCAATACGACGCAACCGATTATAGATACTCTGATGTTTGATAATGCCTCCTATTTGTGGATAAGTTGTCTTTTCCACAACTATACCCCCGCTTATCCACAATATACCCCTGCCGGTATATTTCAACTGTGGATAAGTGCCATTTCCGGGGATAAGTAGGTGCCGTGCAACCTAAATTGCACCAAAATTAAAAACATCGCCCGGACCGGGTGATGTTTACCGACTGCACCATAGCATACATAATTTTAAAATATAAACCCGGAAACTTTAGCCGACAATGCGCAACAAGCCCATGATGCTAATACCAAGAATAATGCAAATAAATTGCACCAGCGACTTGCGCCAATCGTCTTCCTTGTGAAGTTCCGGCACCAAGCCCGATAAAGCAATATAGATAAAACCGCCGGCAGTAAAGGGCACCATCAGGTTAACAAATTTAACCGTGCCAGAGCCGATTGAATAGGCAAGAAGCGCGCCAACGATAGCCAGGCAGGCGGACAAAAAATTGTAATAAATGGCTTTTTTCTTCGAAAAACCCGAATGGACCAAAACGCCGAAATCACCCATCTCCTGCGGTACTTCATGCAAAATGACCGCCAAAGTTGTTGACAGACCTAACGGGATCGAAGCCAGAAACGTTGACCCCACCAGCATGCCGTCAATTAAATTATGGAACCCGTCTCCCAATAAATTGATCGTCCCGAGATACTTCGGGTGCTCGATGCAATCAATGTCATGGCAGTGCCGCCAACGCAGAAATTTTTCAAGCGAGAAAAAGGCCAGGATGCCGGCCAGAACAGAAACTGATGCGGTTAAGCCAAAACCGCCGCGTTCTGTAATCTCCGGGATCAAGTGGATAAAGGCGTCCCCGATTAGAGCGCCAGTCGAGAAGGCCACCAAAATCAGGAGGATTTTTTTGAGAACATTCTCTTTGACAGCAAGAGCAAAAACTCCCACCAGAGAGATCAGAGAAACAATTATGACGCTTGCCA
>CAZGWE010000011.1:15633-25670 GCA_964529405.1 uncultured Candidatus Saccharibacteria bacterium
GGATATAAGTTAAAACCATAGAGCGCTCCTCAACAAATCAATTTAGGCCTGATTGTAACAGCCGGTAATTGGAAACACAAGGTTATTATCGCAAAGGTTGATACCGGTAATCATATTATTAGCAATATTGCTCTCTCTTGCATTCTAACCGATATTATATCATACTATTACTTAAACGCTTAAACGAGGGGAGGTGCGGCACCATGTCAATCGCCCTGAGAGTAGAAGCGGAAGAACCATGCCTCTTTGCAGAAGTGCGGAGGGCACGAAGCGTCAACGGCCGGATCGAAGTGAAAATAGAAATCTTTTTCGGCCGGAATTCCGTAACTGTGATAAGGAAAATTAAGGCCCATTATTGTATCGGACCGAAGATAGTCGTCTTGGCACTGTCTCCGCTCCAGACAAAGCAAGGCGAACTGAATATGCTCTACCTCCGCCTGTCGAAGAAGGGTATTTCGGCAAAGGTGATTTGCACCAACCGAATGTTTGGGTACCGCTCTGCCAGGCGGTTCAGCTACTGGCCGGCCCGGGTTTTGGGGTTTTATCCGATCCCCAATTCGCACTCTCACCTTGCCCTCCTTTAACACAAGGAGCGGCAAGTTTTTTTATAATTTAATTATTACAACGACTTGCGCAAATTAATATCGTTCGAGGTTTAGAATAACCCCATTATGGGACAAGTATCGTCATCGCACCTCTGCTTTCTTGACAAATTGTGACATAATTAGCCTCGTTTTTTCGATTTCTTCTCTACCAAATGGAACCATTTTGAGTTCTTCATCATTGTGTTTTGACTGGACAAAATTTTGGATGTAATAGCGCTCCGCCCCTTTGATCATCTCGCCCATCGCCGGAATATCATCAACTGAAAGCAACGGTTTAAAAAAAGTTGTTCTAAATTCATAAGGAATGCCGGAAGCCATAATTAATTTAATACTTCGCAAGACTTTTTTTTCTAAATCCGGCGCTAGCGAACGAGTCACCTCCCTGTATCGGTCAATTGGCGACTTGATGTCGGTCGCAATATAGTCGCAAACTTTTTCTTTAATAGCTTGTTCCAAGCGGTCGGGAAAAGAACCGTTGGTGTCAAGTTTGACCAGATAGCCGTACTCTTTGATTTTTTTCATAAAATCAACAATATCGGCTTGCAGCATCGGCTCGCCGCCGGTAATGCAAACCGCCTCGAGTTTCCCTCGGCGTTTGTCCAAGAACTGCCAAAAATCATCAAGCGGCAAAACCGGCAGAAATCGCTCCGGAATGACTAGCTCCGGGTTGTGGCAAAAGGGACAACAGAAAGAGCAGCCGCGGCTGAAAACCGTGGCTGCCACTTTGCCGGGATAATCTACGAGAGTAGTTTTTTGAAGACCGGCAATAATCATTTTATAAATCCCAGGTGGCCTAAGTAGCTTAAGTTACTTAGGATTTTACACAGCCAGTGCGACCTGCTTAACCTCTTCCTTCTCCTCTTTTAGCTCTTCTTTGTGCAGCTTCAGGCTCTTTTCAATCTTGTAAGTCTCCCTGTCGTCGAACTCGGCGCGCTTGCCTGGGTTCCACTGCTTGACGGGGCGGATGTAGCCGACAATGCGGGACCAAACCTCATTCTCCAGACCGCACTTCGGGCATTTGATTATTTTACCCGGCATATAGCCGTGGCTGGGACAAATCGAGAAAGTCGGAGTAATCGTGAAATATGGCAGATGGTAATTATGGCAAATGTTTTTGATCAGCGATTTCATTGCCTCATTGTCCCTGATCTCTTCGCCGACAAAGAGATGGACAACCGTGCCGCCGGTATACTTGGTTTGCATACCGTCCTGCAAATCCATAACTTCGAAAACATCATCGGTAAAGTCAACCGGCAGATGGGATGAGTTAGTGTAATACGGTGCGGCGTTATACTCCTGATGCTCATATTCATTGGCCACCATAATATCGGGATAGCGTTTCTTGTCCAGCGTAGCAAAACGGTAAGTCGTGCCCTCGCCGGGAGTCGCTTCCAGATTATAAAAGTTGCCAGTATCGTTTTGGTAAGCAAAGAGACGTTCGCGCATATAATCCAAGACATCATTGCCGAACTTTTGCCCCTCCGCCGTTGTCAGGTCACGGCCAAAGAGATTCAGAGCCGCTTCGTTCAAGCCCAAAAGACCGATGGTTGAGAAGTGGTTCGACCAATACTGGTTGTCGCGCTTTTTAATATTGCGAAGATAGAACCTGGCATAAGGATAAAGGCCGCTATCTGTAAAACGTTCCAATATTTTACGCTTGATCTCCAAGCTCTCTCTGGCCAAATCCATCAGGTAACTTAAATTATAGAAAAACTCTTCGCGGCTCCTTGAACGATAACCAAGGCGCGGCATATTGATAGTCACCACGCCGATAGAGCCGGTCAGCGGATTGGCGCCAAAGAGGCCGCCGCCCCTTTTTCTTAACTCCCGATTATCCAAACGAAGCCGGCAGCACATACTGCGGGCATCCTCCGGCTTCATATCGGAGTTTACAAAGTTGGAAAAGTACGGGATGCCGTATTTGGCCGTCATCTTCCAGAGTCCGTCAAGGTTCTTGTTATCCCAGTCAAAGTCTTTGGTGATGTTGTAAGTCGGAATTGGAAAGGTGAAAACCCTGCCCTTGGCATCGCCCTCGATGACCACCTCGCAGAATGCCTGGTTGAAGAGGTCCATCTCTTTTTGAAACTCCTTATAGGTCTCTTTTTGAGGTTTGCCGCCGACGATCACCGGCTCATCGGCTAAAGTTCCCGGACAGGCCAGATCAAGCGTCACATTGGTAAAGGGAGTCTGGAAACCAACCCGAGTCGGCACATTCATATTATACATAAACTCTTGCAGGGCCTGTTTAACGCCCTTATAGTCCAGTTTGTCGTAACGGATAAAGGGGGCAAGCAAGGTGTCGAAATTGGAAACTGCTTCCGCTCCGGCCGCTTCCCCCTGAAGGGTGTAGAGCAAGTTAACCAGCTGGCCCAAGGCGCTTCTGAAATGTTTGGGCGGACGGCACTCGATTTTGCCTTCGGCGCCGCGAAAACCGACCAGAAGCAAGTCCTGTAAATCCCAACCGACACAATAGACGGACAACTTATCCAAATCATGGATATGAATATCGCCCTCGGAGGCCGCCCGGCGGATCTCCGGCGGATAAATTTTATTTAACCAGTAACTCTTAGAAATTTCGGAGGAGACATAATTATTGAGGCCCTGCAACGAGTAGGCCATATTGGAGTTCTCTTTGACCTGCCAGTCTATATTATTGATGTACTGGTCCATCAGTTCGACCCGCTGGGTTTCGGCTAACTCCCGCATCTCGGCATGCTTCTGGCGATAGATAATGAAAGCTTTGGCCGTGGCACGATACTTTGAGGACAACAAAACTTCCTCGACTACGTCTTGGACATCTTCAACAGTCGGAATTTTTCGTTTGATTCTATCCGGAGCCTTCTCCATCACTCTCTTTGCCAGATCCTTCGCCTCTTTCTCGCCAAACTCAGCCGTCGCGGTACCGGCTTTCAGAATAGCGCCGACAATTTTTTCGCTGTCGAACGGCACCAGTTTGCCATCCCGTTTCCTGATCTTGGTGTACATTATCCTCCCTCCATATTGCTAGCCAGTAAACAAGTAAGCGGAACAGAAAGAAAGCAACCGCAAGTTTTTATGTAATGCTTGCACGCCCATATGCTTATTTGTTTTTTTATTAGACAGTTCCTAATTTACACTATATATAGTGCCTCAATCAAGCTCGTATGCACTATATATAGTGCTCTTTCTGAAAAGTTATCAACAGGATTTTTTTCATTTACCAGATGATAAAAAAACAAAAGATTGCCTTCCCGCAACCTTTTTGATACCTCGACCATTATTTATTAGCGTTTGTTCACGACAAGCGTTGCCTCGCCTATATTGCCGGCCGCGTCGTAAACTTTGGTTTTCAGAGTGTACTCCCCGGCGCCGGCATTATCATAACTCCAGCTGCGGGAAAGCAGGCCATCGTCTTCCATAGCCACCAAACTGTCGTTAATATAAAGCTCGATTTTTATGACCGCGACATTATCGGAAGCTTGTACCCTGATGGCCAAGTTGCCGCTGGCCCACTCGGACGGATTGCTTCCGGGTTTAAGAAAGACGACTGCCGGCTTTTCGGTGTCGGATAAATCGGCCGGATTAGTCAAAACCGGAGGCGTTGCGCCCGAAGAAACGGGGTGGCCGCTGGCCGCTGGCGGAGCGGTACTCTGCGTCAGACTAAGGACAAAGGAACGCTCTGCCGTCGCGCCGTCATTATCATAAGCTTTGGCCTTAAACCTGTAACTGCCGGCTGCCAAGCCGTTTAGATTGATCTCAACCTCGTAAGGCGAGGATGCGTCCTCCAGCAAGACCGTTTCGTCCCTTGAAAAAACTATTTTTTGTACTGCCTTGTCGTCGCTGGCCGAAACAGCAAAAGTAAAGGAGGTGGAAAGAGCGGTTCCGCTAACCGGAGAAATAATTTCCAATGACGGCGGCAAATTCGGCGCAGGCGGCGGCGCTTCTGCTGCGGAAGACGGTGCTGCAATCGCCAGGCCGGCCTTCAAACTTTCGCTGATATTATCCAGCCAGGTTTTAGTCTTGGTTGAGGGCAGACCGAAGGTACTCTTCATAGCATGGTAACCATAGCCCGAATAGATATAGGAATAGTCCTCGGCAATTATTTCGGAATCGCAAGTGTTCCAGCTGGTACTGCAATCGACGGTTGTCTTATCTTTTGACAGCGACCGGACCGTATAATAGCTATCGGGGAAACGGCTGGCCGCCGGCAAATCAGCCTCGACCCATTTGTGGTAAAGAGTATAGTGATGGCCGTATTCATGGGCCAGGACATATTTAAAAAAGTCCTCCGCGCCAAGCGCGCCCGGCTGTTGCGATTTGTAATCATCATAAGCAGAGGAGTTTAGGGTGATCCAGCCGAAAGCATCGGTAATGTCGCCGGACCCGGTCATCGTGTAGGAACCGTTATACTGCCCGCTCCAACCTGTCGTCCCGGCCGCCTTAACAATAATGGTCCGCAAAGACGATATCTCGTCGCTCCAGCGCAAGGTTGAATTCAAGTACTCTTTGAGCGGCGTTGCCAGGCTGGCATAGCGGCCGGTTTCATCTTTAAACGTCACGGCATAAGGCGTATCGGGCGTATCGGGCATAGCGGCGATTCGGTTAAATTCCGCCTGGCTGGCCGACCCCTCCGAAATAACAGTTGTCTGCGTACCGTCGCCGTTATCGGTCGTGGCGGTAGTTAAACCGGAGGAAACGGGCGGGACTGCCGCCACTTTCTTTTTAATTTCACTGCTTGGGCTTTGGGATTGGGAATTTTGGCTTGACTCCTCGGCCTTTCTTTTCTGATCTTCGATCGCCTGGAGAATTTTCGGGCTGTTTTCAACCGGCGGCAAGATGATTTTGACCGGGGTTTGGTTAACAATTGAACCTGTTTCCATCCGGATTTTAGCAAACTCAACCGGATTCAGACCGCTTCTTAAAAAAGCGGCTTCGACAAAACCGGCTCCGGCCAGAACAACGGCAGCCAAAATCAGTAAAAAATTGCGAACCGGTTTAAACAACATCCTGTTCCTATTATACTGCACTTTAATAAAAAATTCCCTTTTGAATAAAGAGAATTTTTTTTTCCGGCAATTCAAGATGCGCTACCAGGTCTTAGTCACGCTTTCGCTTGACCAATAACCGGCCGCCCAGCACTGTCTGGCGGGGTCAATCAGGTCGGGAAAGCGGTTTTTGGCAATAGTGCAGTCCGACTGCTCAAGGGCATGGACAATTAATTTATAATCGCTGTAGTTGGTGTCGCTGACAGACTTATAGAGATAACATCGGTCCGCGGTTTCCTTGGGATCGCGCGGCAGAGCAGAAATATACTGGGACGCCAGGCCGAGAACATACTCCGTTTGACTGCCGCCTAAACTGCAAGCACCGGAAAAAGTGTTGTTGGCTGTTCGAGCATTGCCATAGCTGGGCACGGGGTATTTTTTGTTATCCAAAAAATATAAGTCTAGGGCCGCCTTAAGGCTGGTGATATCGGCAATTCTTTTAGTGTCCCGGGATTGGTCCTGGGCACGATCAAAATTGACGATCGCCACCCCGGCCAGAGTGCCGATAATTGTCACTACTACCAGAAGTTCAATGATTGTAAAACCCCTCTTTGCAAAATTCAATTTGACCTCCTTAAAGGCAATTACCGGGAAAAATACGTGCCGTCGTTTTTTTGATATTTGACCAATATCCAATCGGCAAATTTATAACCGCCATGGCCGGAAGCGCTACCAACCCAATTGTTCAAACTCTCCGCTTGGGTTGGTGTAAAAGCGTTTGCTTCCGTGCTGCCTGGATTATTTTCTAAATTAGTTGCCAAACCGTAACCGGTCAATTGGGCATCGTCATCGCTCAAATCCATAAAGTACATCCTTGACTGCTGGCTCTCGTCGGCAACATACTCAGTCGGGCTCCAACCTGACGGACCCCATTTATTGGTCGGGTCAACGGGCATAGCAGACAGGTAGTTAGCTGGTACCATGCTCTTCCAATTTTGGCCTTCACAACCATTAGCCGGGGTGGTACTGTCATAAATAAGGCTGTAACAAGTCTGATGGGCAACAGCGGTGTTAAAGCGCCACGAGCCGGTTTCGGTCTTGTGCAGCTCCACCACAGTTTGAAGTTGTTTTAAGTCAGACTTTCGTTTGGCATCGCGCGATTTGGACCGCAAATTGCCAAAATTAACTACTGCTATTGCCGCCAAAATGCCGATAATGGCAATAACAACCAAGAGTTCGATTATTGTAAACCCCCGCCTTTGTTTCATCCTCCCTCCTAGGGCGTTTAGAAAAGCATTCTTATTATCTCTAATAATAGAGCACTACGGATTTGGCGTCAACCCCCTAGCTGAACTAATCCCGGCAAATTCAAAAAAAGCAGGGAAAAGACTATAATCATCACAATCGGGGCGATAGTCGAAAGCCATCAGTACGGATGGTCGGGGCAGGGGCATAGATAACATTTTCGCTGAGTGCCTTTGGCGAAGCGTAAAGTAAGAGAACATTTACTTGAAGCTATACAATACCACTTTACAAAAAAGTCAAATAGGTAGAGGCTAGTCGAATGAACCGTTTCGATCCCGTTCCTATAATTATTGGTTTTCTTACTTTGGCAATTATCAGCCTTGTAGTTATTTTCGGCACCAATAATTCAAGCGGTAATTCCAACAACAACTCCCAAACTCCGCCTACCGATAAAGTAACCCTGGAACTTGCGGAGGAGGAACTATATCTCAGCAAAAACACCTTTGTTGAACAAAAGGATATTGCTATTAACAATATTAGTGACGGGGAATTAGAACTCTACGATCTCGTAACTTCTTGCGACTGCTTTAAAGTAAATTTCATTAATATGACTAACAAACCCCTTAATGATAATAAACACACTATAGTCGCAGCTCAGAGTCAGACGATTTTAAGACTTAATTTTAACCGAGAAAAATACGACCAGGTGCTATCTAGCGACCAATCTGTCACTTTTAAATCAAATGATATTAATAGAAAAGAGATTACCATACCGATCTATTCTCTAAACCTTTAATTACATTTCTATTTCAAAACCGTCAACTTTAATCTTACGGCCAAACTTGCTGGCTACAGATTGGAGTTCGTTTTTCAATTTATTAATTGAGAGATCGGCATCACTCTTGCTGGCAACGGCAACTAGTAAAAAGGGGTCATTGGCGCTAAACTTAGAACCAAAACCATGGTGGCCAAGAGCGATATCAATGGCAACTTCAACCTCCTTCCGGGCATACTCCGGCGCCATATATCTGCGACTGATAACGAAACCTTGGGGCAAATCAGGACAAGCCGATGGACTAAAAGTGCCAGTGCCATCAAAGTAAGCAACCCGGGCCACATGCAAACTGCTGGGGCGCTTCATTTCGCCGGCTTCGATATGTCCCCTGTAGGGTATTCCCAGATTAGTAGCCAGCGATTTGGCCCACTCCTTGCCATATTCATCAGCAAATTCTGCGTCCAGCCCCTGCTGTTTAGCGTAAAGGGCCGCCGCCCCGCAACCGGCATGACTGTAGATGCCATCAAGACGGGCTTCAGTAAAACCTTTTTTAATATCATCCAGTTTAAGCAAGATGCCACTGCCGGCACAGTGAATACCATCCGGCGTACCTTCATCCATGCAACGCAAAGAGTGGTCGCTCAAAACAAAAGCTCGACTTAGCCCTGGTACGGTTTCTGCATACTTTTTCATACCACCCAATAAAATCACCTTGATTTTAGAAGAATCTGCCTGCCAGTATTTCTCTTCACGAGTAGCCATAGATCGCCCTTTCTTAATGCTTCAAAGACTATTATAGCAAAAAAAACGATCCCAATTCAATCCAGGCGACGGTCTGTTCAAGAATCACTCCTCAAAGTACTTTTTAATAATCAAAGCGATTTTGATTGTTACCGCTTTATCGAAGGAGCGGGGATCCAGACCCAAAATACCGCTTATTTGATTAAGACGATAGATAGCCGTGTTGCGGTGAATACCAAGCTGCTCCGCTGCCTTGGACAAATTTAGGTTTTCCTCCAGAAAAACCTCCAGAGTTTTTAATAAATCTTCCTCCGCCAGGTCGCCCAAAAGATGGTTAGCAAATTCGACTTTGCTCTTTTTGTCCGTATCGGTCAAGATTGCTAGAAGTCCCAAATCACCAAAGTAGTAGATATTACTCTCCTGCCACAGTTTCTCCCCCAACTCCAGAGCAAAGTTGGCCTGGCGGTAAATCTCCGTTAAACCCCGAACCGAATCAGCAGCATTACCAAAACCGACTGTGACCCGGCTGATTTTGGTGTTTTTGAGCGTCCCAAAAATCGAATTAAAGGATCTTCTGAGGTGCTGGTGAAATTTCTCCTCGTCTTCCGGCAAAACTGCTTTGAAAACGACAAATTTGTCTTCCCCCAGGTAAGCCGTGATAACATCGCTATTCTTAGTGAAAAAACCATTGATGGCCGATTCGATCCGCCTTTTCCAGTTCCGAATCGTTTCCTCCCGTTCAAATGTCGGTTGGTCGTTACAGAGTATGCATCTCTCCCAGAAACCCTTAAGCCGAACTACCAGGGCGATCCGCCGAATTGAAAAGTCATATCCTAAAACTTTGGCCTCCAGAGTATGAAAGTCAAAATCTTCCGAAGAAGCTAAAGCGGTCAAACGACTGATAAAATAATCCGTCGCGTCCAGCGGCGGTTTATTGTGCTCAAAATAGTGCAAGAGAGTCAGCTCGGCAAATTGCTTAATTAGCAACAGCTGCTTTTCAAACTGGCCGTACTCTTTATCGAGAAGCAGGATGGCGGTGTTTTTGTTTTGATACTGCAGCGGAACCAGCAGTTTATCCACGCCGTCAACATTGATTAAATGGTCGTTCCGGTAATTAAAAAGGCTTTTTTCGGCTTTGATCTTTTTACCGATCCAAGTCGGCACGGACGAAGCAACGCAAACTTGGTCGTTCTGCGTAATAAGGACATAATCGGCTTTCAGATCTTCGATAGAAGAACTGCTATCTTCTTCAAAGGTTTGAGTGAGTGTTATTTTTCAAAATCTTCCTTTCCTGCAATATTTTGTTTTCGTCATGTGATACTTAAGCGTAGCTCTTTTACGCTTAACAGTCAACCGATCGACGTTAGAGCAAGCTCTTTCGCCGCGCTGCCGCAGCTCCGGCCAGAGCAAGCCCCAACGCGCCCAAAGCCATCGGCAAAGCGGGCAATTTTTTCTTGCCGGTTTCCGGTTCGACGTCACCGGCCGCCGGCAACATTCCGATTTGATCCGAACTACCATTTTCGACGCTGCCATCACCGCCGGACAAATCGTCAGCAAATATAATTTTGTCCGCTCCGAGACTACCCTTTGCTTCGCCAGATAAATTTACATCGCTTAACTGTTTGTCCGATTCAGTCACAGCCGAGGCAAGAACAGCCGCCGGACCGGCAGCAGTGCCGGCAGAATTTGTGCTGTCGACAGATGAAG
>CAZGWE010000011.1:25728-34176 GCA_964529405.1 uncultured Candidatus Saccharibacteria bacterium
TCACCGCCCTGGTTTTGATTTTCGCCGCCCGGACCGGAGTTGTCGCCAGACTGGTTGTCGGGTTTGGTTTTGCCGTTGCCCCTCCAGTTGCCAAAGATATTAACGATGCTAATCTTTATCTTTGATAAATCTTGTCCAAATGAATTCAAAACATTGATAACATTGTTAGACAAGTTGATAGCTCCCGTTTTAATGTCCCCGACTGCCGTATTATTGCCAATCATGTTTTTGCCCGTATTTGCGCTGATATTGACTTTATTGCCGGCTGAAGCATTATTATCAATCTGAATGCCGGTTTGCGAATTGTCGTTAACCGCGTTGGTATTATCTGATTGCGGGCCGGTCATCCGGTTGACGATAACCAAATTCGGGTCAATGCCCTGCAACTCGCCGTCCCAACTGCCAAAAACATTAACCAGATAAAGCATCGGCGTGCCGGCATTAGCGATGTTCGTTGTTGAACTATTAACTGTTGATACTCCGGTCACCACATTTCCAACCACGGTGCTCATACCGATATCGTTTTGACCGGTATTGGTGTCGTAACTTAAATTATTGTTAACAGCGGCTTTTTGGGCCACGCCGATGTTGGCCGCGCTATTCCGATCAACTGTATTTTGGTTTTGAGACTCCGGTCCGGTGCTGGAATTCGAGACGCTCGGGTCAAAAATCAGATCTCCCATAAACCCCCCCATAATTGACCAAATATCGAGAGTCAAAGTCAGGTTCGGCTCAAAGACATTCAAGAGGTTAATCAGGTTTGTGGCCAGATTAATGTCGCCAGTTGTAATATTACCAACCTGCGTATTGCCGAAAATGGTGTTAAGGCCGGTGTTGGCTTTAATATTCAAGTCGTTGTTGGCCGCGGCATTATTGGAATCTATTATTTTGACAATATTATTATTGTTAACCGCGTTAAGGTTGGAGGATTCCGACCCGGTCGTGCTGTTGGATAAAGAAGATCTCTGAATGGGAGAGGCTAGGACGATTTCGCCGGTTTTCGCGCCGTCAACCGTCCTGACACCGACACTGCTGTCCGGCGCCAAGGTGGTATTGGCTAAATTGAGCACATTGACAGAACCATTGATGTCGCCGGTTTTAATGCCGCCAACCACTGAATTGGTGTCAACTGAATTTTTGCCGCTGTTTAAAGCCAGGTTATCTTGATTGTCAACCTTGGCATCATTTGTTAGCGTCGCGTCGGTATTATTAGTCTTATTCACCGCATTAACGTTATCAGAATTGGGACCGGTTTGACCATTCGAAAGATCTGCGGTCAATGATCCGGACACTGGCGCCGTCATTGCTTGCGAGTTCGCTGTTGGGCTCTGCGGTCCGACCGGTCCTTGGGGCCCAACTTCGATTTGCGGTCCGACCGGTCCCCGTGGTCCGACTTGAGATTCATCTACCGCAGCTTTAGCGGAAAACGAATAGAAAGTGGTCATAAAAAGTATCAAGATTAGCGAAACGATCTTTTTAAATATTATTTGGCGCCATAATATTTTTGTCCTTATGAGGTTTAAAAAATTAAATTTATACAAATGGGATTTAACGAGCCGAACGGCTCATTAAATCCACATCCGTATCCAGAATCCCGGTCAATCGAGATTTATAAATTAGTTAGCCTTGTTCAGAACTGAAAAATCAACCATAATGTCGCCTGTTGAAACATTGCCGACAACGGTATTCTTTTCAACCTCGTTTTTGCCGGTGTTGGCTTTGACATCAATGTCATTCTTGATGTAAGCCTTATTGGTTACATCAACATCAACCTTATGTTCCAAATCGAGCTTATTCTTGTTTAAAGAATAAGGTCCGGTTATATCGTTTGCAAAATTGGCACTCACAGCAGGACTGCTGCTGCCGCTAAGCAAACCGGCGATATCTTTACAAGTGATGCATTGGTTAGCATTAGCGATATTTTCAACGCTACCAGTTAAAGTAATGTCGCCTGTTGAAACATTGCCGACAACGGTATTCTTTTCAACCTCGTTTTTGCCGGTGTTGGCTTTGACATCAATGTCATTCTTGATGTAAGCCTTATTCTTGATATCAATATCTGTCTTATCAGTGACTTTGGCCTTGTTAATGTTGACTGAATCGGGGCCTGTTAAGCTGTTGCTGAAGTCAAAAGACGGATCAGCCGCAGACAAAACATGGCCGCTCTTATCGTCTTCTTTTTTATCATCCTTGCAACCATGGCACAAACCGCTGTTCGAATCGTTGATTAGGGTGATTCCGGCCTTGATGTTACCCGTTGAAACGTCGCCGACCTTGGTGTTCTTCTTGGTATCGTTTTTTCCGGTGTTAAACAGAAAATCCAGGTCGTTCTTTTCGTAATTCTTGTTGTAAATGTCGACATCAACCTTGTGTTTGATGTAGAATTTATTCTTATTCAACGAATAAGGACCTGTCAAATGATTTGTGCCAGTCAAATCAACACCGCTGACATTGGTGTTTGTTCCACCGCTATATGTTGAGGTAGAATCTAAGACGCTGCTAGCGCCGAAGCCAGCCAAAGCTGTTCCGACACCGGCAACCATCACCATGGCGCTGGGGACAAATGCAATCTTGGCCAGGATTTGTAAGCCTCTAAATTTTTCTATGCCGCTCTCCTTTATTTATTGCCATTTTAACTCGCTGCCGAGATTCAGGTATCGACCGCAAGCAATGTGTAAAGTCTTTAATTTAGACGTTTAGACTGCTCTCCGATCTTTTTCAGGCAGCATATAGTAGCAATAAAGCCTAAATAAAAACCCGGGGTAATGTGCAATAACGACAAATAAACTTCAAAAAAACTGTTTTTTTAGCCGATTCGTCCAAATTATGCCCAATCCAAAATGGTATCTTGTTAATCATGAAGCTATTGTTTTTAGGGTAACGCTATACGCAATAAACTACTGATTATTTTATTTATTTTGCTGGTGGGCGCGGCCGGATATTTTGGTTATAAATCGGAAAAAGCCAAACAGGCTAAAAGCGACTCAAAGCGGCAAGCCGTTTTTCTGACCAGCGGCCAAGTCTATTTTGGCTATATCAGCGGCAAAGAGAAGCCGACGGTCATTTTACGCGACATTTACTATTTGAAGGCCGACAATAAATCCGACCAAAGCAACAGCCAAGACCAAAGCAAGCCCAGCCTGGTGAAGCTGGGCAACGAATTGCACGGGCCGGAAGATATAATGTACATCAACCGGGACCAGATCCTTTTTTACGAAAATATGCGGGATGACTCCGAGATAAACCAATTGATCCAGAAAATACGTTAACCTAAGCAAACGTCAAAATCCACATAAACCATCAAACTGTCATTGTGGGCGGCGGACCGGGTGGGTTGAGCGCCGCTATCTATTTAGCCCGCTTCTGTCATCCTGTTTTAATTATTGACGCGCCGCAACAGGTCCCGGGCCGAACCCGGGTCGCCACTAATTTGAAAAATTTCTTAGGACACGTCAAAACGACAAGGGGCGAAGAATTTCTCGGGCGCATCCATGAACAAGTTGCCTCTTTTAATATTGATATGAAGTATGAAGTTGTCATACGGCTGAGCCGAAACAAAGATGGTCGTTTTATTGTGGAGACCGATAAACCCGGGCGTTATGAAGCTGAATTCGTCGTTGTTAGTGTCGGTTTATCTGACAATATGCCGGACATTTCCGGGCTCGGCCCGTACTTTGAAACTTCCATTTTTCACTGTCCAACCTGCGACTGGTACCAGAACAAAGATAAAAAAATCGCCCTAATCGGAAACTCGGACAGAGTTATAAACAGTGCCCTGATTTTTTGCTATATGCACCGCTCGCCAAAGATTACAGTCATCCCTAGCGGCAATAACTTTTACTTCAGCCCGAAGATGATCGAAAAGGCCAATATTAAAGACATTGACGTGCGCCTAAGTTCCATTAAAGAGCTTAAAGGCAAAAATGGTTATTTAGACACCATTATTCTTGATAACGGCATCGAAGTTGACGCTGAAGCAATCTTCACTTATTTGGGCGTCACTCCTTTAGACCATTTTATCAACCAAGACAGTATCAAACTAGAACGCAATGTTAACGGTTTAATCAAGGTTAATTTCAGAACTTTTGAATCCTCTGTCTGTAACCTTTTTGCCGTTGGCGCGTGCAATAACGGCCCGGATCAAGCTATTATTGCCGGAGGCGAAGGTGCTTTGAGCGCTTTAGAGATCCATAAAAGAATTTTGACAGAGGAAGGGCTCTGAATAATTTGAAATTTATAATTTGAAAACGAAGAGCAATAAGGAACACAAAAATGGCTCATTTTTCATACGGCCAGATGATTGGTGGGATAATTCCGAAAGCCATAAGGGTAAGAACGACCGGTAATCGGACATTTTTCAGAAATGAAAATGGGAGCAGAGAGCTCCCATTTTCATACTTTGTATGAAGTTTGAGGTTATTCTTCGCCTTCGTGCTCTTTACCCTCTTCGATCAACTCTTTAACGCGTTGGCCGCCTTTTCCGCCCCCCGCCTCCCCGCCTTGGCGGCCGATTCCCTCGTAAAATTCATGGCCGTGTGTCTTGGCGGTGGTTTCGCCGCCTTTGTGGCCAGCCTCTCGAACTGTCATTTCGCCCTCCTCTTCATCCATCATCTCCATATCTTTGTCATCCATATCCATATTACTCTTTTCTGCTATGGTTTCCTCCTTCTTTAATCAGCTTGCAAAACTTATCAAGAGAAGAACTGAAGTGCATTGTTGATATTGCCAACGATTTTCTTCCCCTATCGCAGAGCCAATTTTGCCGCATATCCTGCCCCAAGGATAAATCTCGCTGAATGTCGAATTTTTATACTCCGACTCTACGCCCTACCCCCTGCGTTTCCTCCCGGCATGGCGGAATCCCGAAAACCAATCCCTCAATTTTTCAAAACGGAAAAAACGATGAAAAGGAAACCGGCCGGCGATTTCCCGCTGCCGCTCGGCCCTCTTATCTCTGCGATTTTTTGAATCACGATTTCTTATTACAAGGCCCAATAGTTAAGAATTCAGCGCGTAACAAGCTTGATTATCACAGCAATGGACAGCAAATTTTCCTAATTAACAAATAACTTTATATTTTTCACATTAACCCGACTTACCGGTTTTATCAAAAAGTTCTTAGGCAAATTTACTTCTGGTGACCGCGCTAAGTTGACCAGGCATTTTCACCCCGTATTGCCTTCCAATTTTTATGAACTACAATTTTTAAGAGAAAAACTATAATTAAGACAAGGAGTCAAAATACCAAGAGGAGTCGGGGGACGCGGCCCAGCCAATATTATGCGCCATCTCAAGGGAATCAAATTTCCCACCGATAAAAAAACAATTCTCGACCACATTAGAGGCAAGGAAGGACAGGCAGACATGCCTGATACCGGCCAGGTTCTGGGTGTAGTTGAGCAAGTTTCAGATAAAGAGTACACCACGCCGGCCGAAATTTTGAAAGAAGTCGGCAAAGTTAAAAAGGGTTGATGTGTCTTAAAGGCTTTCTGTGGTACAATGGAACCAACCATCAGACTGCAATCATATGAAGACCCTCCTTGATAAAACTGCCTATATCATTTCAGGCCTAACCAGCCCGTTCATTGTCATTACGGTCATCGGCCTGTTTGCCATTCGATACTACGCTGCTTCGCTTGATGATCTTGTTACTTGGGGTGGAACTTTTGCTTTGTTCTCGATTCTGATACCCTTTTTCTTTATCTATCATGGCGTCAAAACCGGCAAATTTAGCGATATCCACATTATGGTCCGGGAGCAACGGACCGGACCGTTTTTGGTTTCAATTGGCGGCGGAGTACTGATCTTAATTGCTTTCCATTTTGAGAAAGCGCCGCTGCCCCTTATCATTATGGCTACGGTTCTGTTGGCTAACGCCCTTATTTTCTTTCTGATCACCCGGTTTTGGAAAATCAGCATCCACTCGGCTTCGCTGGCCAGCTCAATTACCATTACGGCAGTTTTGATTGATCCGCACATGGCAACGCTCTTTTTGATTTCTCCCCTGGCCATCTGGGCTCGGATATACCGCCACCGCCACAATTTCTGGCAAGGCGCGTCTGCCGCTTTTCTAGCCGTCTCCATCAGCTTAATCATATTTAAATTATTTAGAATAATTTAAGGCGGTTATGGACAACGAAATCCAACTTGGTTATCAAGGTCAAATCCTAACCCTCAATCCGGTCGGCGGGGGCATAAAGAAATATTTTATTAAAAAAGACGGCCGGAAGACAAACCTCATTTATGGTTACGAGCGCGATAAAGAAAAGGCCGGCTCAATGGGCGATATTCTCTTCCCCTGGCCGGGACGGGTTGAGAATTGCCGGTATAATTTTGGGGGTACGAGTTACATTTTAAGCGGCGCAAGAGTTAAGGATGGCCATGCCAATCACGGCTTTGTTAAAGCCGTTCCGTGGCAAATCGTTGACCGATCAGAAAATTCGGCTGGCCTGCGCTTTATCCTGACAAAAGCGGAGTACGGACCCAAAGGTTTTCCCTTTGATTTGAGTATTACGGTGTCATACAAGCTTGATGACAGCGGTCTGACTTGCGTAACCGAAGTATTGAATAACGGCGACACACCGGCCCCTTTCGGTCTCGGCTTCCATCCGTATTATGCTCCCGGCTTCAGCAAAGTTGAGGATATGTCATTGCAAATTGCCGCCAAAAAATTAGTTGAGTTTGACACCGGTCTTAAGCCAACCGGCCGTTTACTGAAACCGATGGGCGGTCTGGATTTTTCCAGAAGAAGAAAAATCGGCAGGCAAGTTATTGACAACTGCTACACCGATTTAGATTTCAACGAAGGTGTTTGTAAAACCTTGCTTTCCGATGGCCAAGGTACGGAGATTGCCATTTGGCAAGACAAAAATTATCCCTACCTCCAAGTTTACTCGGCCGACACTATCGGCCCGGAACATTTAAGAAAAGGTTTGGCGCTAGAACCGCAAACCTGTACCGGTTATGCCTTTAATCTGCCCGAAATGGGTCTAATAGTCTTAAAGCCCGATGAACAATTTAAAGGAAAATGGGGCATACAACTCTGATCGCATTACAGAGCACGTCTTATAGCTCAACTTATAATTGATGATAAACGGTCGAACTACTTGACACAAAGAAATTATTTCTGGTTATGAAATATCGGTATATTCTTGAGTACTTCAACAATTTCTTTTTCAACAAACTCCGAGGTAATTTTGTCTATGCTGTAACGGCCGTGTTCGCCCACTACCCCGCCGGTGCCGGGCAGCATAGTCGAGACAGAAACGCTGACCATTCTGGCATAAGGGTCGGCTACAAATGAGACATAGGGCGCCGATTCCGGCCGGCGCTCGTAATCCTTCAGGAACGCCGGATAAATACTGAAGGTGATGTTGGCTGGGTGATAAACGGCGGTTGCATCAGTGTATCTTTCCTCCTCCGTCACTTGAAAATCATGGCTATAATGTGTCAGCTCATTACCAATGTCAACAATAATCGGCCAGATAACTTCATGTTTAATGTGCTCAAAATTCCGGTTAAACTCCTTCTCCGCTGCCGCTGCTTCAAGCCGTTTCGCTTCTGCCACCCCGGTGTTCTCCCGATAGAAATTCATCAAACCTTCTAACGCTTTTTTGTGCTTTTCCAACATATTCCTCCATGTCTTATTGTCCTCTTTGAGATAATTAAAGCACAAAAACAATCGCCTTTACAAATCCGGCCGTTTTTGGTAAAATTCGAGTGTAAATTGGCCAGTATGATCCCCGATAGCTCAATGGCAGAGCGCCTCGCTGTTAACGAGGATGTTGCAAGTTCGAGTCTTGCTCGGGGAGCCATGAACCACTCACAAATTCCATTTGTTCGGATTCATGGCTACGCCGTTATTTAATAATGACGATGTGGCCATGGAAGTATTGTGAGTGGTTCATGTCCTGAACCCGAACGAATGAAATTAGTGAATGGTACAGGGCTATATAATAGCGGTCAGTCGCTATTTTTGTTATATTAAGGTTATGAACTTCTATTATGTTTATGTTCTCCTGAGCTTGAAGGATTACCAATTTTACATTGGTTTTACTTCTGACTTAAAAAGAAGACTAAAAGAACATCAGCAAGGCAAAAATACTTCAACAGCAAAGCGCTTGCCACTCGAACTCATCTATTTCGAAGGCCACTGTTCCAAAGAAGACGCTCGACGCCGTGAAGAATATTTTAAAACAACAAAAGGCAAGACAACCTTGAGAACAGTAATAAAGGATTATCTAAGCAGCAGAAAGCCCTGAACCCGAACGAATGAAATTAGTGAGTGGTTCATGACCCCGCCGTTATTAAGCAACAATGGTTTGGCCAGAAATTATTCGCGTATTTTTACAGCCAATGTAAGCCCTTATCGCTAAACTCATAGCTAAAAGTGTAGCGTCCAGTATGTTTAAATTGTTACCGGTTTATTCATCTGTTAGTCTGGAGACA
>CAZGWE010000012.1:0-2541 GCA_964529405.1 uncultured Candidatus Saccharibacteria bacterium
CCATTGCCGCCATTAGAATTCACACCACGGCCGCCGCCGCCGCCGCCCGAGCCGAGAAATATTTTTGAAAGGTCGCTTGCTCCGTAAGTCGCGCCGGCGGCGGCACCGTTTTCACCGGTCGAACTGTTTGAACCGCCGGTCGCGGCGACACCATAGCTGGCGCCGCCGCCGCCGCCGCCGTTCCTGGCAGCGTTTTGGTAGCTGGCGCCTCCTCCTCCTCCGCCTCCGCCGTTAGCCCCGACAGCGACTTTATGTCCGGTTATTGTAGCCCGCCGGTCGCAGTCGGAGAGCGAATTACTGCCATTATATGATTCGCCGTGGTCACCGGCGGTGGCCGGGTAGGGATAATTGTTGCAACCGTTTGTTCCGCCGTTGCCGCCTCTAAAGCCATTGCCGCTCATATTAATCGTGCCGTTAATAGTCGCTGTGCCGCTGGCCCGGAAAAACATCACGCCGCCCTTGGTACCGTCCCATGCGCCGGCCGTCAAAGTCATTCCGTTGTTAACCGTGACATTGATATAGTTTGGCACCCTCTGCAAAACCACTTTTTGATTGCCGGCCGCCGTGCCGATATTGGTATCGTCGCTTGTGCCGTCGCCGTAATGTTTTGATTTGCCGGAAGTGAAAGTAATTGTATCATCGGAGATATTGTCGATGATCAGGGTTTCATAATTGCCGACATTGCCAAAATTAGCGGCGGTACCTTGCAGGTTAATTAACAAAACTTCATCTCCCGCCGTCAAACAACCCGTCGAGGGCGATGCGGCCAATGTAGCGGAGTTTCCGGTCAGTGCTGCCACCGAATAATTAACGGCATCGCCACCGTCAGCACAAACCCGGCCGGTAATCAAATTATCGGCATTAATATTTTTATTGTCCGCGACAGTAATGCTGCCATCGTCACCGCTGCCAGTCGGGAGAGTTCCCTGATCCTTTAAATTGGCTACACCGTCCGCGACTTGGATACTGCCGGAGTCCGATAAAGTATAATCACCGCTGCTGCTAAAATCCCAGCTTTGGCCGCTGCCCAGAACCAGATAGTCTATTTTGGGCAATTGTTTGCCGTCCGAGTTAAGATACGCCCGCCAAATAAACTGCCGCGGTGCCGTCCCTGCACTAAAAAGGGCAATTTTGGCGTTAATAACGCTGGCCGTATTGCTGTTGGCATAACTACCGGCTGTGGCCATCCAAGCCGAACCGTTCCACCAATACCAGGTACTGCCGCTATCGGGGGAAATCTGGTACTGGATGCTGCCGCTTGAACCGGAGCCTAAAACCTCGGTGAAAGCCGTAATAGAAGAGTATTGGTGGGCAGTCTTGTTAACAATCGTCGGCTGGTCGGCCGGATAAGAATTCTCGGCATCTGCCGCATCGTAACTTGGCGTCGAAGTTCCGGTGATACTGTTTGGCGAGTAGACGGCAACCCGGCCGCCGCCGCCGGCCGCGCCATTAGTCGCTTTATAATAAAGTGGGCAACAGCTGGTGTCCACACCCGCAGTGCCGCCATTGCCGCCTGTGGCCGTAACTGTAGTTAAGGAAATTGTCGTACCCGACAACCTGACCGATCCGCCTGCCCCTCCTCCGCCGCCGCCGGCCGCCGTGTAGCTGCCGCCGTTGCCATTGCCGCCGTTATTGCCGTTATTAGAGATTGCGGCCAGGCTTAGCGTGCCCCCGGCGATGTAAACAATGCCGCCGCCATCCCCGCCGGTACCGGTTGAAGCGCCATTGGCATTGGCCGATTGGCCGCCGCCCGAACCGAGATACAACTTGTCCAGCGAAGCGGACCCGTAGGTTGCGCCGGCAAAACCACCGACGCCATGATCCGAGGGAGAAACAAAATCATTGGCTTTGCCGCCGGCCGTGCCATAACTGCCGCCGCCGCCGCCGGCACCGCTATAGCGTTGGGCGTCACCACGGTTTCCACCACCGCCACCACCGGCATTATTGACATGGTTTAAGCTGCCGGCTCCGGAAACACTCTCGCCGGCCATAGCATTTGGATCAATATACTGGTCGGTGTTGCCGCCGCGATAACCCTTGCCGCTAGTACCGATTGCGCCATTGACAGTTATCGTGCCGTTAGCCCGGAAGAATATTACGCCACCCCTGGTACCGTCCCAGTCGCTAGCCGTTAAGGTAATTTCGTTATTAACCGTCATATTAGTGTAATTGGGCACCCGTTGCAGGAGCACTTTCTGGTTGTCCGAAGTAGTACCAATGTTCGTATCATCGGTTGTGTTATCGCCGTAATATTTGGATTTACCGGAGGAAAAGGTAACAGTATTGGCGCTGACACTTTGGATACGCAATGTTTCAAAGTTGCCGACGTTGTCGAAACGGCTGGCCGTGCCCTGAAGATTGATCAATAAAATCTCATTTCCCGCCGAAAGACAACCGGCCGATGGTGTTGATGACAGAGTCGCTGTGCTTGTCGTCAAGGCCGTGACTGAATAATTGACCGCATCACCGCCATCGGCACAACTCCGGCCGGAAATTAAATTGTTTGTATTTAAATTGGAACCCGAAGAAACCGTGATTGCC
>CAZGWE010000012.1:2613-10357 GCA_964529405.1 uncultured Candidatus Saccharibacteria bacterium
A
Organism: uncultured Candidatus Saccharibacteria bacterium; assembly: GCA_964529405.1. Classification (GTDB taxonomy): domain Bacteria; phylum Patescibacteriota; class UBA1384; order XYA2-FULL-43-10; family 1-14-0-10-43-13; genus CAZGWE01. The sequence goes on from CAZGWE010000012.1 coordinate 2,615, forward strand.
TCCGGCACCGCCGGCAGCTTTTAGCTGTGCCGCCCCGTTGCTGAATTCAATCTTATCTGAATCGTAAGTGTATTCACCGGCAGTTGAAAAATCCCAGACATTAGTGGCGGCAGCGGATGCCCGCTTGGTGTTTAAAGTTAGAGTAGTCAAGAAAGTGCCGGCAATCAGAGTTATAACAACGGCAGCCTCGACAGCAACAACAGCCCAGTGGACAAAGTTATGCCAGGCATTCAGGTGCCAATTATAATAAAGCCTTGACTTTGCCCGCAACCAATTGTGAATTTTATTAAAGGCAGGCAAGAGAGTCTTAGTACTTTTTTGAACTGCCAATATTTTTCTGTCCAGCGGAGAGATATCAGTCCAAGCTTTCTGGTTACTATTGTTTTTGACTCGATTGGGAATCTGGTCGTTATTGATATTACCGGCTTCTTTTTCATGGGACAGGGGAGAACGAGACTGAGACGAAAGTAATCCTGTTTGTTTTATTTCAGTCCAAGAACCGGCCAGCATCTCCAACCAACTCTGTCTTGTCGAACCGGTCGAATAGGGTGAATTCAGGGGATTGTTAATCCAATCTTTTATCTCCTGTCTGGCGGCTCCCGATAGTTTGATAAATTTTATTCTGATCTCTTGCTTGCCGATAATGCCCTTGGTATAAAGCGAAAAATTCGCCAAGAAATTAAAAACCTCATAGCTTCCCGGAGAAGAGTTATGTTTAAGATAAGACCCGTAATGGGATTCAAAAATGTCTCCCGAAACAAATTCGAAATTTTGCCCGTTGAGCTCAAAGTTTTCTTGAGCTTTGTTATCCAACTCCCCTCCACACACCAAAAATTGGCCTTGAATGGCTTTTTATCATTTTACCAGATCAACCAAAAAAATACCAAAAGACTGGTATTTTTTGGTTGATACTCGGAGTGGAGTTTGAACCTGCAAGATTTTTACGGTAGCCGATGTTGCATGAATGTGGTGGGCGGAAGAGGACTTGAACCTCCATGGGTTTTACCCCACTAGCTCCTAAGGCTAGCGCGTATACCATTTTCGCCATCCGCCCGCATTCTAATGGATTTTTCAGGACGAGTTTTTTAATTTCTTCATCCAAGCAATGCATAAGTCAAAAGTCTGTAAGGTCCCTAAAGTCTATAAAGAGAATACGAAGATCTGATTTTCTCGACTTTATAAACTTTATAAACTAATCAACGGTAATCTTATCCTTAAATTTCTCAAACGTCTTTGGGCCGATGCCTTTGACACTCTGGATCTCTTCGATTGTTTTAAAACCGCCGCGAGCTTCGCGATATTCGATAATAGCTTTGGCATAAGCCGGACCGATTCCGGGCAACGAATCGAGCTGGTTGGCGGAAGCGTTATTGATGTTAATTGTTCCGGCTACCGAAGCCGATTCGGATTTGATCGAAGGCGAAACCGGTTCAACCGAGATTTGCGGTTGCGATGCCGGCACCGGCTCCGCTGTTGGCTGTTGCGTTTTTGGTGCTTCCGCAGTAGTAGCAGCTGCTTTAACTTGGCCTTGATCTGTCGGAGCAGCGGGTGCTGCATTCGCCGTTTCAGATATTTTGTCCGGCCCGGCAGATCTTGTCCTGGCCTTTTCCAATTCGACAATCCTGTTTTCCAGCATTCCAATCTTGTCATTGATGCCGGCAGCATTTTGGTTTCTCTGATAAAGCAGGAAACCAAAGCCGGCAACAACCAAGCCAAACAATATCCCTCCGATTAGAAACCGATATTGCTCGATCAATTTGCCCAAGTTGATCTTCTCGTCCTGCATAAAATTCTGAATCCTAAAGAATTTTATTCCATGTGTTTACTTGCTTCAAACTCCGCCAGTTTCTCTTTGATGCTCAAATAATTTTCAAGATGAGGATCTTCTTGCACAATCTCGGAAGCTGCCCGACTTGCCTGCTCGATCAATATTCTATCGGAAATGGAGGCCATTTTCAACTCCAGTTGCCCGGATTGCATTGTGCCGAAGACATCGCCCGGTCCGCGCATCTCCAGATCAATCTCAGCAAGTTTAAAACCGTCGGAAATATTTTCCAAACTTCTTAAACGGACCAGGGAGTTTTGACTTTGGGAACCGGAAAATAAGAGACAAAAAGATTGATGTTCGGCGCGCCCGACGCGACCGCGAAATTGGTGGATTTGGGCCAGACCGAAACGTTCCGCGTCCTCAATCATCATAACGGAGGCGTTCGGTATATCTATACCTACTTCGATAACAGATGTACTAACCAAAATATCATACTTTTTATGACAAAAATCCGACAGAACCGCCTCTTTTTCCTTTGACTTCATCTTGCCATGGAGCATAGCTGCCTTAAATTCCGGAAAAATCTCCTTGCTTAACTTTTTATACTCTTTTATAACTGATTTTTTGTCCTGATCAAACAATCCGCATGCCGTCCTCTGTTCTCCGTCTTCCAACTCTTCGATCAACGGACAAACCACGAACACCTGCTGGCCGGCTTTTATATGAGTCCTAATAAAATCATACGCTTTCATACGGTTCTCGGGTTCAACGAAACGGGTTTTGATTTCCTTACGATTTTGGGGTTTTTCGTTTATGACAGAAACATTCAGGTCGCCGAACAAGGCGAGATGGAGAGTTCGCGGAATCGGCGTCGCCGTCATGCTTAAAAAGTGCGGCTTGAGTTTGCCGTTTGTTTTCTCTTTGAGTAATGCTCTCTGCTTGACACCAAAGCGATGCTGCTCATCAACAATTATTAACCCCGCTTTTTCTAATTCAATACTGCGTTGCAGCAACGCATGGGTACCGATTAATATTTGCGCTTCGCCGGGTTTTATTTTTTGGTTATTGGAATTTGGAGCTTGTTTGTTGCTTGTGACTTGGTTATCGGTTATTTTCTTAATATTGGATGTCAGCAGTCCGACTGTAATGTCGTAACTGGAAAATAGTTTCAAAAAAGTCTCGAAGTGCTGCATTGCCAGCACTTCGGTCGGTACCATTAACGCCACTTTGAAGCCTGCCTTTGTGGCGGCATAAGCAGCAACAGCCGCCACAACCGTTTTGCCGCTGCCGACATCGCCGTTTAGCAAACGGTTCATCGGCCTGCCTCGCGCCAGATCATCTATAATATCTTGTGCTGCTTTTTTCTGATCGCTTGTCAATTCAAAAGGCAAATTGCCAATAAACGATTCGATAGCGGCATCATCAATTTTTATAACGGGCGCCTGCTCTCGTTTCAATTCTTCTTTTAACAACCTTGCTCTCAATGAAATTAAAAACAGTTCGTCGAAAGCCAGGCGCTTTCTGGCTGTCTCGACTTGCTCAAGATTTATCGGCGTATGAATTTGTATGATGGCTTCTTTGAGCGGTAAAAGTTCATACTTTTTCATAACATCTTGCGGCAAAAAATCTTTTAGAATATCCTTCGGGGGAATCTTCGAATCGAGAAGCCCTTCAATTATTCGAGCAATATAACTGCTCGACAATCCTGCCGTTGTTGGATAAACCGGCGCAATACAAGGCTTTTTCATGCGTGTCGGCGCCTCCATCACCCATTCATTAGTGAACGGGCTGTGATCAACCCTGCCCCGAAAAATCCACTCTGACCCAGCCGGCAATATCTTCTTTAAAAACGGCTGGTTAAACCAAACCAGTTTGATAGTGCCGGTCCCGTCCTCAACCACCGCCTCGGTAATCTTCATATGCTGCCGGGAGGTCAATTTATTGGCAATGCCCAGAATTCTCCCCTTGATCGTCGGGACATCGGAATCCGAGATTTGATTGGAAATTAAAAATTGGCCACTGAAAATTCCATTACCCAAATCTTTGATTTGAGTAATAGTTGCATAGTCCTCATATCTTCTCGGCCAATGGAAAATCAAGTCCTTGGTTGTTTCGATTCCCAGTTTATGGAATTTTTCCGCCAGTTTCGGCCCAACACCTTTGATATATTGGATTTTAGTTTCTAAATCGCTTTGCATATACATACTTTATTAAATCAAAAATAGCCATATAAAACAAAAGGTCCAGAAATAACTAGCGATCGTTATGTATTTCTGGAATTATTTATAAAGACTGGTCTATTATTAGCCGGATTAATTAACCAGGTTTTTTAATAGCATTGCTATAGTCATCGGACCGATGCCGCCGGGGACGGGAGCGTAGAACGAGGCTTTGGCATAAGCAGCCGAATCAATGTCGCCGACAAGTCTGCCGCCGGATTCCGATGTACCGGCATCAATAAGGACGACACCGCTTTTAACCATTTCCGGTTTTATCAGTCCGGCCTGGCCGGTGGCAGAAATTACAACATCTGCGCCTTTGATGAAACTCAAGGCTTCACTATCTATCAAATCAAAAGCTCTGATACTGTTCGAGGTCATAGGCCGAGAACTATCAGTTTTAATTCTTGCCCCAACACCACTTTGCTCGAACGATAAACAACGATAAAGCGGATTGCCGACTAAAAATCCTTTGCCAATAATGGCAATAGTTACTTTTGTTAGATCAACGCCAGACTGGCTAAGAGCTGTTTTAATTGCCAAAACCACCGGCGGATAAAAATCAGATTCCAACCCCTGACAGTAGCGTAAGCCGTCAATATCTTTGTGCGGCGAAATAGCCGCAATCACTGCTTCGCGATCAATTTGAGACGGCACCGGAATCTGTATCATGATACCAGCAACGTCTTCATCTCGATCCAACTGCTTAATTTTGCTTAAAACCTCGTCTTGATTTACTGAAGCGCCATATTTATAAAGTTTAAAATTAATGCCGGTTTGCGCGGCGAGACGCTGTTTCAGAGCAACGTAGTTAACCGAAACCGGATCGTCGCCAATCAAAAAAACAGCCATAGTCGGCTTGCGTTTCATTTCGGAGATTCGGTCTTTGAGCTCCTTGAGAATAGAATCCCTGATTTTGCATCCATCAAATATCATGGTCACGATTGTAGCACATTATTATGTAATTCCAAACAGTTTCGTCGCCTTTTTGGTTGTCTCCCTCTTTACTTCGGCTAAGCTTAAATTTTTTATCTCGGCAATTTTGCGCGCTACCTCTACAACATAGGCCGGTTCGTTGCGTTTGCCGCGATATGGTTCCGGTGCCAGATAGGGCGAATCAGTCTCGATCATAATTGAACCGATCGGAACCCGCTTGACCGCTTCGATTATCTCCTCTGATTTTTTATAGGTGATGTTGCCGGTAAAGGAGAGCGCAAAACCAAGATCAAGTACCTTTTCGGCAAATTGATGGTTGCCCGAAAAACAGTGGAGCACCCCGCGCAAACCAGACGAATAGCTCTTCATAACCGCCAATATATCGGCCTCCGCTTCACGGCTATGGATAATAACCGGCAGCTTGGTCTCCAGCGCCAAATCCAACATCTGTTCAAAGCAAAATATTTGCTGTTCGCGGCTTGGGCAATGGGCGTATTGCGATGAACGTTTTAAATAATAGTAGTCGAGACCGATTTCGCCGATTGCCACAACTTTTTCATTGCCGGCATAGGTAAGCAAAGTGCCTCTTGTCTCAATATCCAGGTCGAGCGATGAGTGGGGATGAAGACCAACCGAAGCATAGATTTCCGGATAGCGGCGGGCTAATTCCAAAGAATGCTTTGATGATTCCAGATCAACGCCAACATTAAGGACTCGTTCAACTCCAGCTTCTTTTGCCCGGCCAAGTATGGCTCCTGTCTCGTACTTGAATTCGGGAAAGTCCAAATGTGCGTGGGTATCAATAAACATATAGTCACAAATGGACAACGAACTTAACGGACGACGGACGGCAGATCTGCTCTCCGTTGTCTGTTGTCGGTTTGTCTGTCGTCCGTTCCTGTCTTATTTATTTCCAAAACGTCACATACAATATTGAAGCTACAATTACTCCCATGGCCGCCAGATCGCGTTTGTACAATTTTTCACCGAAGTAATTATAGCAGAATATATAGATCATAAACGGTCCAAGCAATAAAACAATGGTTGTTTCGACCACGCCCAGGTTTTGGAAACCATAAAACTTCAGGACCATCTGCATAACGCCGAAGACGGCCGAAAGAATAGTCAGGGCAAAAGCTTCTTTGGGCATTGAAAGCAGTTTTGGCTTGTATAGGATAAGAAAAACAATGGCAATTATTGTCGTTCGGATAAAATAGAGTGAAACCGGCGATATCGCTGCCAACAGCTGTTTAATCAGAATTGATTCCAGCGCAATCAAAAACATTGCCAGCATGGTTCTTTTGGCAACTCGAGAAAGTTCGAGATGATGGCGGCGGAAACGGGAAACCACCAAAGCCAGCGAGGAGACCAGCCCGGCTATAAGCGTACTCACGCTTCTCTCTTCCGATAAAAAAATCCCGGCCAGCATAACGGTAGCCAGCGGCATAAAAAGCATGATTAATTCAAATTCAGCCAGGTTTTCTTTCTGGATACCCTGGTAATAAAAAACATTCCAGGTTACCGCCACCATGATCATCAGAATAAACAGCCCAATGTAGTGCCACTGCCTGATAAGATCATAGTTTACGCTGCCCCATCCCGAGAGAAAGACTGCGGTAATAAGAGCTAAAAAGATAAAGAGCAGGGGGATAAAACGCATCACCGGTACCTTGTAGCGTCCAAGGATTATCTTGTCAGAGACTACTCCGCCGGCATAACCGATGGATGAAAAAAAGGCTTCTAACAATTTACCCTCCTGTTTATTACATCCTGTCATTTCGAGGAGTCATCGACGAGAAATCCCCATAATAGTGATTGCTTCAATTGAAATTACTATCATGGAGATTTCTCGCTTCAGAAAGCTCGAAATGACAGAAAGGGAAAGTTATTGAAATGATACGGAGGTTAGGTTTCAATCCTTGGAAACAATGGTTCCGGTTGTAAAGTTTCCAGCTGTTGTTTCATTCTCTCAGCAGTATCAGGCATAAAGGGCTTGATATAGTTAACGACATTGGCTAGATTGCTCAATGAATACCTTAGAACCTCCTTGAGTTTCTCTCTGTCGATCTTAGCCAATTCCCATGGCTTATTCTCGTTGATTGACTGGTTGGAAACTTTGATAAAATATTCCCAGATGTCTTGAAGAACTTCGTCGAATCGCAATTTGATAATATTCTTATCATACTCCTGGTCAAACGATTCAACACCTTTTTTACCAGTCGATATCAGCTTATAAGCCTCAACATCATTCACGTCGATATTATATTTGTTGATCATCACTAATGTTCGCTGCAGAAGATTACCCAAGCCATTAGCTAAATCTTCCTCATACCGTTTACTGATTTTCTCAATCGATATATCCCCATCCTCGCCGAAGGGAAATTCCCGCAGCAGGGCATAGCGCACCGCATCGGCGCCAAACTTTTTGACGACTTCGTTCGGATCGATGACATTGCCGACAGTCTTGCTCATCTTGGCCCCGTTGATAGTAAAAAAACCGTGGGCAAAAACCTTTTTTGGTACCTGCTCGCCGGTAGCGATTAACATGGCCGGCCAGATAACAGCGTGGAACCAAAGAATATCTTTAGCCATAAGATGTAAATCAGCCGGCCAAGTGGGGGATTCGTCGTTTGTTTGTTCGGCTGTTCGTCGTTCATTTCCGGATTCGTAGATTTTTGTGGCTGTCCAATAATTCAGTAGCGCGTCAACCCAAACATAGATTGTCTGACTTTCGTCTCCGGGAAAAGGTATCCCCCATTCAACGTTGGCGCGAGAGATACTGACATCTTCGAGACCCAATTTGATTTTGCTTACGATTTC
>CAZGWE010000012.1:10369-30933 GCA_964529405.1 uncultured Candidatus Saccharibacteria bacterium
GCGGCGTGATTCCGGTCCGATTTCCAGTTCGCCGCTCTCGATCTTCGATAGGAGTTTTTCCGGTATTTCCGGCTTCGATAATAAGAAAAAATAATTCTCTTCCGATTGGATTACGAGTTCGCGTTTGTGGTCCGGGCACTTGCCGTCAACTAATTCTTCCGTTTTATAGTATCGCTCGCACGAGATGCAATATAGACCTTCATATTTTCGCTTTTCAACAAAGCCGTTTTCAGCTAGTTTTTGAACAAATTCCTGCACTAGCTTCTCATGGCGTGGGTCTGTCGTTCGAAAAAACTCCGAATATTCAATATTTAAATTCTTCCAGACATCCTTAAAAACCGGCACCAGACCATCAACAAAATCCTTTGGTTCCTTGCCTGCTTTCTTAGCGGCTTCAGCAATTTTAGCCCCATGCTCATCAACCCCAGTCAAAAAAAAGACAGCATCACCTTTTGACCTGTGGTAACGGGCAAGAACATCTGCGGCAATGGTAGTGTAGGCGTGGCCGATGTGCGGCACGTCGTTGATGTAGTAGATGGGAGTTGTGATGTAATATTTTGACATTTTGATTTAGTCCCATAATACCAAATTGGCTTCAGCAGAACAAGAAAGAGGGAGGTTTGGTTGTGCCCATGCTGCCCGAAATGGGAACAGAACCAAACTTCCGCGGTTGAGACAAGGACTTCCACCTCTCGCCTCTCCCCCTCTTGAATAACTTATATCACAATTAAACGCCAAAACAAAGCCGCAAACATACGGATTTCGGCGCAAACTTTAACTTGAGCCGGTTTATATCTATTGCCGGATATTATTCGTTTTTTAAGTGTTTGAGATGCCGCCAAACATAGAGAACAATGAAAATAATAATTAAAGCGGTGACCAGCAGGTCAAAGTTATGTAATTTCTCCCGAATCAACTCCCAGTTATTACCCATCTTGACCCCGGCATAAGTTAAGACAGCGCACCAGGGCAGAGCGCCGAGAAAGGTATAGATTGAGAATTTCTTAATGTCCATCTCGGCAATACCAGCCGGAAAAGAGATATAAGTTCGGACAATCGGCAGCATCCGGCCAAAAAAGGCGGCAGCGTTGCCGTAACTTTTAAACCACCGGTCAGCTAAATCTAGATCGTGTTTTGAGATCAATATATATCTACCGTACTTTTCGATCAGCGGCCGGCCGCCTTTATAGCCGATCCAATAAGCCAAAAGTGACCCCGCCAGATTGCCAAAGGCACCGATAATCGTCACTACCCAAAAATTCATCCGGCCGTCAGCCACCAAAAAACCGGAAAAGGGCATAATCACTTCGGAGGGCATCGGAATGCCGGCCGATTCAACCAGCATTAATAAAAATATGCCGGCGTGGCCGATTGAACCGATCGTGTGAACAATAAAGTTGGCTAAAATATCGATTATATTAGTTACCATTTTTTCCTCCGTTAACAATCAACACAATTTCCCCCTTCAATTTATGGTTTTTGAGATCGTTGATTACTTCGTCAATCTTTCCGCCCCAGTATTCTTCGAACATTTTAGTAATCTCGCGGGCGATGAAGACTTCCGTGTTATCGCCAAGATAGGTTGTAATGTCATTTAATGTTCGCTCAATGCGCATCGCCGATTCATAAATGACAATCGGTACATCGAGCTTTGATATTTTCTTAAGTTCCGTCTGCCTGCCCTTCTTCTTGGGTAAAAAACCCTCAAAGTAAAAGGATTTTTCAATCATACCCGAGACGGAGGCAGCAGCAGTCAAAGCTGATGGGCCAGGGATGGGCACTATCGTAATTCGTAAGTCGTAATTCGTAATTCGGCCAATCAGGGCCTGTCCTGGATCAGAGATACCCGGGGTTCCGGCATCAGAGACCAAAGCAATGTTTTTGCCGGCTTTTAATTGGTCAATAATAAAATCGATCTTTGGCAGCTTGGAATGTTGAAAGTATGAAACAGTATGAGTTTTTATGTCAAAATGGTCGAGCAGTTTTCTTGTTACCCGAGTGTCCTCGCAGGCGATCAGATCAACCTCTTTCAACACCCGAATAGCCCGAAGCGTCATATCCTCGAGATTGCCAATCGGCGTGGCGACGATGTAAAGAGTCCCGATTTTTTGCTTGTTGTTTTCCATGTCAAACCAGTAATATATCACAAACAGCGCTAAAAGTCACTCTTTCTGCCCGATTGACAAGCGATGCAGCAAGATAAGCCCGATCACTGCAGGCAGCCAGAGATTCAAACCGCGGAAAATCAATATCACCGCAGCTGAAACGGCGCCAGGAATTCCAAGCGAAGTTAAGACAAGAGCCCCAACGCCCTCGACTACCCCAATGCCCTGTGGTGTTGGAGCCAGCACCCAAAAAAGTATGATGGTTGCATACCCTATCACAACTAAACCCAATGACACATTCTGGTAGAAGGCCAAAAAGATAACATACAATGAGATAATATTAACAGTATGAAGCAATATCCCGGAAATAACCGCCGACACCATATGAGACGAGCGCAGATCTACGGCGTTGCTTCCGATAATAAATTCTTGTCCGTGCACATCCGCCCAGTTATCTGCAAGCGGTTTGTAACGGAATCGAACCGATATCCTGTTAATTACTTTTTGCAGCCAAAACAGGATTTTTATCAAAATGTTCGAATAATAACGCGCCAGAATGATAATTAACGACAAAAAAGCGATCAAAAGAATAAACAAAAACAGGGCAATAAATTCATAACGGGCCACTTTGCCGATTGTAAAAAGATAGTAATAAGCGACTGACAGTATAACAAGAAAAACAGAATAATTTATTATCCAGGCAAGTATTATTCCAACGATAGTTTTGCCGACAGAGCGTTTACTGCGCTTGGCCTGGCTGATAAAAAGGGCGACACCGGCAGTACCGGCCGTCGGAGCCAGAACATTAATAAAAGCCGAACCCATCACCATCGGTACAATGTGGCGAAACCTGTTTTCAATGCCGGCTACCGACAAAGCCGACTTATAAAGGTTGGAAGAAATGGCAAAAAAGAGCATTTGCGAAGCCAGAGCAATCAATACCCACTGCCATTTGCCTCCGGCTAAAATTTCAAAAAAGAGCTCGATCTCGGTCAACCGGCTAAAAATGAACCAAAAAAAAGAAAGACCCAAAATCAGGTAAATTAAACGACGCATAAAATAATGCTATTAAGTTTAAAAGCAGAATCAAAGAATAAAAGTCAAGATAACAGCGGCAGCCATAGAAACGACCCCAGACCAACCAAAAAAGCTGACCCATTTGGGATGAGTTTCGCTTCCCATTATCTTTTTGTCGTTGCCAACTACCATAATGACAATCATTAAGGGAACAGCAATAGCCCCGTTTAGAAAAGCGGCGTAATAGAGAGCGATCATCGGGTTAATGCCGATAAAATTCAAACCCAAACCAAAAATAACCGATAAAGCGATAATAATATAGAAGGCCTTGGCTTTACTAAATGGCTTTTCCAGTCCCTCTTCCCAATTCATCAGTTCAGCTAAAGCGTACGCGCCTGATCCGGCCAAAATGGGAACAGCTAATAGTCCGGTGCCAATGATACCGGCGGCAAATAGGAAATAAGCATATTGACCCGCCAATGGACGCAATGCCTCTGCGGCTTGTTCAGCCGATTCGATATCCGTGATACCATTTTTAAAGAGAACCGAAGCGGTCGTTAAGATAATAAAAAAGGCGACCAAGTTAGAGAGAATCATACCTGTCTTAACATCAGTCCGCATCCGGGCAATACGTTGGCTTCTTTTATAAGGCGTCAGTCTAATATTGCCATCGCCAAATTCCAATTTATTCTCTTCCACTTCTTCCGATGTCTGCCAAAAGAAAAGATAGGGCGTGATAGTCGTACCCAAGAAAGCGACTATGGCAAAGACAAACTCTTTTTCTAGCCGTGCCTCCGGTCGGAATGTCGATCTGATAACTTCGAACCAATCAGGATGGATTATTATGCCGGTCACGATATAACCTAAAATAAAGATCGTCAGCCATTTTAGAACTTTGACATAGGAGTGATATGGCACAAATATTTCAAGCAGGACCACAACTGCCGCAAACACGACAGCGGCGGCGACAAAGTTGACATCAATCAGTAAGCGCAATGAAGCGGCCATCGCCCCGATGTCGGCACCGATATTAGCCACATTGGCGACAATCAATAATAGAACTGCAACCATCACAATATTTTTTTTGTAGTGGCGCTGCAGGACACCTGATAGACCCTGATTAGTAACAATACCGATTCTGGCGCAAGCTTCTTGGATTGCTAACATCAGAGGCGTTGTCCAGAGGGTCATCCAAAGTAGAGCAAAACCGAACTTCGCTCCGACGGCAGAGTAAGTGGCAATACCGGAAGGGTCGTCATCCGAGGCGCCCGTTATGAGCCCTGGCCCAAGAGACCGGCTAAAGAGTTTTAGCTTCTTCCAGGGGTTTTTTAGGATTTCCTCGGCTTGTTCGATGCTCTCGCCGGTAAACCGCAACGTGCCGTCGACTGCCACAAAGGCTTCGACAATCCCCCACACCGCCAATTTCCGGGCTAATATTAAAGGGATGCCCAATTCCCGCCGGAATTCGGAGACGGTGAGCAGTTTTTTATCTTCGATCCCGGTACCAAATTGTCCCTCTCCTGGTTTCATTTTAGAGTTCCTTCAGTATCTTGGCGATTTGTTTTTTCAAAATTGGTAAATCTTTTCGGGCGGTATCCCAAATTCGGTTAAGATCAACTTCGGAGTAGCCATGGATCATTCTATTGCGCATACTAATTATTTCATGCCAAATAATTTCGTCATGGCCATCTTTAAGACCGGCCGAAATATGGTTTGCCGCTTCGCCGATTATTTCAAACTGCCAAATAACCGTGCATTGTAGAGGATAGTCTCTTAAAAGTGCTGCTTGGTCGCTTCCTTTAAGTAAAATTCGACACGATCGATGGCTTCTTTAATATCGGATAGCCGGATGTCATCTTTTCTTTCTGCGGTCATAAAGTACTTTCATTGTTTTAAAAACTTCGTCCCGCATTAAATGATGCAGGCCGCCCATTGTGACAAAATCTACATTGGGTCCCAGAATCTGTTTAACCTTTTCCTCGATACGAAAAAGTTTAAAATATCCAACTACTGCATTCGGGTCGAATTCCACTAAAATATCATAATCGCTATCCGGCCGGGCCGTACCTTTCGCCCGGGAACCAAAAATAGCGGCAAAAATAACATGATTTCTGCGCAAAGTCTCAATCAATTCTTTCTTTTTAGGAAAATCTATCGCTGTCTCCATACCGCCATTTTACTTAACCCGTTCGAATTTGTCCAGTTTCGAGAAAAACGAAGCTGTTCAGCAGACTTACATTGCGTTAAAAGATATAATCGCCTTGTGTGTCTTTTCCAACACTTGTCTAATTTTGTCGGCGTTGCCATGTTGCAGCAACCCGAGATACGACTGGCGGGTTGCCTCGCTGAATTCAGCCTCTATCTTGCGATAAATCCGCCATTTCGTGCTAGTTCTCAAGACTCGGTGGTCGGGAAAGTGGACCCAGCCCAGGAAATCAATACCAGAGGCGAGAGTCTTTATGCAAACCTTGTCCGGGTGCAGCATTAGTTTTAATTTTTCCGATAGAAACTGCCCGATTTTAGGCAAGATGTTTTCCAGATACTGCCTATCACTTGAAAGTACGACAAAATCATCAGCATAACGAATGTAATATCCGGCCTTTAATTTATGCTTTACAAACTGGTCAAACTCGTTCATGTATACATTAACCAGGAGCTGGCTTGTCAAATTGCCGAGAGGCAGGCCGGCACCGTCTCGAGTTGAAAAACTATCAACCACATTGACTAGCAAACTGCTAATATCCTGGTCGGGAATCGATTTTTTAAGTATAGTAATCAAAACGCCGTGATCGATATTAGCAAAAAATTTGCGGATATCGCACTTTAAAACCCAGGTGGTTCGAGTATTGTTTCGTGAAACCTTCCGGCCAAAATATCTGAAGCGGTTCATTGCCCGATGCGTGCCTTTGCTGTTCCGGCAAGAATACGAGTCGTAAATAAACTTACGATTAAAATATGGGTACAAAATTCGATAAATGGCATGGTGTACTTAGCACGGCATTTTCCTCTTGAAATTGGTCGTCATATGTTTTTTCGACTAGAGGCTCCAGACCGACAAATGTCTCCTCTACCCATTGATTGACAGCACAATCTTCAATAACATTGTGCATATAGCCGAAACCGATTTGCGAGTAAAGTTCGTCGATTTTTTCTCTGGTAAGTCCTAACTGGCGGGGACCGAGAGTCATCGCCCGATGGGCGCTCTCGTGAGCAACGACAAATTTGGCCAGCTCCGGTTCTTTTGCAATGTGTTCCGGATCGAGAGTAATGGAAACGGTTTCGGGATCAAAAAAACTGCCCTCGCCCGACTTGCCGATTTCAACTTTCATGCCGAAATCGCCGCCGATTCTTTGAGCAATGATACGAAGCTCATCTAATCCAACTGGTTCCTGTGTTGCTTCATTATTGCTAAACGCTTCTCCATTGCCGGTAGTCGCAAATTGTCCGTATCTTGATTCGTCCATTTGTTTAAATTGATTAGATTAATTAAAAATTTTCTTACACAGTTCCTGCCACTTTTTTCCTCTGCTTCATTACTCTGAATCAGAAAAAATCGTCCTATTGACTTTTCTTGTTCATATTTGATATGATCTAGACATCATCAGAAGGAATACGACCATATGACTGCGTGTCATATTGCGACGCCCTTCACAGAGAGGTCAGACCGAAAGGTTATGGCCTCTCTTTTTGTAGTTTGTCTCTATCCCTGTTGACAAAAAATTTATACGGATGAAATTTTCTAAGCAACGATGATTCGGTAAAACGATTAGGGATGATTATGCCAGACAATTTCTTGTTTGAGGATAAAAACCCATGCAAACAGCAGAAATCACCATCACCTGAAACAATGATAGCTTTATCGTAACTTTTGTACTCAATAGCTGCTGCGTGCAAAACCAGCTCGGCATCGCAATTACCTTTCGGCTTACCCAAGCCATCCTTAGTCGTCGGCTTAAAAACCAACTCGTAGCCAAAAGACTGTAGTTGTTTGTAAAGTTTCTGATTTTCTTTGATGTAGCCGATAAAAAGATAGGCTTTACTGACTCTGAATTTATCAGCCAGATAAACTCTGAATTTGCGATAATCTAACTCCCAACCCTGATAAATCTTTTTGCTATGGCGAAAAATATCCTTCTTGGTACCAAGATTAAGGTTTTGGCTGTCGATAAATGCGTAAATGACTGGATATTTTTTAACCATGCAGAATTCTCATTTTGTCCCCTCTAAAATCTGACATCTAAAATCTATTGCCAGACACAGTTCCCCCCACTTTTCCACCGACAGTTCCTGCGCCCTTGTCTTATCACTTAATCCAACTTTCTCCAGTATAGCAAGCGTTGATTTTTTGTCTATTTGATAGCCTGAGGACAAATTGTTAAGCAAGGTCTTCCGCCTCGAAGCGAAACCGATGTGGACACAACGGAAGAATTCTGTTTGCTGTTGGCGGTTTGCTGTTGGCGGTTCATCCTCTGGCTGCCGGCTGCTGACTGCAAACTGCTGACTGACAGCGATTCGAAGAATCGCGCTATCCACTTCCGGTGCCGGAAAAAACGATGCTCGCGGCACGATATCGATAATTTCCGGAGTACCGTAATATTGAACAGAAACTGACAAAATCGACATATCGCCAGGTTTGGCGCAAATCCGCTCGGCCACCTCTTTTTGCGTAAGTAATACTATCGTTTCCGGTTTCTTTTCAGCTTCGAGAAAGAATCGTAAGATTTTTGAGGTAATGTAATACGGGATGTTGGCGACGACTTTGTAATTTAAGCAATCTTTGGTTAGTTCGGTAATGTTAGTATGAAGAATATCGTCATTAATAATTGTTAGATTGTCATTTCGACATCTCGATTCTGATCGAAAGGAGAAATCTACCGCTTCATCATTAAGTCGAAGATTTCTCGCCTCCGAAGACGGATGGCTCGAGATGACATCTTTTTGTTCTGTTTTTAAATTTGAACATAGATCATTATTTGAAACTTGAAAATTGAAAATTGAAAATTCACGCTTGAGTATTTCAGATAATTCCGCATCTAACTCAACAGCTAAAACCTTACCGGCAAATTGAATTAGTTCCCGAGTAAGCGTGCCCAGTCCCGGCCCGACTTCAATGACACAATCATCGCTCGACAATTCCGCCGCCGCCACGATTTTATCGAGTGCCCCTTTATCAACCAAAAAATTCTGCCCGAGACTCTTTTTGGTATAAAGTCCACGCGATTGCAAATATTTGATTAATTGTTGGCGGTTAGTTAAATCCATAAAGGCGGCTAAAGTTTATAGGTCTTCTCGTTTGTTCGCGCGATAGCCAGAATAAGGATTTCACCTTTGCTGTTTTGACGGTAAATTATCCTGATGTCACCCAACCGGACTCGAAAAATATCACTTCTGCCCTTAAGATGTTTAATATCCAAACCCGATAATTTGTTGCCGGCCAGCTTGGCAAGAACAATCTTAACTTTCTCGCGCTCCTTGGCAGACAGCTTGGCCAATGCTTTGGCAATTTTATCCATTAGAGGCGATTTAAGAGGTCGTTAATAAGCACCCCGCCTTTTTTGATTTTAGTAAAATCGACGACTTCTTCCCACAGACTTTCATCTTCATCATAAGAACAAACCCGGAAAAGCGGCTTTGATTTTTTGGTTACAATAAAACAGCTTCCCTTGCCGATCTTCTCGGCGTAGAAAGGTAAATTTTCTCTAAATTCTTTTAATCCAATGATTTTGTCCATATTCTAAGTTTACTTTAAGATAAACTTGCTGTCAATAGAACTAAAATAGAACCAGAAAATTCTGCCCCAGCTTTTTCCTGGCATATAGCCCGCGGGATTGGAGATAATTAATTAAATTTTGTTTATTTAACAGATCCATTATTTGATTTACAGTATAATATTTCCTGTCAAGTCCCCCACAAAAAATCCGCACAGACATACGAATCGTTTGCAATTGCGACCGGTTAATTAACACCTTAGAACTTTACTCGATTTCAAACCCGAACTCTTTGGGATTTTCCATCAATTTTTTAATATAGGAACAAAACTTTTCAAGGTCGAAAAGATTATTTTGAATGATTTCGTGTAGTTCTTCCTTGGTTACTTTGTGGTAAAAATGAACTAGCCTATTGCGATAGCCGGCCATTTGCGATAAAGCGCCATCAGCAAAATCTTTTGGCACCACCTCGATTTCCCCCAAAATTGCAGCCACGGCCTTATAACTATCCGGGTGCTTCACTAGAGCTCCCGATGAACGCGATAAGATATGGTTTGAGATATCAAAAACGGCTTCCAGCCCTCGTCGTAGATAATGCTCGGCAATAGCAAAGTTCTGTCCTTTAAGAAATTCTGCCAAGGGCATGTCTTGGAATTTTCTCAGTTCAAAGACACCATTTTCGATCTCAACTAAGCGCTCTGTCAAGCTTTTTTGATTCAAAGGAAGATCAATCACTTTATCCTTTCCAAAACCGCTTGGTGCTGAATCTCAAGAAGCGGCATAAAATCCAAATAGTACCTAATCAAGTTCTCCTCGTAATCTGCGCGAAAAGTCGGAGAACTCTCATATAAAATCTTACCGGTTCTGATTGCCTCAAATTGGACCGACAGCGGCGCTGATTGCAAAAGGACAGTATCGACCTGTCTTTTTGTTGATAAATCGGAAACAACGCTGAACACCTTATTATAAATTTTTAGTCTCTCGCCGGCGTTTTTAAGCACCTTCGGATTTTTCAGGACCACTCCAACATCAATATCGCTGTCAAAATGAGTGGTCCCCAAAGCCTCTGAACCAAACAGATAAACAACCCCCACGCCAAGGGATTCTAATCTCAGGGCTAATTTTTCGGAAATTTTTATACTCATGTCTTCACTTTAACTATTTTTCATCAATTTGTCTAGAATTTACTTGTGTCATAATGACCATTGGTCAGAAAAGCGAATCTCTTTATCCTCTTCCCCTTCCACTCCACTTCATCAAAAAATTCGCTCAGCGGGCGGGCCCACAGTTTTGACATTTTATTATCATAGAGCGCTTCATAAATTACCAGATCCTCAAGTGTCTCGGAATGTTTGGCCGCGCCGATAACCCGATAGGTACCGCCTTTGTAGTGGCGGTAAATGCCCGCCTCTATTTTGCTTGCACTGTTCATCTCCATCACCATTTGCCTCCAAGCCCATGCGAAAACGCCCAAGCTGTTGTAAAAATTTGGGCTGTCGGATCAAAGACACTGGCATTGGCATAGCCGGCTTTGGCTGAAGCGTCCCGCCAAAAGCCCTCTTCATATTGAAACAAGCCCTTGTATCCGCCGCCCGAGACCGAATCGGCGTGGCCGTTGCTCTCCTTTATCATCAGATTGCAGAGTTTATTCGGATCGTAATTATATTTAATGGCCGCCGCCAAAACCGTATCGTTATACTTGCACCGAACCGTGATGACCGGCTTGGTGCCGACCAGCAAAATCTCCTCGACCGGCTCTTTGACCACTTCTGATTTCTTCAAAGTTTTTGATATCTGGACACCGTCCTCCCGAATAACTTCGTAGGTCAGCTTCTTCTCGCCCTTTTTACCTGCTTGTTTCACAGTAGTCTTGCCCTTGTCGAGTGTCGGGTCATCGATCTTTCTGGTTTTATAATTAATCGCCTCCGATTCAAAAACTTGCGTTCTGGCCACCCGAATAATAGTGATCGCCAGGCCAGGAGTAAGTTCATAATCGGCGGCAAAACTGACTTTGTCGTCCTGGCCGATTTCTGTCTTTTGTTCGGCAAACAACTCCCCGACCGTCCCGGCCCAGCTTCGGACTTCATATTCTTTCTTGCCGTCAGTTATTTTATAACCGGGTGTCCGGTAAAGGGTAATCTTGCCGCCAAGGCCGAATTTCATTTCCGGGAATAAAGACATTTTGTCTTTATCGTACGGGCTGGCTCCGATCTCTGTGGCCACGGTGAAGATATCCCCCGATAAACTTCGGCCGCTCAATTGGGAATGATTATTATTTTGGTCAACGATTTCAACAATATAAGGCCGCGGCAACTCCGTGGCCTCAATGTTATTAACCTCGCTTTTTGGCCAGACGCTCGTGGACAAAACCAATGGAACGATAGCGCCGGCCAAAGATACTTTCAAAATATGTTTCATATCTCTGCCAACATTATATCGCAAAGATCCGGCCAGTCAATTTCAGCTTCACTAAAAAAAGCGGGTGCCTGCTAATTAGACAACCCGCCTACCTCGGCGCACTACTTCCCCCTCTTTCCGTTCCCGCCGCTTGGACGGGACTCGTGGAGCGTTTCGGAAAAGAGCTGCCGGACAGACTCATCTATCCGCTCCCTCTCCTCCGACGTTACAAACAGCCGCTCCGCGTCTCCGTCCGGCTGCTCCCAGTCCTCGCCGGAATAGGCCTGCGACGACAAATGCCGTTGGACGATCGTCCGGCAAACCATGGCCACCACGGCCATCAATAAGAAGACGGCTCGATCTTCCATCTTTCCATCCCCTTTCCTTCAGTTATTACCGTACGCTATTTTCTATATTTTGTCAATGAGGCACTCGGGAATATGCTCAATAAAACGGGAGACCGGGTTGGATTGGAAGCGGCCGTAAATATTACGCTCACCGGCATAGATTAGATAAAGCCGCTCGCGGGCCCTGGTGATACCGACATAGCAAAGCCTCCGCTCCTCCTCCATCTCCGACTCGTCAACCAGAGATCGCGAGTGGGGAAAGATGCCCTCCTCGACGCCGATGATAAAAATAACCCCGAATTCAAGCCCTTTAGCCGAATGCAGGGTCATCAAAGTAACTGCGTCCATTCCCCGATTAAGACTGTCCGTATCCTGCACCAAGGCAACACGTTCAAGAAACTCTTGTAGCGAATTATCAAATAGGTCATCCTCATTGGATTTGACATTTTGAGTTACCGACTGCGCAACAGTCATTAACTCCAGGACATTCTCCCATCTGCCCTCGCCCTCCGCCGTACCGTCCAGCAAAAACTTTTTATAGCCTGTTTTAACAGCAATGTGCTCGATCAGTTGAGACAGGTCGGCATCCTTGGTGTACTCTCGAATTTCGTCAATCAGAGTTAAAAAATCAACAACTTTCTTTGGTATTTGGTAATTGGGATTTAAAACTTGATTGGAAATTGATAATTGAAAATTGGCAATTTGCCTTATTTGCGCTATAGTCTTTTCGCCGATCCCTCTAGACGGAGCCGCCGCTGCCCGCTCAAAAGCTTCAAAATCCCGCTGGTTGGCAATCAGGCGCAAATAGGCTATCATATCTTTTATTTCTTTCCGTTCATAGAAGCGCACGCCGCCGACCACGCGGTAGGGGATATTAAAGCGCAAGAAAACTTCCTCGATGGCGCGGGACTGGGCATTGGTGCGATAGAGAATAGCGAAATTTGAATAATCTATTTTTTTATTGTCATCCTGAACGCTAGCGAATGATCTGGACGATAGCCGCATCAGCGATTTAATCTCAAGCGCCACGAATTCCGCCTCGTCCTTTTCATTCAGAGCTTCATAAACAGTGATCGGTACGCCCTTTTTGTTATCGGTCCAGAGTTTTTTATCCGTCCGCTGCCGGTTGTATTTGATGACCTCATTAGCCGCTGTCAAAATCGTCTTGGTTGAGCGATAGTTTTGCTCGAGCTTAATCACTTTGGCATTCGGGTAAGCTTTTTCGAAATTTAAGATATTTCTAAAGTTAGCGCCTCTAAACGAATAAATCGACTGATAATCATCGCCCACCACCATAATGTTTTTGTGCCGCTCGGCCAGCATCTTTACCCAGATATATTGAGCCTGGTTAGTATCCTGATACTCGTCGATTAAGATATATTTGAATTGGATCTGATAGTGTTCGAGCACTTTGGGATTTTGGTCAAAGAGTTTGACGCAGTTGCCAATTAGATCATCGAAATCCATGGCGTTTGCTTCTTTCAAGTAAGCTTCGTAGCGGTCAAAAACTCTTGAGGCCATAGCCTCGAAGGGCGAGTTAGTGTACTTTTTATACTCCTTAGCATCAATCAGCTCATTCTTGGCACCCGAAATAAATGATAAAATTGCCCGCGGCGCAAAACGCTTCGGATCTACATTTAAGTCCTTCAGGATACGTTTGACCACAGCCAGTTGGTCGCCATCGTCAAAAATAGTAAAATTGCGCTCATAACCAATTAAGTGTGCTTCCCGCCGCAAAATTTTAACACAGATGGAGTGAAAGGTACCGAGCCACGGGAGCCGCAGACTACTGCGGAAATCCGAATGTCTAATCTCTAAATTCGAAACAATTTTCGAATTCTTAAAATTTTCTAAACGTTTTGAATTTTGATCATTATGATTTTGGATTTGTTTAGGATTTAGGATTTCGATATTAGAATTTGCCAAGAGATGAGCAACTCTGTTGCTCATCTCTTGAGCCGCCTTATTGGTAAATGTCACGGCCAAAATATTGAAGGGCGAAACACCCTTCTCTTTTATGAGATAGGCAATGCGATATGTCAAGGCTTTAGTTTTACCGCTACCAGCTCCCGCTAACACCAAAACCGGCCCTTCCGTGACAAGGACCGCTTTCTGTTGTTCCGGGTTGAGATCGTTGAGCAAACTCATATGTAAGGCTCCAAAAAAACATATTTATTTTATCAGCTTAACACATGTAAGAAAAATGTTGGCAAAATTATTCCAGATATAGTACGCGATCGCTTGTTATATCTGGAATAATTAAAGGCAATTAAAAGATATTTTCCCGGCTAAAAAATATTTTCTTGTATTCAAGTTAAAGTTAGGACATACGGAAAATTGTGCGGGCAAACTATTTTTTGCCCTTGCCATCGGTTCCCTGTTTCAATTTATTCTCAATAATTCCATCTATATCAGTCTGCTCGGCAATTATATAGACGACATACTGCTCAATCCCGAAGGTATAAGCCGCCATTTCAACATATTCACCGATATTGCGGTTTGTTACCCAGAGGCTTTTTTGAATTTGTAGACACCCCAGTTCCTTCAAGGCGCGTCGAAAACTATCGCGCTTGCCCTTCCATTTTTCCGGCACATCAAATGAGATAAACCGCTTTTTTCCATCTACTTCAAGCCTCTGACCAATTTTATCTAATATTTTTAGCTTTGCTTTGTTAGTAAATTTAACGGAATGCTGCCCCTTCTCATCATCTTCGAAAACGAGGTAGCCGCGGGATTTTAGATCATTAAAATGCTTTGAAAACTTCGATTTTGACCAGCCATCTGTAAAGCCATACGCTTTTCGATAAGCAGCCTTACGATCAAAAGCAATTTCACCCAGGTCTTCGGCTAAATATAGTAAGTTCTCCAAAAACTGTTTGGTGAAGTTCTTAATCCCTTTTTTAGTAAAAAACTTTTCCTTTTTAGGTTCTTTCCACAGACTCTCCTTCTTTTCCATAATACTACCCCCTTATTATTTATCAGTTATAAATAATATCGATACTGCAAAAATATAGTTCTATTGTAGTATGTTATGCTTATCAGAAACTAACTAAAAGCTAAATCATTACATTAAAATTAAGTTGTTGCGAAACTAGTTCTGAATGGCTATTTGATATTACAAGTTTATCATAACTGATACATTCCAGAAATAGATAGCGATCGCGTGCTATACCTGGAATATTGTTTATTAACTATTAACTAGATTTAGGAATTGTGCTTTATTAATTTTCGGATATTTGTGATATTGAGACACAAAAAAGCCCCGCACTGTGTGGTGCGGGGCCTGCTCTCACCCCCTCTCGTTGATATTTGCCAGCCTGTTAGCTGGCATTGTTGTTCTCCGCCGGCACGCGGTAAGCGCAACCTACGGTATGGACGCCGTCCTGCCCGACGCCCTCGTTGGAGAGGGGCGAGCCGTCCGCGTTGCGAGTGAACCGGCCGTAGCAGCTATAGCAAGCGGATTTGTCGCCGGGACGATTCCTGTTAGAAAACCGCTTGCAGCTAGCGCACTCTCCCTCGTAAGGCTCCTCGCGGAGCTTGCGGGCGAGATCCGACTCCCACGACTCTTCGAGTGTGGTGCCGGCCTTGAAATTGCCCAGATCGATGCCAACGGCGCCCACACAGGGGTGGATGTTGCCAAGGTCATCGATGTAACGGTGGCTGAACCTGCGGTTGCAGGCCACCCCACCGACGTACCCTGGACCCGGCTCCCACTCGACGCCGAACTCGGTTCGGTCGATCTCTCGGAGCTCCAGCACTTTTGCCTTGACAAGCAAGTCCGCCGTCTGGA
This sequence comes from uncultured Candidatus Saccharibacteria bacterium, assembly GCA_964529405.1. Taxonomy (GTDB): domain Bacteria; phylum Patescibacteriota; class UBA1384; order XYA2-FULL-43-10; family 1-14-0-10-43-13; genus CAZGWE01. The sequence goes on from CAZGWE010000012.1 coordinate 25,734, forward strand.
GGGCACAGCTGGCACCGCGGCCGACGTGGAGCACGGTGTCCACATCGAAGATGATGTTGCGGCGGCGCGCGAAGCGCAGAAGGCTGGCCATCTCATCGTAGTTGGAGAGGCCCGACTCGTCACTCGCCACCATGATGCTGGTGACGATGGCCAGGCGCGATTTGCGACCGTATCGCTTGCTCGGCCGGTTGAAACCCATCTTTTGGAGCATCTTCAGCACCTTGTTGCGGCGCTGGCCGTAGTGCCGAACTGTATGCTCCTTGCTGCTTACAAACCGGTTTTGGAGATCCGGATCAAGGCTGTTGCACTTGATCATGAGCTCCACCGGCAGATCGAGCAGCTGCTTGGCCAGTTCACGAGTGATGAACTCCCCTGTCGTGAACAAAGTCACGAACAGATTGAGTTCAGCGCACTTGCGCAGAACTCTGAGCGTGAGCTCGCGGTTCTTGGGATGAAAAGGCTCGCCCGAGCCGGGAATGCCGACTGTGACGACGCCCATGGCCTTGGCTTCCTCGAGCAGTCGCTCGTAATCAGCCCACTCCATGCTGCCAGGCTTGGCGGTGCCTCCGCAGGCGAAACAGTAGGTGCAAAACAGATTGCACCACGCAGGCAGACACATCCAAATGGACTTGAGCCCCTCACCGGACAACTCGAGCCCTGCCTGGATCCTCATCTCCGGGTCAACCCGAAGAATAAAGCGAACGAACCGAAAGTAGGCGTTTACAATCTTGTTCAGCATCGGTTTCCCCTTCTTGAACTCGTTGGCGCTCAATCGCGCCATTTTTTGATTGCTTTCACGGTGGATGGGGGCGTAAGCCCTCTCTCATCGTGAACATGCCATTATAGCACTTGTTGTCGAATTTGTCAATACCTTTTCGTCACATTCATTTTAATACTATTATATGTATTAGTGCAATATGTTATCACAGATACCTCTTGACAAACGGATATATAATAGTATATAATGATTATAGTGACGACGATGACTCGTCAAAGGTTTTTCCTCCTAGATTAGGAGGAGGCAGAACTGTTAGACTACCTCACCCTAACCCTCCCCTAAACTAGGAGAGGGAATAAAAGTAAGCCTTCCCTTGATAAGGGGAAGAGAAAAGGAACCATGGAATTAGAACAAATACTCAAAGGGTTCGATTTAAATGAAAAACAGATTAAAGTCTATCTGACTCTGCTTCAAATGGGCGAAGGTACAATTCAGGAAGTAGCCAAAAAAACGGCCATCAAGAGAACTACGGTTTACTCTGTGCTTGATACTTTAATTCAAAGAGGCTTGGTCACGGTCAACAAGAAAGGCAGCCATCGACAGTATCTAGCCGAGGACCCAAAGCGCCTGCCTAACATTTTTAATGAGGAACGCCGCAAACTCGAAAATCGCCAAAATAGCCTGATTGAGGCTATCCCCATGCTTGCTTCGCTCTATAATGCAGGTGCTACCAGGCCCAAGATTAGTGTTTACGAGGGTATCGAGGGTATCAAAACCATTTTTGAGGACACTTTGCTTCTACCGCAAGGCACAGAGACATATGCATATGCTTCGTATACTGATGTGCGCAGCCATCTTGGCGATTATATTTTGGATTACATTAAACGTAGAGTTGATAAGGGCATCACACAGCGTGCTATTGTCGAAGACTCACCGATTGTGCGAGAGGAGATCATGAAAAATGACGCCAAAGAGTTGCGCCAAACAAGACTGGTTGATAAAGACAGATTCCCTATCCCCTTAGATCAAATCAACATTTATGGTAATAAGATTTTTATTGCTTCATACACCGACATGATTGCGATCGTGATCGAAAGCGCGCCAATTGCCAAGGCAATGAAGTCTATTTTTGAACTCTCCTGGATTGGGGCCAAGCAGATCGAGGCGATATCTTAAAGAAAATCGGGTGGCCACCCTCTCGCGACCACCCCCAGCCCTCCGGCTACCGACGCAAGAACGCCAATAGCTCATTTATGTCAAACGGCTTCGGAAAAAACAGCCACTCCCGATCTGGCGGAATGTTGATATATTCCCTGTCGCGTCCGCTAGTGATGGCGATCCTGTCGCCAGAGATGCCATGCCTTTCCGCCGCCAGGCAGACTTCTCTGCCCAAACCCTGCCTCTCCAGGTCGAGGTCGGAAAGGACACTGTCCCTCTTGTCAAGTTGGCGGATAAGACCAAAGGCCTCCGCCGCAGACTTTGCCGCTAAGACCTCGAATCCTTCCTCTTCGAGTATTATCACCAGCATTTCGAGCCCATCCGGATAGTCTTCTACCACCAGAACGCGACTCAGACTCATTATTGCCCCTTTCAGTCATCGCCTCCTAGACTCATCGCTTGCCATACTATTCATAATATCTAATACGCGCCGGCCAAGCAAACCTTTTACCTCCTTACGAAGTATCCCCCGGCGTCGGGAGATACTGTACTACCTTGAGGCCAAGCACGCCAGACCCCAATCGAGGTTAGGCTGCTCCAGATCAACTTTCTTCCCTTTGATATGGGGAATTATTTTCCAAAACCCACAGCGCTACCGTGCGTGGGTTGGTTCGAAACCGATCTTGAGCATACCGGAGATTTGCGAAACCTCCCTGTCAATCATTAGAGCAATAAGAAGGGCCGGGCACTGCAGATACGGTCAAAGATCAGTTTCCAACACTTGAAAGACGTCTCCTTTCCAGAGATGTCTTAAGGTTAACCCGCTTCTAATTTTTTATCAAGCCTAAAAACAAAAAAATCCCTCATTTCACTCGGGATGACAGGTGTCGGTGAAGAGGGATTTTTTTGATAGGGTGCAAGTGATTTGCGATCTTATCGGGAACTAATATATTTTAATAATTGCCCGGTCGCGTCAACTTACACCCGTAAGAGGATGTGCAAGCGGTAATTGGCCGTTTGTAGCATCCCTTACCAGATTTATTATCTAGCAAAAGACGTTTTTTGCTTACTTCCTCTTATTTTTTGCTAAACTTTTTTCTTTTTCTGTTTTTATTTTTGGTTTAGCTTGTTTGTTCTTGCTTTTTGGCAAGAACGAGCTGGGGGGAAATTTATTCGGCTGCATCTGGCTTTGGGTCGAATGATCCAAAGTTTCATGCAAGCGTGTTTTAACCGTCTGATTTTAAGATTAAAACATTTCCCTCAAGGCGGGGTGAGCAGTCCCTCCTTCCCATCTCGTTCGCGCCAAGTTGTTAAGTAACAAATTAAATCAGTATATATCTTATACCACAATCTGTCAAGGATTAAGCGGTGATATTTTATTGTCTAATATAGTTGTTTAGTCTAAGACATCTTATTATAAATATTTACAAAATAACCAAAACCGCCTATATTGTAAATATAGCAATACCTTTCAAGGGGGGTGAAAATTATGGAGCGTAAGCCTTGGTGGCGGGACAGCGTGATTATCGTCAACCTGTTGCTCATAGCCATTTTTTTCTTTGGCAATAGGTACGATCGTCGCAAAGTATGCCGGAGCCTTCATCCATGGCCCGGCGCCGTGATGGCGGCCATATGACGGCCGAGCCCGCGCTCGCCGTCTTTTTTTTTGTTTAAAAAGCCGGCCTGCGGGTTGCGCGGACCGGCCGGATAGTTTGAGTGGAACACTCACAGCACGAGGGAGAGTAGCAGATAGACCGCTACTGCCGCCGTTAGCGCGAAGATGGTGGCCGCCGCCAGGCGTAGGACGAAAACGGTGATAGATTCTGCCAGCAGAGCCATAGCCAGTCCTAAGGCAATGGCAAAAACAACAATACCCCAAGCCAGTGCCCGGTGCCAGCGTGAACGGACTTTGGCCTTGTCCGGTTTCAACGCTTTATTGACTTCTTCTGCTACCTCCTTTTTTTTAACAAAACCTTGCCGATTAAGCCAGGCTTGGCTGGCATATTTTTGGCGGGCGCCCTTCTCGTGGATGGCGAGACCGCGCCGAAGATCAACGATGGCCCGGCGGGCGCCCCTGTCCGCCGCAGATCGGGCTACGGGCACAGCCCGCCCTACCCCCGGCGGCTTTCTTGCTGCCGGTTGAGACTTAGCAACCCGATGCTTGCCCGATGGCTTTGACACAACTTTTGCCCGCGGTTTTAGTCTTGGCTTTGGCTTAACTGCCGGTTCAGCCCGATGCCTGGCTGCCGGCTTGGCGCGATAAACACGGTGGTATTTCGGCTGAACCGGAATAAAGTAGCCGGGCAACGGTTGCGGCTCGTAAACGACCGTTCCCCGCTCTCGGCCGGATCCGATGACTCGCATCCTGACTCGGACACGGGTCATAACAGTCGTTGAATCCTCCGGCTGGAGCGTCGGACCTTCTATTTTAAACTCTTCGCCGGCCGTAACGGCCAACGGCATTATCAAAGCAAAACAGGACAAACTGAAGCCCAGAACAGCTGCGGTTTTGCGCATTTCTAGCCCCCTTCGCCTCCCGAAAATAGGAGTGGCGGATTCTGGAGAGTCTGGCTTGATTTTCTCTCCAGTGCGCCGAATGCTGCTGACACGCGTCAGACCGGAGAGAAAAAACCGGACTTTAGACCAATCTTATCAAGATTTAAAAAGAGAGCAATGGATTTTTTACTAAAATTTGTCCGCCTTGCAATTGATTTTTTCAATAAAAAAACGGGCACCCCTACGGGAGGGATGACCCGCGCTGTTTCAGCGTGAAGTTCAGCGGACACCGAGCGTCTCGCCGGCGAACTCCAGGCTCTTGGAGCGGATGACCACGCGCTTCTCCTCGCCGCGCTTCTCCACGGTGCCCGCAGCGAGCGCGGCAATGCCATGCCCCTCGGCGATGGCCGAGGCCATCTCCACGTCCCCGGGCGCCAGGTAGAGCGCGAAGCCCGCGCCCATGTTCAGGTTGCCGTAGGCTTCTTCGTCGGAGACGGGGCCGTGCTCCTGCATGAAGCGGAATACCGGCTGCGGCTCGGGGATGCGGTCAATCACGTAGACGAAGGGCTCGGTGGCGCGCATCAGCTTGCGCCAGCCGTGGCCGGTGATGTTGGCGGCGTAGTGGGGCACGATGCCGGCGGAGAGGATGTCGTCCACCACGGGAACGTAGATCGGCGTCGCGTCCAGTAGGGCCTCTCCATAGGAGCGGCCGTCGGACATCGGGGTGAGGTAGCCCTGGGGCAGCCGGGCGGCGATGGTCTGCGCCAGCGTGAGGCCGTTGGCGTGAATGCCGGAAGATGCCAGGAGGAGGATCACGTCGCCGGGTGC
>CAZGWE010000013.1:0-25226 GCA_964529405.1 uncultured Candidatus Saccharibacteria bacterium
GGTAAGATCAACGCAGCCTGGGAAATGCTGCGGGGGCTCGACGATGAGGCGCTGGCCCATGCGGCCAAGATTTATGCCGATAGCGCCGCCGTGAGCGCGGAAGATTTGTTGGCGATGATGGCGCAAAACCGTCAGCCTGCGCCGAGCCGTGCTCCGGCAGATGGAATTTCCGATTGCCAGCAAGCGCTGGTTAATGCCAAGGAAAGCGCCAGGAAATTTGAGGAGTCCAGCTTCCGTTTCTTAAGCGCCGTCATGGTATCCGGACGTCGTGGCTACCAGATTCCGCAAGAGGCGGCCGGCAACGGACGCAGGGTCGAGCTTCATCAAATGCGGGGGCTTTACTTTCTGGCCCCATTCGAGTATGTCCGGCAGTACCAACAGCGGAAATCTGAGCAGCCAAAGTTGATCGAGCGTGTTATCGTCCAACTAGGGACCGTTAACGAGAAGGACGAACTGCTGACAAAGACCTGGCATATCAGACCGCTCAAAAGCGGCCTGTCGGACGCAGAAGTGTTAGATTATACCAAGCGCGAGATCAGCTTGCGCCTTGAAAAGATAAAAGAAAAGCCGGTTTTCACCGGCAGGCAAAACGCCGGCCGGCTGATTGGTTTTACCAATAGCCGGGTTTGCCAAGAGATGCGCTATAAGATAGACGGCATCTCAAGCTGGCTGTCTCCCTCGTTACCGATATCGGCCGGCGAGCTTACGCAGAAGCTGGAGGGCGTCGTCTCGAGGGAAGATGTCTACTTCACGCCGCAACAGCGGCAGGTTGCGGGCTCTCACTTTCTGGGGCTGGTTGCCCTAAAGACCGGAACCGAGAGCCAGAGACCGAGCAGCTTTATCTGCACGATCTTTGGCATCGGGGAAATCATCGGCTAACCTGATCTGAATACCGCCCGGGTACGACTTGCCCGGGCGTTTTTTGTTTTAAAGATCTCTTGACAAAGTGTAAAGTATACTTTACATTTTAGTTGTATTATTTTTAAATGGGCAAATGGATGGAAGATAAAGATTTGGAAATTGATAACAGATTGCGGGAGCTGCGCAAGGAGCACGACTTGAGCCAGGAGGAGTTAGCCGAAGCGCTTGGTGTTTCGCGCCAGTCAATCATCTCGCTCGAACAGGGCCGGAGTTTGCCATCACTGCCAATCGTTATTCAGCTTTGCCGGTTTTTTGACCGGGCTTTTGAGGATATTTTCCGTTTTCAGCGCGAGATTGAAAAAGAAATTAATAATGCTTTTTGTAGTGATAAGATTAGAATCAATGTAGTAGATCGGCCCAATTTAATAGAGGCCGGAAAGGAGAACATGATAGGAGAATTAGAGCCATGGCGGCCTTTGAGCGCAGTTTCCTTTGGCGATGTCGTTGACCGACTCTTATCTGACAATGTTGTCTCGAGAAGAGGCGGGGTCACAATGCCAAAAATTGACATCAAAGAGCGCAAAGAAGATTTTGTGGTCAAGGCCGAATTGCCCGGCCTGAAGGAAGACGAAGTTGACATTGAAGTTACTTCGGATGGAATTGTAACTATCTCGGGCGAGAAAAAAGAGGAGAAGGAGGAAAAAGAGGAGGAACAGGGCTATTTTTACAAAGAGAGTTATGCCGGTTCTTTCTCAAGAAGTTTTTCCCTGCCCTCCGAGGTCATCGCCGATAAAGCAGAGGCCGATATGGAGAACGGTGTTTTAACCATCGCCGTACCAAAAGCCCGACCGGAGAAAACCCAGAAGCTCAAGGTGACAGCCAAGAAGAAGTAACTCTTTACTCTCGTTCCCGCGGGAACCACGCTAAGTGTGGCGCGGCTTCGTGAAAGAATAAATCACAATTTATGCGATGAATAAAAAGGACCAGCGGATTATCCGCGGGTCCTTTTTATTTTTTGGTGGCCGCTACTGGACTTGAACCAGCGGCATCTGCAATGTGAATGCAGCGCTCTACCTATTGAGCTAAGCGGCCAGGGCGGGCCAAAATCGGAGGCAAAGTTATTGCCGGACCTATTGTTTTTTCTCTAAAGAAGTTGCGGCCCAAGTCAAGGCGATCAAAGAGCTGGCGCAAAAAGCCGGCAATTGACCAGTCGGAAAGGCAGATGTCATTGACGCTTTCGACATTAACGCTGTGGCGACAGGCGGAAATTTTGTTGAAAATAACAAAGGACGGTTTGGCAATAACTGATAAAATGATTAGCAGAAACGCCTAATGAGGATGCTTGGTCAAGATAAAACAGCGGTCCAGAAAGAACAAACCAAAACGCCGGCGAATTATTGCCGCCGCCCTCATTTCGGCCTTGATTGTTGCCGGGATTGTTTTTATTTTAGTCAAAGTGGACCAGAATAAATCGGAGCGGGAGAAGCAAAACCGGGAAACCGGGCCGGTGGTGACCATAAGACTCGAGGCCAAAAACTTTTCCTCTGTTTCGGGTTGGCACAATGGACGCGAGGTTAGCTGGTATAATTTCGAGCAAGCGGGAGCGGAGGTCGGCAACATTTATGTTTTGGTAACCGGATACGATAACGGTCAAAATCCCCAGCCGCTGCAAAACCAGAAAGACATCTTTGACCGGAAGAAAGAGGAGATGCAAACCGTCCCGTTCTGGCGAATCCAATATGTGACGGTGCCGGGCGATTATCGGGCTGACAGCGCCAAGTCTGTTTCCGATATTGCTTCTCATAGTTGGCCGACCAAAGACAGCGGCAAAATTGTTAACCGTCCCTTTATCATCGAGAGCGATACCATTACGCCCGACCGGGCGAAGAATTCCGGCTGGGCGGATGGCGAGCAAGTCCATTATTGGCAATTTGAAGATAATGTCTTGCGGAACATCAATGACGACGGCAAGATCGCGGCCGGCAAAGTTTATACCCTGATCAGCAGTTATGATAGCAAAGGGGCGCCGATCCGCGTGCCGGACCAAAAAGACATCGTTGAAAGCGTTCCGGGCAACGTTGGCTACAGCCCTTTAAAACGGATCGTCTTCGTCAAAAAATAATATTAACAAAAAATTTCTTGATAAAATTACTTAAAATTACTTTCCGGCCGATTACCAAGCCGATTCAATCAAATCCAAAGACGAAATTGTTAAAAGGGGTTATACGATAAATGAGACTAACTTTTATCTGAATTTGCCCCTTTATCAGATTGAGGGTAAGCCGGTTTCAGTTGCCGTAAGCGCTCCCTCCCCGGAAGCACAATCCTCGTCGGTTCCGGCTACTCCGTCCAAACCGGTCCCAAAAACAGCGGCCAAATCGAAAATTTCCGTTTCGACTCTGGGCCGGTCAAGCGCTCAAATTAGCGTTGAGCAAGAGGTTGCAGGTACTCAAGTCGGGCAGATGGTCAAGGTAACCGTCTCTATTGAAAACCTTTCATTTCAGCCGGCTCTGGTTGACATCCCTCAAGATTCTGTAGTGGCCTGGATTAATAATGATTCTGTCCCGCACACCGTGACGGCCGATGACGGCGGATTTGATTCGGGCATTTTGGAGCCCGGGCAGAGTTTTCAAATGGTCTTTACCGGCCCGGGCAGTCGGACGTACCATTGTTTGATCCACCCCTCTATGCGCGGTTCTATTAATGTGCATTGACCTGCATAAAGAGGCAAACAAAATCGGTTCAATAAGGCTTGATATTATTAAAAAGGCCGGCTATGATCGAACTATTGGTTCAAGAAAATCGGCTTGCGCCCTCGCAGCTTGGTAAACGGAGCGCCCCGATAGCTCAATGGATAGAGCATCAGTTTCCGGTACTGAAGGTTGGCAGTTCGAATCTGCCTCGGGGTACCATCCGCATCGGGGAGACCGGAGGTTCGAATCCCCCGAGGATAGATGGATTTCGCGAAAAAACGTTTCAGAACAATACAAATTTCAGCAAATAAATAAGATTTATTTGCTGGCAGCTAGCCGTTGATTGTTCGTAGTGCTATAATTAGCGCATAGCAAGCGGAGGGAACGTGATTCAAATCAAAGGCGTAACAAAGACCTATAAATTGGGCGGGGAAGAGATTTATGCTCTCGATAATGTTGATCTGGATATCAAAGACAGTGATTTTGTGGCTATCGTCGGGCCATCGGGCAGCGGCAAATCAACACTGGCTAACGTCATCGGCGGACTCGATAAAGTTGATTCCGGCGATGTTTTAGTTGATGAAGAGAGGATTAATGACATAAACGACAAGAGTTTGTCGTTTTATCGTAATAAAAAAATCGGTTTTGTTTTTCAGACATTTAACTTGCAAAGTAATTATACGGCCATGGAGAACGTTATGATCCCGCTGGTTTTTGCCAAGATGGCATCGGGGCAGAGAAAGGCGCGGGCAATAGAATGCCTCAAGGCTGTCGGACTGGAAGACCGCATGAACCATAAGCCCAACCAGCTCTCCGGCGGCCAGCGCCAGCGTGTTTGTATTGCCCGCGCTTTGGCTAACAGTCCCGCCATTATTATTGCCGACGAGCCGACAGGCAATTTGGATACCAAACGCGGCCAGGAAATTATTGATTTGCTTAAAGAGCTCAATAAAAAAGGCGGCATCACCTTGATTATTATCACCCACGACCCCAACATCGCCCGGCAAGCCGATCGAATTATTAAGATACAGGACGGCAAAATTTCATAGAAATTTTGCTTAATTCAAGCATCAAGCATCAAAATGATAGTGTAAAATTAAAAAATATTTTTATTATTCTCTATCATTTTGGCTTTTGAGTTTTGGTTTAGAGGGAAATGAAATTTACCGATTACGTTCGTTATGCTTTCAAGAACCTGGGGCGGCAGAAGCTGCGGACTTTTTTGACGATTATTGCCGTAGTCATCGGCGCGGTAGCGGTGACGACTTTGATTTCGATCGGCCAGAATGTCAGTAAAAGCTTTACGGAGATGATTAATAATATGGGCGTGCTTTCGATGGTGACAGTTAGTGCTGATCCGGACGCTGAGGGTAGCGGTTTGCTTAATGTTAATTATGATGCCAGCGGGGGGCAAAAGATCACAGATGCAACAGTTACCGAAGTCAAAAAGATTAATCATGTTGTCGACGCTTCGCCTGTTACCGCTGTTCAGTTTGAGTTCATGCGGCTTAAGGATGGTAGCAGTAATAAAAAAATCAGATCTGATATTATAGCGCTTGATCCAAATAGTAATGCGATGAAAGTTGACGTAGTAGCCGGCCGGGCGGTAAAGAGCGATGATGCAGGTAAGATCGTTTTGGGCCAGGGCGCGGCTAAGAGTTTTGGGTTTGGCGACAACCCGGAGGGTGTGGTTGGAAAGAAATTGCTGTTTCAGACCAAGGGGTACTACACTGGCTGGGGAGTTGATGTGCCAAAGCCGCCGGAGAATGCCGGCGAAGATTGGTGGGATGAACAGGGAAAGAAAAAGTTAGAAATCGAAGCCGAAATTATCGGTGTGGCTGCTGCGACCGGTGAAGATCATCAAAACTATACCAATATAGAATGGGCCAGAGCGACAAAAACAGAACGCCGTTGGGAACAGGATAAGACGGCCAGGGATGACTGGGATCAGAGACGAAAACGCACAGAAGAATCGGGGAGCAGTTTTCGAGAAAAAGAGCCGCCGGTCCAGCTCATATCGACCGACAGGCTTAAGAGTGAGGGATATAACTCAATTATTCTTAAAGTAGATAGTCCCGATAACACCGACAAGGTAGTAGCTGATGTCGTAAAATTAAAATATGGGGCGAATACCGCTAAAGAGATGATCGATCAAATTTTAAAGTTGATCAAGGTTATTAGTGATATCCTGGCTTCTATCGGCGGTTTGGCTTTGGTGGTTGCAGCCATTGGTATTATCAACACTATGGCTATGGCGATTTTTGAGAGAACCAGAGAGATTGGGGTAATGCGGGCGTGCGGCGCTACGCGAGCGACTGTTCGGCGGCTTTTCACCTTTGAGGCAGCCTTGATCGGTTTTCTGGGCGGAGCGCTGGGTGTGGCTATCAGTTACGGCGCGGCAGAGGCCGGTAACTATTACCTGGAGCAATCCGGCAATGTTGGTGCTATTCCAGTTGAAGATTTTGTTTATTTCCCTTACTGGCTTATTGGCGGCGTAGTCTGCTTTACCACAATCATCGCTTTTTTTGCCGGCCTGTATCCCGCTTTCAAAGCAGCAAGGTTAAATCCGGTAGAGGCGCTACGTTCAAATAAGTAACCTAAGCTATGAGATTTTTTGACTATATTACCACTGCTTTTCGCAATCTTACGCGCCAAAAAGCGCGAACAATTTTGACTATCGTCTCCATTATCATTGGCGCGATGGTGGTTATATTAATTGTTTCTCTTGCAACTAATGCCAAAAAAGTTTTCAGAGCACAGCTTGAATCAATGGGGGGGTTGTCAATTGTCACGGTCACGCCGAGTGCTACAATTCTTGACAATAACCAAAACCTCTTTGGCGGCGATGGCGGCGAGTGTAAAGATGAATGCAAAAGGTTAGACGACAATACTATCGTAGCATTAAAAAAGATCAATAGTGTTGCCGATGTCAGTCCGGTGATAGTAGCCAGCTTTGGCAAGATGAACATGGGGCCGGGCACCAAGAAGGGTTGGGCGAACTTTACCGGTTTGGAAGCCGGGTCTAAAGTAATTAATATTCCGATTGTAGCCGGACGGGCCATAGAGAAGGGCGATATCGGCAAAGTTGTTATCGGTATGGATAACTTAAGGCGGTGGGGCTACGCCGAAAAACCAAACGAGATGATCGGCAAAAATGTCATCGTTCAGACTCAGGGCTGGTACACCGGCTGGGGCGTGGATATACCCAGGCCGCCCGAGAACGGCGGTAGTAAAGACTACTGGGAGGAGTTGCAGAGCAGGATTATCGAACTTAAATTCGAAGTTATCGGCGTAACCAGTTCGGCGGCGACTGATAATCAAAACTTCATCTCGATCGAGTTTGCCCGCGAACTCTCAAAAGAGAAGCGTTGGGAATGGGACAAGACGGAACAGGAACGGCGGGAGAGAGAAAGAGTCGACCAGAGCAATTTACCAACTCCGATGTATCTTAAAGTCACCGACCGGTCAAAAGAAAACGGCTACGGTTCAATTATGATTAAAGCCGATGAACCGGAAAACGTTGAAGCAATTGCCAAAGAAGTTGAGAAGCTGGGTTATGGCACGTTGACATCCAAAGATGCTTTAGCTGACTTGATGGAGATGTTAACCGGACTCTCCATCATTCTTTCAATTATTGGTGGTATTGCTTTGGTGGTAGCCGGTATCGGTATTATTAATACAATGGTTATGTCGATGTACGAGCGAACTTATGAGATCGGCGTGATGCGGGCTTGCGGAGCGACCCGGGCTACCATCCGGCGTTTGTTCACATTTGAAGCAGCGCTGATTGGTTTTTGGGGCGGTGTCTTTGGTTTAATTGTTTGTTACGGCCTGGCCAAGATTGCCAACCACTACATTGCCATTTATTTACCCAAGATGGGCGTGACGGCTGATATTGCGCTCACTTTTCCACTTTGGCTCATTCTGGGCACATTGGCTTTTACTACCCTTATCGGTATGCTGGCTGGTGTCTATCCCGCTTTCCGTGCTGCCAAGCTCGATCCGGTCGAAGCGCTCCGGTACGAATAACCGTAATAATTTCACTTAGCTTCAACTAAATGGGGAGTCATGCCGAAAAATTCTCCGGCCAAAAATATTTTTTCGGTCTTTCTGGTGCCTGGAGGCGGGTTTATTCTAATAAGCCTTGCTCTTTTCTTTGATTATTTCTTTCAAAACCTAACCGCCCGTTTTATCGGGCTGTTTGCTTCGCCAAACGTTTTTTTGGAATATAAATGGTATCCGCCGCTGATGCACGGTTTGTCTGCTCTTGTCATCTGTTTTGTTTCATGGTCGGTTTTGAAGTCGAAGCTAGGTACTTTAGCCAAAGCCACTTATCTGACCGTGCCGGCGGCAGTTGTTTTGGCAACGGCGGGAATCTTTCTCTACCGTTGGCCGGCCATTGCTTATTCTGTTGGCGGCTTGTTAACAGTCGGCACTTTGATCTATTTTTATAAAACCAAACAGTCCTGGCAATATTATTATGCTGTCATACTGGTCGCCACCGCTTTGGCAATTATGGGTATTTTAGGTGTAGAGATTTAGATTTTTGATTTTAACGGCAGTTAGTCGGATGAAAGCAGCGAATGGAAATGGAGAGCAATATCTTGAACCGAACCAGTGGGATGTTTGGGGGGACGTTTCACTCTTGATCTCGATATTTGCAATAACGCTTTAATCTTATAATTTTGAGGACTGGATGTTTCTCGTTCTTATCGCTAAAACCGTGCCTAAATGTGAAATGTCTCCAACGTCTAAAATCGAGACCGTTTAAACGGTCTCGATTAAATCATATTTGTTTGGCAAATACGATCCAGCGGTGCTGGACAGTGCCGGGGGGCCAGCAGGTCATGATTGTAATTGTTTTATCGTTTCTGTCTTCTGGCGTCGCATCCAGAACAGAGAAATCATCGGCGGCCACCACTTTAGAATCGGTGACTTCGTAAGCATACGCAACTTTTTGGTAATAAACGGTGAAAGTGTCGTCTTTTTTCATCTTGTTGAGTTCTTGGAAAACTTGCTTATAATCGCCCGGTTTATTTTTGTAGTATTCCGAGTGGCCAAAAATAAACATATTTCCTAGTTTTTCAGGACTTTCGGCAGAATCTTTGCTTAATGCCACTCCGCTCTCCAAAGCTTTAAGGTATCCGGCCTCGTTACCGGTGTCGACTGAAGGAATGATAGGAACCCAGACGTTTATTTTGCTTATATCCAAACCAAATTCGCTAATATTTGGCTTTTCTTTAACCGGTTCAGTTTCAGCAGCCACAGCTTCTTTTGTTGGAGTATTGATGATGTACTGGTTACCCAAATCACGCGGGTAGAGAATGTAAAGGGTCACGTTTGCGGCAATGATTGCTACAACGATTATACCGGTCGATATAGCATGTCTATGCAAGAACCCTTTATTAGCAGGAGACTTCGGTTTTTTCTCTGAAGGTTGACCAAAAACCGGCTGATTAAGTTTTTCTTTCAGCCGACCAAAGAATGTATTTAATTTTGCCATATTTATTCCACAAGCTTACCAACAAAGAGCAGCCCTTCGATTTTCACTCAGGGCTGCTTCTTTATCGCCAATCTAGAATAGATTTGACAGAAGGTTAACTGCCTTCAGCCACATTTTCATTGGCCAAGACTCCGAACCGGTTAGCGGCAAGACTCCGGGAGTAGCATTGACTTGGGCAGTGTTCATTGAAATATTTCCAGCCGTGTCGTAGCTTCGGACGGTGTAGTAGTAAGTGATACCGTTAGTCAAACCGGTGTTTTCGTAGCTTAATGTCGTCTTGTTATCGATAGTGGTAATCAAATCACCAACCGTGCCGGATGTAGTTGACCGATAAACCTTGATGCCGACGAGGTCAGAGTCGGTTGGATTTACCCAGGTCAGAGTAGCCTTCTGGTCGCCTGCCGAGGCAGCAATGCTGGTTGGCGCAGCCGGTGCGGTAGTATCAGACGATGTGGTGATTGCAAAATCAGTGAAATGGTTAGTAATAGCTGTGCAGGTATTGGTTGCCGCATCGCATTTGCTGGTTATTAGAGAATCCCACTTGCCGGCATTATCATCAAATGACTTTAATGAAGCTTTTTCAATAAAGTTAGCTTCTGTCATACCTGTCGGAATATCGGAATCCTCGTAGCTAATAGTAACAGTGGCTTGCGATGAAAGCGTGCTGATGTTGTTGCCGGAGCTATCCATAGCCTCGATTTTTACACCTGTTATGACATTGTCGCCCTTAGTATTAACACTTTCGGCTTGTAATGGAGTTAGGCTTACAGTGGCAGTTCCGCTGCTCGATGAATCTTCGCTCTCCTCGCTTGAGGTACCGGATGAAAAGGCGCCGGCAGGAATGGACAATGACACTTCGGACTCACCGCCCTTTGTAAGCTCGATGGAAGCAGTAGACGAAGTGTCGACGCTTGAGCTAACAGGCTTAGCCAAGGCATCTGCCTGGAGTGTTGTTGGTAAAGTAGTCTTCTCATCCTCATTTCTGTCGATAATCACTTTGGATAAGACGCTTTCCTCAACAGAACCGGCCTCGGGATTGTCTTTACCTGCTTGGACGTTATACGAATCCCCGGTCTTATTTGAGGGGATATCAAATTTAACCACACCGTTGACTGCACCGTCTTTATCGTCTTCACTCCCATCATAAACTTGGAAAGCAATCGTTCCGGCATCATTGAAGACTTGGACCGATGCCTCATTAAGATCTGTACCATCACTCTTGTTAACTTCAACTTCAAGTGTAGCGTCAGCCTGAACCAGGTTGATGTCCACAGCCTTAGTTTCCTGCGATGCGATTGTGACCTTGGTTTGTTCTGTGGCGAAGAGGCCTCTTTCTCGGGCATTTGTGACAAGGTTGTAAGCGTCCGGAGCAACCATGATTGTAGCTTTACCTGTGGCATCGGTAACGTCCTCGAATCCGAACTCCGGTCCCTCCGGTCCCTCCGGCCGAGGACCTTCCCCTCCCGGGCCTTCACCAACAATATCTGAAAGCTTATTATTTGCAAATACCGTTACTCCCTCTAGTCCATTGCCATTTTGGTCTTTGACGGTCACATTGATGGTAGCGTCGACTTTAGCCAGTTTCAAGTGGCGAGTAACCGTTGCTCCGTCTGCGGCATTGACCGGGTCCGGCGAAAGGCTTGGGACGTACTCTGATGTGCCGCCCATAATAGCATCGGCCGGGGCAACACCAACATTAACATCTACCAGGGGCGGAACCTTGATGCTATAAGTGCCGGTAGCGGTGTCAACAGCGCCGTCTGAAAATCCTCCCTTGAAGAAAGCGCCGACCATCAAATTTAATTTTTTAGCTGTTTCCCCGCTAATCACCGCGTTGTTATTCGAGGCATCTTGGATTTCGCCAGTTATAGTAACAGTCTTCTTGGAAACGACTAGCTCGACATTTGAATTTGCAGTAATGTCAACTTCTTTTTCTCGCCCAACATATTCTGAGTCAGGAGGATAGAAAGCATTAAAAATAAACTTTCCCGTGGTAGTATAGACTGTTGCCTGTCCTCCGGAACCGGGTCCGCCAAAACCGGGACCGAATTGCGGACCGCCGCCGCCGATTGGCCGGGCATTGACGAAATTACCATCAGTAACGCTATTACCGGCACTATCCTTGGTAATTACCGTTACCTGGATGCTAGCCTTATCAAACTTGAAAGTTAAAGTGTCTCCATTGCTTCCCTTCTGGGGACCGGTGACGGGGAAAAGCTGGCTAGCATCAGCTGCGCCCATTTGACCGACAGGCTGCTGGGCATAAGCTGAATCGATCCACTTGATAATCCCGATTGGCCCATCGCCGGGACCGCCCGGACCATCCTTTGGCCCGCCTTCGCGCATGCCTGGTCCGCCGCCACCCGGATTAGCCATTATCCGGTAGGTTTGGCCTTTCATCACCCTGATAGTCCCTGTACCATCGCTGCCGGTGAAGCCCATAGTTGGTGGCCCCTGCTCTTTGGAGTTAAAAGCCATTACCGGAATATTGGAAAGTGCAACATCAGCACCGCTGTCGACACGGTATGCTTTAATAGCGATAGAACCATCAAACGCAATAAGCCTAATTGTGCCAATATCAGTGGTTCCTGCCTTCACTGTAAACTTGGTTTTCGGCATAGCGTATTGGCCGCTTGGATCAAAACGGTCCAGCATCCATTCACCGGTGCTTGAACTTGTTTTAAAGCTAAATGACCCATCCTGTTGAAGCATTAACGGCTGGTGCTGGTGGGTTCTAAAGTTATTAGCACCCAACCCGCCAGTCGCCGGAGTGCCGTCGGGATTTACGAGTTTTCCCGTTACGGTTGCGTTGGGACGCTCAACCAGCACCTCCATGGAGACAGTCTCTGCTACGCTGGCCGGTTGATTGAAGGCAACCGGTACTGGCGGTTTACTAACGAATTCAGGCAGCTGCTGCTGCCCTGGTCCGCCTTGGCCCGGGGGAGGTCCCATTGGAGGCATGACCATAACATTAACGTTAGATTTATCGTTCTTTAGGGCCATATTAAGTGATGCAACACCTTGAGCATTGGTTTGACCGAAGGCAAAACCGCTTCCCCCCATAGTGAAAGCATTAACAAATGCCCCCTGGATTACAGTGCCAGTGTCGGCATATTTGACAGTGACGTTAATAAATTTATTGGATTTCTGAAGAGCTATACTCATGGTCGGAGTTTGGAGCGGAAAAGTGATATTCTGCGGTTCAATCGACATGTATTGGCTCAAAGACGCTCCGCCCGGACTATTCGGATCCATACCATGCGATGTTTCTAAGATATATGTTCCGTCTGTAACGCCATAAAACTTAGCTTTACCATAGTTGTCAAGGTCGTTTTGGTTAGAGCCGGTTTTTGCTCGCCACATACCGCCACAGCATTGCTGGGGATGGATTTCCAGCTCATATCCGCCAACTGGATTTTCGGTTGCCGCATCAGTGACAGTAATCGTCAAAGAAATATCTCCCATAGCGATTGTGCCATTTGAAGCGCCGTTTTTATTGCCGTCAAGTGCTTGTCCGTTGTTCAGAGTATAGGTATTGGTGTAGACGACACCGCCTTGAGACGGGTTCTGAAGATTGGTCAGGGCGATGGTTACGGTACCGGCAGGAATTGCAGCTTGGGAGCTGTTTTGGACCGCGATGATCATTCGCTGCGGTCCGTCCGGGTAAAGCTCTGCCCAGCTGCTTTCCAGGGCATCCGTAGTGGCAGCGCCAAGCCCGATTTGCGCGTCAAAACGCGGGTGGTTTGGCGTGTCAAGGGTCAAAAGAATCTCTACTCGCCCGGTTTGGGCCGGGATTTCCGTAGCCGTGGTAAAGGTGTGGGTGTATGTTACCCCGGTTGCGCCCAAAGTGGAATCGCTTAATGTCCACGCTGGACTCGAAATGTTGCCTGCTTTGGCGTGAGGAATGTTGGTAAACGCTTCCTTTCCTCCCCGCTGCCATATGACAACGCCAAAAATAAGTGCCAACACCAGCACTTTGGCGATGAGTTTCTTGTGCCTTCGCATACTCCCTCCGATATTAAAAGTAGCGCTAATAATACTATTATTATGGTTGATGCTATTTATGGTTGTCAACCGGTACAATTTTTGCGTCACGATCAACCGATCAGGCAATTTTATCGAAAAACCAAGACCAATAAATGAATAATAGGTATATGGATATCACAGCAAATTCTCAGTACGGGAATCTTGGGGGCGATCCCAACTGCGGCTTATAATTCGGGATAGTCGAAGACGGGGATTTCGTAGTCGCCATAGCGCCAGACCCGCCGGCTTTCCTCCGGAGCGGAGACGAAAGAGTTGCCAACCGCAGTCGCGCTTGATTTAGGATCAATATAAACACCGTCGCCGCAGTTTGTAATAGAGTTGTCTTTAATAAGCTGCGATCCGGCCATGGAAGCGATACCGGTATGACAGTCGTCAATAATATTATTGGCAACCTCCTGGTCTCCGTTATATTTAAGATCAATCCCTTCGTGTCCCGCATCAGATAAATAATTATTCACTATTCTAATATTTGAATTAGCCGAAGATATCGCGCCCCACATCGTATGGCGGGAAATGGTGTTTTGAATGACACTGTTTGGCTGTTTGCCAATGGGATTAATTCCATTTCTCGTGTATTCGACAGTGATATTATCTACAATACTTCCGTTACCCCGAAAAACAATTGCCTCCCAGTCGGCTAAATCCGGTTGTTGCGCTGCAGAGGTAAAAATAACAGGTCCGGCCGGCGTGCCTTTGGCGATCAATTTTCCTGAAACAAAAAGTCCCGAATGAGAAGTTGTATATGATTTAAGCCGGGTCGGATCCTTGTCGTTAAAACCGTCTGCTGGCACTTCGTCTCCCCTGCGGCGATCATCGCCGACCATAAATTTGACCGTTGTTCCGGGCATAACCGTAAGATTTCCTATAATTGCAATGTCTCCCGTAACATAAATTTCACCGCTCCATATTTGATTCCCGATAGATATACCGCTTAAAGAAATATCGGATTTTTGGACAGTTGAAAAATATTTATAGGCAGTAAAACCGCCTGTGATTGCTACTATTGTGAAAATGAAAACAATCAGTTTTTTTCTCATACTAAATCTTTATGCCGCCTCCGATTATTCAATCAGAGAAAAATGCTTAACCGGTTTGGTCCCTCTCCACCACCTGCCAAGCCCCAAGTAGTCGCCAGCCCGGACTCGAACTAAAAGAAGAAGGATTAAAATATAGATGATGTGTTCGTCCAAAAAAGGATTCTGTTTGGGCGGTAAAACCGAGAGCCATATTAGAAACATTTGAAGCGCGCCGGCATGACAAGAAATCTTCATGCCGATGCCCAAAACCAAAGCCAAGCCGGTTAATCCCAGCCCCAGCATAAAGAGCCAATCGACTGCCGTGCTGCCGGACAGATTATTGAAAATCGGAGCTAAAACACCCGAAGCGGATCGGAGAAAACCGGCCGTCGGCGAGACGCCGGAAAGCCAAGACTTATCTGACGGGGTGGCATAACCCAGCCCGAAAAGTTTGTCTAAAAAAGCCCACAGAAAAATCCAGCCCAAGCCGAGCCTTAATAAACCGAAAAATATCTCTTCTCGCTTCATATTTCTCCTGTTCCCTTTTTAAATGTAACCACTAACCGCTCTGCCATTTCTGACTGTAAGCTTGAGATCGGGAATCTATCATATCATTAGATCACCGCCTTAGCGGGATGACAAGGAGCGGTTATATTTAAATTTATCTTGCTCTTATCGCAAACCTAGCTACGATCTCGGAAGCGTCCCTGTCGAGTCTGTCTTTACCTGGATAATATTTTACTCTCCTTTGGGGCTAAAATAAAATGAAAAGTGACAGTAATCGCTCAACGGGCTCATTGGCTTGACAATGTGTTGTGGAATAATACCGCTTTGGTAAAATTAAATAGAGGCAGGAAAACTTGGATAAAATAACCAACATTTCAGAAACGCTAAATAAGCAACGATTCCGACGCAAGATCTGGCGGGGTGCTGCTGGCGTTGCTATTATTATAGTGATAGCCATAGTTGTAGTGGCGACACATAATAATAGGGATGGTGACGAGGATAATACAGTTAAAGACAAAAAAGAAACCAGCAATATTCCGTCCGAGAGCGCTAAGCTAAAATGTCCCGAAAAGTTAACCCATGAATCAAACGGTAAAGAAGTGACAGCCGAAATTAGTGGATCTAAGAAAAAACTTAGTTTAGACGAAGCTGGAGAATTTATGAAATACTGTCTTTCAATGGAGGTGATCGGTGAGAGTGCGGAGAGACAGGAAGTTAAAAAATCGAGTAAAGAGACGGCAATAACGGACGAACAAGAACAGGCGGAGCAAAATCACGGTAGCCAGGACCAACAAAATAGCCAAAAAAATGAGGGTCGAAATAGTACCCAAAACCAGGGACAGTCAACCAATGAAAGCCGATCAGGCCGGAGCGAGCAAGCGATCGCTGATACGTCAAATCAACAATCAAGCGATACGGGAAACCAGCAAACGCAGAGCCAAACAACTTTGTCTAAGCTTGCTTATGGTTCGATTATTACGCCGTATGTTAATGAGGGCGATATTATTTCGGTTAATGAGGCTTTCAGTATGGATGCCAATAATCCGTATTGGGGTTTCTATCATCCGGGCATAGACTTTATGGTCGAGAGGGATATCAGTGTCCAGGCTTCCGCCGCCGGCACGATTGAGAATTTAGCAGTTGAGAAATCGTCTGGAATTATGGGTTGGCATGCCGGTTTTTGTGTTAATACCGGGACGGAAAATAGTATTTGCTACAATTTGGAGACCTTTTCCAGCGATCAATCAATCGGGGATCGCCTAACTGCCGGGCTGCAAGTTAAAAACGGCGACTATGTCAGCCAAGGCGATATCATCGGCCAATTAATTTATGGCGGCAACGGCGCTCATATTGACTTTGGTGTAACTGCGCCTGGGACTCGGGTTTGTCCGGAGCCGTATTTTACCGAGGAGGCCAAAGCTTCTGTTCTTCGCTTAATCCATATCCTTCAGCCGACCTGGCCAATGTGCTACCCGTAACCCGGTAAAAGATATCTGGTCATTTCTTCGAAATGCGACATTTTGCTAAAGTCCTATTACTAATAAGGTAACTGTGCAGTGATGGTTCCGGCGGGCGTTGTCTAAGATACTTTCAAAAAAGCAATTAACCTAAACTTGATGCTGCTATTGGTTTCGGTAGCAGTATTGCGGCCGGTTATATTGGATGCGATGATAGAAGCAAATCGGGAAACCGATCGTTGTTTCTTTAAAATTTGAAAAGACCGCTCAATCAAATATGAGCGGTCTTAACTTAATCATCGACAGGCACGGGCCCTATCTGATCGATACCCCGATACTACGGCTACCCTCGATCGGATATAGAAACCTCTTTTATTTCTTAGTCGTTCCACCAATACTTATAATCGCCATGCTTGTCTTTAGGTTTGCAGATGATAATACAGATGCACTTCTTGCCATCCTTTTTATCCTTGTCATAGTCTTTTTTATCATCCTTCTTCTTATTGCCGTCTTTTTTGTCATAATCTTTCTTGTCATCCTTCTTCTTGTCGTCTTTTTTATCTTTACCATGATCGTCTTTGTTGCCGGCGGCCTCAACTCTTGATGCTGCCAACGAGCCATTTTGCATCGATACTGCTCCAAAAACCGGAAACATCATAGCTGCCGCAATAACCAAAACCGACATTTTTCTTACGAGTGAATTCGTTCTTATCAACTACCTCCATTTATTAAGCCAAATCCTGGACAGATGTCCAAGAATAGCTGTACAGCTTGGCTACAATATTGGCACCTTGTAGAGAAGAAGGCACTGGAAAATATGACAATACATCTGAAATAGCTGTCCATGATAACAAAAACACCAAAACTCGAGGCAAGCCATAGTCCTTACTTCGCCCAGTACCCTGTCAACTTTTCTTTGATGGTGGACGATGGAAAGTAGAGGCTGGATTGTCCGTCTATCGTCTATCCGGAAGGAAACCGCTC
The DNA here is from genome assembly GCA_964529405.1 of uncultured Candidatus Saccharibacteria bacterium. GTDB lineage: Bacteria > Patescibacteriota > UBA1384 > XYA2-FULL-43-10 > 1-14-0-10-43-13 > CAZGWE01. The sequence continues at coordinate 17,069 of CAZGWE010000013.1, forward strand.
GAAAGTTGTTGGTCTTTTTTTATCCGTGAGAGTATAATTGGAAAAAGCTAAGCAGACCTAAATACTTAAGGAGACGGGATGGAGGCGGAAAAAGAAGGATTGGAAGATCGGAGAGATGGCGTTGTTCCGGTTGGAAAAAAATCAATGTTTATAAAGATTGCAGTTGGAGCGATAGTTGTTTTGGTTTTAGGCGCGATTGGTGTTAGATTTGTTGGCAGTAAAAATGGTTCAATCGAGAAAGGTGCCGGTACGGCTGCTGATGACAGTAACCCGCCTCAATTTATCCAGGCGGATTTTATTGATTTGTCTAAGATATTTGCTGTCTCCAAATATCGTTCAGGCTCCGGCCACGATTTTTCTAAGGGTTCAGGCGAGAGCTGTCGAAGCATGAAGCACTATTTCAATCCACAAGAATCAGCAGAAAAAGAAGTGGCTTGGAATGCCAATAATGGCATACCGCCGATGCCTGACGGCAAAAATGATATTGCTATTTATAGTCCGGTTGACGGCAAGATCACTAAAGTTGCCGAGGAGCAAACGCCGATTGGCGTCCAAGTTTACATTCGGCCCGACAGTTATCCTGATGCGACCGTGCGCCTCTTCCATATCTATCTGGATGACGGTGTTGGCAAGAACAGCATCGTCAAAGCTGGCCAAAAGATCGGCAATATCAGCCGCTATGCCAGCACCGATATTGCTATTAACACTGGCAGTTTTATGAAACCATCATTCTTTTCTTATTTTGCCCTTATGCCGGATGGCGTTTTTGCCAACTATCAAGCACGCGGAGTTAAAAGCCGTGACGATCTAATTTTGACCAAGGAGTATCGCGATGCCCATCCACTGGAGTGCAAAGGCGAACAGTTTGCTCAAAATTACGATAGTGGTGCTAGCTTTGGCAACCATGTTTATTTGAGTGGCTACAGTGGAACCGAATCTTACAATTCAAGTACGGCTGCTCAAACCAACCAGAGTTCGACAACTAATGCATCAACAACAAGCACGTCTAGTTCGAATGGTGATCAGAGTAGTAACGAAGGGGCAGGCGGAGGCGCCGGCCAAGGCAGCGGTAATGGCGGAGGTAATGGATCTGGTGATGGTAATAAGGGGCAGTAATCAAGCCGATCCTACTAGGTATTTGAACGGTATTTATGTCGAGTTTGACAATATTGTTAACGTACGTTATGGAAGCAGGACAGTTTTAGCCAAAGATTTGCGGTGAATCAAAGAGGCTGGATAAAACGACGCAAATTGACGTTAGTAAAATAAGGAAGGAAAGGATCGGGATGGACGGGGGTGAATTATCTCGACGTTGCTCTGGCGGGCGACCTCTGTACCGGGCCGGTTTAATCTTCTGGAATTCATACGGGAGCGAATTCTTGTGCCGTCGCGGAGATATTAATATTTGCTAACTACCATGCCAAAAACAAGCGTAATTGTTATTTCCGGTCCTTCGGCTAGCGGTAAGACAACAGTCGGCAAGAAACTGGGCGAAGAGTTTTGCTGGCCGTTCTTTTACAAAGATGCCGTCAAAGAAAGACTCTTTGATTGTCTGGGCTGGGAAGATAGGGCGCGATCGTTAGAGCTGGGGGCGGCAAGCTACTCAATTTTGTACTATTTTCTTGAGTGCCAACTACGGGCCGGGCAGCCCTGCATTGTTGAAAGCAATTTTGAACCGGATAAGGATGCGGCCAAATTCAGACGGCTACAACAAAAATATGGTTGCAACTATATTGCGGTCTTTTGCACCGCAAGCCAGGAAATTCTTTTGGAAAGATTTAATAACCGAATTAAGACCGGCGAACGTCATCCCGGCCATGTTGATGACAAAAATCTGGAGATGATTAAGAAGGAGAACGGCGACGAAAACCGACATTTTATTAACCTAGGCGACAAGGTGATCAAAATTGATACAACTGATTTTGACAAGTTAGATTATCAAAACATAATCAACCGGGTGAAAAGTAAAATTAGATAATTAAAACAAAGGGGAGATAGTCGTCCCCTTTCTAGCCAAATGTTGAGATTGTCGGAAAAACACAAACTTAATTTCCCCAATTCATTAACATAGGGAGGCGGAGATGAAACCGTGGCGGATTATCCTAATCAGTACTCTTGTAGCAGGAGGGTTAGCCGGAGGCGGAACATATTATTTTATGAATAAAAGAATGGCTCGGGATAAAAACGCTCTGCAATTACAAATTGATGATTTAAACAAAAAATATAACGACACAAAAGCCGCATCGGCTATATCGCTGATAAATGACATATCTTCCGACTGGGAGACATGTTTTGACAATAACATTGGCTACTCGATAAAATATCCGGCTGGCTGGAAATGCGTCCCGGCTGATCCGGGGGTTAAATTTCAAAATAATGACGGCGACCAGTACGGCTGGGTAGTGGCAATTGATGAATATAGTTATTTCCGCCGTTCTGTAGAAATAAACGGTCAAAGCAAGGAAGCAGACAGCTTAACCTTCGAGCAATTTGCCTCAAATTACCTTCCGGGAGAATCGACCGAAAAAGTTTCAAGTGTCAGGAAAGTTCAGACAGAGTCGGGAATAATATACGAAGTTACATATTTGGGCAGGACAGGGTTACCGGTTTATTCTTATTATGCATATTATGATTTAGGGGACAAAAAATATTTAATGTTCATACTGGGCAACCAAGAAGATGTCGCTGTTTTCGATACGATGCTTGCCTCATTTAAGAAACTCTAAAAAATTTAATCTCTGATATAATAGAAAAGGCCGGACAGTCATGGGTAGGTCTGCCTTAACAAAAAAGGATAGGGTATGGATATTGAACAGCAAGAAATGCCGGAACGGCCCAAGAAAACTTGGTCTTGGGTCTTGATCGCTCTGGCTATAATAATCGCAAGCGGGCTGGCTCTTTATTATTTTGTCTTAAATAAACCCGCCGAAAAGAAAAAAACGATTCAAAGTGCCGGAACCGGCGAAACGGTTTTCATCAGCCAAAAAGTTTTGGATAATAAATTCGGTTTTTTGGGTGGTGGATCGGAGGATGATGGTTCGCTTATCGCAGAAAACGGGGCGGCTTGGGTCAGGCCGCATCCCGGCTACTTTGTCTGGGATATGATGCAAAAAGACGCTGGCGCGGCTATTGATTTTGAGGATACCGACGACCTGGTTGAGAATATGCAAGGCACGGAGTTGGGTATGCTGGCAACTATTTGGCCATTTGCCGATTGGGACCAGCAAAAATCAATCAATGCGGCAAACTGTAAGGTTTCGAGCAACGATGAGTTTTTGCACAAGAATGATAAAAAGGGCCGGGGTGCATATTTGCCGGAGTACCGTTGCAAGCCGGTTGATTGGACAGCCTATCAAAATTGGGTCATGCAAATTATTGAACGCTATGATGGCGATGGAGTGGACGATATGCCGGGATTAAAAATTCCCGTTAAATATTGGGAGGTAATGAACGAGCCTGACCTGACTTCGCCGCCGCAAGATAGCGGCCGGTTGGACTTTTGGAAAGGCAATGCCGCTGATTACGCCGAATTATTAGTCAAAACATCGGCGAATATCCGGATTGCCGATTCGAGTGCTAAAGTTCTGATCGCCGGAGCAGCCGGCGGTGATGAGCAATTTTTAAATTTCTATCGGGAGGTATTAAAAAATAAAGAGACCTTAACCGCTTTTGATATCGGTAATGTCCATTGCATCTCGAATGATCGAGAGAAAAACGATTTCAATGTTGGCGCTTATAAATATATGCTGGCCGAATTTAATATTAGCAAACCGGTCTGGGTGACTGAAGCAGAGGCAATGTACGGTTCAAGCGGCGAAGAAAATTATCAAAGCACTAAAACCAGCACAGCCGGCGCTATTGCTGCCGGCGCCGAACGTATTTTTTTCACCCGTTACGGATTCGACGATACGCGTACCGATATGTCGCAGAAAAATGCGTCGGGCACATATCCGAGCAGCCAAAAATATCTGGAATTAATTGAAAGCTTTTCAAAATGACAGGCCGTTAGGCAAACCATCGCTTTTTTCTTGACCTTTTCTTAATTTTTCTTTCTCTACAATGAGGGCACAAAGATGTAGCTCTAATGAAAGCGGTCCGTTCTGATAAATCAGGCGGACCGCTGCGGTGTCGGCAGTTTCAGCTCGCGCACCCTGCACTCCAGCTTGGCAGTGAGCTGGTGACGATCCATGCCCTTGAAGTACTCGGGCATGAGTGGCGCATCAAAAACAACGATGATCGGCCCCCGTCGTCTTGGGAATTTGGCGTTCAAGGGGAGAACCCTGTATGCCCCGAAAATCCTTGTCGGAATTAAGGGGCAACCTATCTCAAGAGCGAGGGCGGCTGCACCAGGCTTGAATTCTCGAACATCGCTGCCGTTGCTGCCTTGGCGCGTGCCTTCGGCCAGTATCACCAAGCCCTTTCCCGTTTTCAGTATCTCCCGCGATCGGACCAAACTGCTTCGGGAGAATCCTTGCCGTTCAACCGGAATGGTGCTGATAATATGCTCCGAAAAATAGGCGCGCCCGGGCGAGCAATAGAAACGGTCCTTGGCTACGCCGAAGGCGAGATCGAGAAGTTGCCGTCCGGTAGCGACTGCCGCTACCGGCCCATCCAGGTCGCTGCTGTGAGGGGCCACGCCAAAGATACAAGCGCCGGTTTTTGGCACATTCTCTCGGCCGTAAACCCGGAGTCGAAGTACGTTACAGATATCAGTAGTCATCTTCTCGATATAGCGCGAGGCATACACATCGAGCCAAAGCGAATTAATCGCCTTGAGTATAAGGCCGATCGCTCCAGCCGCGTTCATAGCCGGATCGAACCTATACTTATTCATCGTTATCCCCCTGGTTTCGGACGACCTTATTGTAATTGTAATCTGGTGCAAGTGTCAAATTAGTAACCGGAGTCAAAAATTATTTTTTCAAGAAACTCTCTTGGATAAAGAGGATTTTCTTCGGCCAGGGCTTGGTGGAATAGAACTGTCGAGGGGGTTAAGGCTGGTAGAGTGTTAATTTCGATGATAATCAGATCGCCAAAGGTGGTATTTAAGAAAGCATCAATTCGACTATAACCGGTGATGCCAATCTTTTGAGCAAGTTCTCTTATTAATCCCTTTGATTTTTCTAAAGTTCTAGGTTTAATGATCTCTCTAGGCGGTGGTGTAATATTTACGCCAGTACCACCCTGAAACTTTTCTTCAACTGAGAGTACTTCACCGCGGGCTACGGTCAGGCTGGGATTTAACACCTGTATTACGCCATCATACTCAATCACTCCAACAGTTACTTCAATCCAACCCTTTTGGCGATGATGCTTTAATTCGTTTTTAATAATTGAAACATCATCTGTGATAATAAATTCCTCAAATAAGAGTTCATCTGGTTGGCTTGTTGGCATTTCGATAATTCCAGTTTGATTCTTAAATGTATGAGCGGGGATCGATAGGGCGTCGTTCTTTGTTAAATCAATATATTTTATCAAATCGTGAGCCTCGAATAATCGGACTACACCAGAAGAACAACCATCAGAGTTAGGCTTGATGATAATGGAGTCGGCTTTTAGCTCTTTAACCAATTTTTTCCAATATCTATTGATTTCATCTGATGAGAGAGCTAACAAATCGCGGGTTTTGGCAAGACTATTGTTGGCAATTCTGATACCAGCAATACCAAGTTCTAAAATCTTCTGGTTGGTTTGCCATTTTTCGGCACAAAGTTTAGAGACTTTAGAGTTAGGGCCATTAAATCTTACCTTATGTTTTTCAAACAGTGTTTGAATTGTTCCATCTTCGCCATCTCCGCCATGAAGGGCGTTAAAAACAAATCGGTGAGATTTGACAAATTCTTCCAGCGACATCTTGACCGGTGCAAAGAGTGACGCATCTTCTAATTTGTTATCGATGTTTAATCTTAAACTCGCCCGTTTTTCGAGAAACGACAATCTTGTTTCGTTTTCGGCGAAGCGTTTACAATTTTCAGCAATCTCCTCAACCGTATGATTAAGTATTAAAGCGTAAGGCAGTTTCCAGACATTGTTATCCATATCAAGAAGATATGGGATTGGTCGGTATTCCTTTGAGCGCAACAGTTTGAGCCAAATGTTTGTTCCTGAAAGCAATGAAACTTGCCGTTCGGAAGTTTTTCCACCGAACAAAATTGGAATATTTTTTCGATTGTTATTTGACAATTCATTGTTAGCCGGCAATTTAACTTTTTGTCTTCGGCAGGCGCTCTCTAAAATATAGCGCAGGACGCCATGGTGGCTCAAACCGACGCGAGAAGCTTGCTGAAATAAAAAACTATGTTGTTCCATGCCGCTGATGGGATTCAAATCGGCGAACCAAAGCGTGCCGTCTTTTAGAACCCAGCCGTCGAAACGGGCAAAATCATGCATACCGGCAGCGGCGAAAATTTGTTCGGCACCCACCTGTATCTTTTCAATTAATTCGTTCTCAAATCGGGGTGGGCAACGATAAATAACGTGCCGGGTGGGCAGATATTTTTTGCGGAAATCAAAAATCTGATATCTGCCGTAGTCGGCTTCCATTTCGGTCGGTAGGATCGCCACCGGCAGGCCAAAGCGGTTTTCTAACACGATAACGGTAAATTCCGTGCCCTCGGCAAATGGTTCCAAAACAACGCGCGTATCCATCCTTTTCGAAAAAAGATATTTTACGCGCTCAAGCGCTTCCGCTTTACTGTGGACAGGAAAAACACCGATGCTTGAGCCGCCGCAGGCCGGTTTGACGATAGCATGCTTTATTTTATTTTTTTCAAAAAAATCGTTGATGATTTGTTCGTGGTCATGGTGGTATATCTTAAACAAAGCTGTCGGCATAGTTTTAAAATTCTGACCGGCCATAAACTCATATGCCTTAAACTTATCAAAAATGGTTTTACAGGCTATTGAACCAGAACCGATAAAAGGAATACGGTGTTTTTCTAAAACTGATTGCAACTCGCCATCTTCACCGAATGCGCCGTGAATAACCGGGAAGACAATGCCGACTTTCTTGAGTGCTCGAATAAATGACGGCCGGCTTAACGGTTTGGCTAATTGAACTAATTTAAAGTCAAAGTCGGAGGGTGTGTTAGAATAAAGCTGGGCTTTGGATATCTTGTATGCCCGTCTTTGCTGGTCAAGATAAAAGGGCAGAATTCTGATATTGCCGCTTTCCAAATTGTCCATAATAGAGCGGGCGGAGTTCAGGGAAATACCGCGCTCCAGTGATGGGCCTCCACAAACCAAGCCGACTTCGAGTGTTCTTTGCATATAGACTACTTTACAAAAATATAATATGACAATTCACATTTTAATATGTCATAATATGTAAAGTCAATAAATATAGAAACTTGCAAATCTTATCAATCTGATTATCAAACGAGCACCTAATTAATTATCGGTTAGAAATGGAATTGCCGCAACGAAAAAGACCAAACTACCATACGATTATAATTAAACCGAGTTGACTATAAGACTTGGCGCTGCCATCGTCTATGGTTGGTTGCATTTGAATAATTACACGGCCTGTCTCCTCTTTTGGTGCCGAACAGATTATATCTCAAGATTTATTAATCGGTAATCTCTAAGGTGGTTGTAATGCCGTCGCCGCTCACTAGAGTTATTTTTTCGATCTCTCCCGTCTCTTCATTCTCCTCGATAGATATTTTTTGAGGCGATTTGATAAAGTGAAAGACGTTGGCCGGATTGGAGCCCTCTTCGCCCGCTACAATCTTGACGCCGTTGACTATGTTGCCGTCGCAATCACCCTCAAATGAGATGAGGGGATTTGCCCCGATCATTTTTTTGCCGCCTACGTCATTTTCAACATAAATTCGAACATTTTTGCCCGTATTTTCTCGGGCAAAGTGCATTAAAAAATCCGCCCAGCCGGTCTTTGCAATCTCTTTGGTTATTGTTGCTCCTTGATAATTCATTATTAGCCAACTTTTGGTATTATAACCCATCAGAGAGGCGGGAGTGCATAGAAATTTCCAAAGAAAATGGACGGATAAAAGGCAGGGTCGTCGCGATATCCGGCGGCACGGCAGGCATCGGTCTGGAAACGGCAAAACTGCTAGGCAGGAATGGCGCCCGGCTTTTTATCTTTGGCCGCGATCAAATTCGCCTTGAGAAGGCCCTTGGCTTGTTGCGGCGG
>CAZGWE010000013.1:25251-25972 GCA_964529405.1 uncultured Candidatus Saccharibacteria bacterium
AAATCAAGGCATATGGCATAAGCGCCGATATAGCCGATCCCGATGAAGTCGCCGTAGCCTTTAAAGAATTGGACCGTTGCTATGGACATATTGATATTTTGATAAATAATGCGGGCATTCCGGCTGGCAGTATAGTGGAGAGCGGGCACGAAGAAAGCCGCTATGCGGTGAGCGTGATGTTGCTCGGGTTTATCTACTGCTCAAGAGAAGCGGTTGTGCGGATGAAGAACGGCGGCCGGATTCTTAATGTCGGCTCATTGAGCGCTGAAATTTATGATGCTGGCAGCGATATTTACGTTGCCGCCAAGGCGGGAGTTCGGGGTTTTTCCTTCTCTTTGCGTAAGCGAGTTCATGAGTTTGACATCAAAGTGAGCTTGATTGAGTCCGGGCTGACAGCGACATATTTACACGACATTAGTGAGGAGGAAAAGCTTGGAATGGAACAGAGCCGGCAAGCCCTGAAAACATCCGACGTGGCGGATGCAATTTATTTTATACTTAACCAACCGGAGCATTCTTTAATCAGTTACCTGCAAATCCGCCCAACCAGCCAGAGCGGGTTATAAAGATCGCAGTGCGAGCATAGGAATAAAATACAAAAAATAACTACCGTAATAATAGTTATTTTTGGTGAAACGTTGAGCGTTTCCAATACCGCGCTAAGCGTGGTGCACCCAAGAAGACTCGGACTTCTGACCTTCCCCACGTCAAGGGGACGCTC
>CAZGWE010000014.1:0-10751 GCA_964529405.1 uncultured Candidatus Saccharibacteria bacterium
GTCCTGGCTTGGTCGGCGATGGCCCGGGTGATAGCCTGACGGATCCACCAAGTGGCATAAGTTGAGAATTTAAAACCCTTTTTGTAATCAAATTTTTCAACGGCCCGCATTAAGCCGGTGTTGCCTTCCTGGATCAGGTCGAGAAACGACAAACCGCGGCCGATATATTTCTTGGCCAATGAAACAACTAACCGCAGATTAGCTTCGGCTAACCGCTTCTTGGCCAGAATGTCGCCCTTTTCGATTCTCTTGGCCAGCTTGATTTCCTCTTCGGTCGTCAGCAAGGATATCTTGCCGATTTCGCGCAGATACATCCGGACCGAATCGTCGGTCAGTTCGTCCGATTCACCGCGTTTGACTTTCTTAGCTTTTGACTCGGCCAATGTTTGGGCGATAATACCGCCCCGCTTTTCCTCTTCTTCTTTGAATTCAATGCCTTTTTCGAACATGTAATCAAAGACTTGATCCAAAAGAACCACGTCCGCCTCCGGGTCGGGCATGGATTGCAAAAGCTCGCGAGCTGAAATATAGCCGTGGATTTTGCCTTTAATCATCAAGCTGTTGATACCGTCGGAAAAAGGCAGCGGCTCTTCTTTTTTGGGTATGAAAATTTTTTTAGCCATCTCTTTGTCCTTTCAGAACAACAAACCCGAGTGTCAAAACCCGAAACCATAAATGAACCTTAAACAAATAAATTCCAAAACTTCTTTTGGTTTTTTTGAAAATTTGGATTTGTTTCGAGTTTCGATATTCGAATTTCAGATTTTGTCCGAACGAATGTTTATACTTGCAAATAATACCACTTTTCATTTATTTAATCAATCTGGAGAACTCCGCTATCAGCTTCTTGGTTTCTGCCCTGTCGTCCCGCGATTCCGCCTCTTCGATTTTACGGGCAAAATCGGCTTTTATCTGTTCTCTTTCTTCCCTTTTCAATCTTGCCGCTAAAAATTCTATTTCTGCCTGAAGCGCTTCATTATTATTCAAGTCAAGCTCATCACCCAGAACGATCACCAATTGATCCAACAGCCGAGATTCAACCGGATCCAGATTTCTCTTCTCAATCTGGCCGCGCCTGATCATTTCAATAAAACCGGGCGTATCTTTATGTTTAAGGTCAATGATTCCACTTTTGACTTTCCCTAGTAAAGCAAAATCAAACCAGGCCAGACCCAATATCCTCTCCTCTAAAGTAAGCTCTCTTCTATGTACGTCCCCTTCGGCTTCTTTCTTTCGTCTCTCCGCATTCTCTGATTTTGTCTTTTGCAAGACATCAACTAGCGACTTTTCAGAGATAGCCAATTTTTTGGCCAAATATTTAATATAAGATTCTTTTTCAATCTCCGAGTAAGTCATTTTGATAACCGGCAATATTTCCTTGGCTATCTTCTTCTTGGCCAGCACCGAGAGATCGGGGTCTTTACGGACTAAGAGGTCAATCCAGTATTCAAGCGCCGGTTTGGCTGCCCCAACCGCCTTGGTCCAATTTTCTGGGTCGGACTTTATAGCCTCATCCGGGTCCTTAAAGGGCGGAGGCACTGCAATAATTTTGGCGCTAACATCGTTTCTAAGAGCTAATGCGACCGCTTTTTTCATAGCAGCTTGTCCGGCGTCATCCGTATCAAAGCAAAAAGCGATTTCGGCAGTATAGCGAGTTAAGATTTTTAACTGCCCTTCCGTCAAGGCCGTACCGGAAGAAGCAACGACATTTTGAAAACCAGCTTGATGGCAAGCAATAACATCCATATTGCCCTCAACCACAATTGCCAAGCCGGACTCCCGAAAAGCTAATTTTGCTTTATCCAAGCCGTAAAGAATATTGCCCTTGGTGTAAATAGGCGACTCGGCGGAATTGACGTATTTTGCTTCCTTGGCAGTTGGGTCGAGCACCCGCGAAGTAAAAGCAATGGTTGCGCCCATAATGTTATTGATCGGAAAGATAATGCGGCCGCGAAAACGGTCGTAAAAACTGCCTTTTTCGCTTCTGATGGCCACGCCGGCCTGCCAAGCCTCATCTTCCTTGTAACCTTCGGATTTCAAGAATTTCAGCAACAAATCCCAAGAGTCGGGAGCGTAACCGATCTCAAACCGGTTGATTGTTGCTTCGCTCAAACCCCGCTGCTCCAGATAGCTTCTTGCCTTGGCTGCCTTGGGATGTTCGACTAAGATTTTATGGAAAAGTTTTTTGGCCCAATCGTTGATTTCGTAAAGCCTGGTTTTTTTATCGGCCTTGTGTTCGGTGTTGCCGTATCTGACATTCTGGCGTTCCAGTTTCACTCCGGCCCGATCCGCCAAAATCTTGAGCGCGTTATAAAAATCCAGGCCTTCGATCTTTTCGATGAAAGTGAAAACGTCGCCGCCTTCATTACAACCGAAACATCTGAATGTCTGACGCTCAGGCGAAACCATAAAAGAGGGCGACTTCTCATTGTGAAACGGACAGTTCGCCTTCATGTTAGTTCCGGCCCGCTTCAGAGTCAGGTAACCGGATACAACCTCAACGATATCGAGGCGTTGTTTTATTTCCTGGACTTCATCCATTCAATTCCAAATTCTAGATATTAGTATTTAGAACAACGACTGCGCCGCCCCCTTCTCTTTTTTCGGTTCCGGTGCTTCGACTTCGACAATTTCTTCGATGGTTTCCTCTCCTATTATACTCTCTTCCGGAAGATCCCCGACTAGATCGGGGATGGCAGAGGAAAAGGGTGTCATTCCCGCATCATCGCTTGTCATTCTCGCGGAGGCGGGAATCTTTTCCGCTTCAACGATGACACCTTCCAGCTCTTCTTCCCCTGACGGCAACTCTAAACTTTTAATTTGAGGCAATGCCCGGCCGGCAATGCCCTGCATATCGCCATACATGCCAACCATATTAGATGCAACTCGATCAATCTGCTTTTCGCGCTCTGCCCAGATTTTAGTAAGAGCCCGTTTTTCTTTTTCCAGCACATCCCTCATAGCGACTGATGATTCGACAATGGCTTCAACCCGGCCTCTGAATTCCGGACCACAAAGGTAATTGTAGATTACCTCTTTCTTCTCGCTCTTACCCTCTTCCAGAGCTTTGGCACTGGCTAATTTGATGATCTGAAAACGTAAAATTCTGGCCAAATTAAGCGCTGCCTCGGGAGTTGAGACATAAATGCCGTCGTGAAAACCAAAATGAACGATTGCCTGCGGCAAGACAAGTGAAACCAAAATGGCAATCTCCGACTTTACCTTACGCTGATCATCTTTAAGTTTTTGAACCCAACCCTCCGTCCAGGCCTTGGTCCGCTTTGACTCCCAAACAATCGAGCCGCAAAACCGGCCGTGCTGGTCACGAACATTTTGAATAATATCGGCACCGTTTATGCCTTTGGGCACCGGTTCGATCAGGTCGGTTGGAAATTCCGATTTCAAAGCCTCTTCGAGCTCCAGCTCCAAAACCTCGCCTTGCGTTTGCTGCGAACCCTGCTCAAGTTTCCGCTTAACATCATCATAGGACTTCTTCATGTCCTCAAATCGCTTCTGCCACTCGGCTTCTTTTAAACGATGCTCCTCATCAGCCTTTTTTGATGCTTCTTCTCTGATTTTTGCCCGCTCTTCATCCAGCTGGCGCTGTTTCTCGAGTTCAAAAGCCTTACGATCCTCCTCAAGCCGGACCTTCTCCTTGCGCAATTTTAATTCAACAGCTTCTGCTTCCTCGCGTTTCTTTTTCTGAAGCTCTAATTCTTCCTTCAGCAATTCTAGTTCTTTTTCCCTCTTCGCACTTTCCTCTCTAACTTTTTCACTTTCAACTTTCAACTTTTCATCAGCCTTGTTTAAGGCAAGTCCCCACATCTTTTTCTTTTCAATCTCAAGTTTTTGTTTACTCTCTTCTTCTAACTGAGCTCTAAACTTTGATTCGATCTGCTGCGAGAGCGCATCATCAACTGAGACTGGCTGATTGCAGTTCGGACATGTAATTTTTATTTTAGATTCTTCCATATTCCCTCCATCACCATCCCTTTCTCCCCTCCGCCGACTGGTGGATCAAGGGGAGGTTAGGTGGGGTTACATTCATAGTATTCGCAACATTCGCATTATGTTTAACAATATAACAATTATCCGCAATCAACAATCGCTCGCTCACCGAGGCAAGATTACCCTTTAAGTCGCCCTCTTTCCAACAATCCCTCCGCTGCCTGAGAGAAGGCTAAGTGGAGTGCGAGAGGAAGATTGAAAGGTATTTGGTTCTCCCGCTTTTCAAGAGCTTACCCCCGGCCTCTTTTTTAATTTGATAATTTCCTGGCGCTAATTACGGCGCTTGGTCATTGACTTATTTGATAATTATGATATGATACGCATACCTTTTGGGAGCGTAAGCTCACCACTAGGAGCAATCATGGGGCATATGCCCCAACAAGTTCAAGTGGAGGGAGACCACACAGATGTTCCGAACGATCGTGGTTGTTCTGGCCGTCATCACGCTCGGCGGATGCAGCACTCAGTCCCATCCTTCCAAGATGAGGACCGGCGTATGGATCACCGACTTGTCCCTTTGTGAGGGGGGCAATGTCGAGCAGATCGCCAACAAAGCCAAGGAAGCCGGATTGAGTTACATCATTGTCCGGACTCACAGCCTGTGGGAGAAGCGCCCGGGCAGAAAAAGTACCTGCGCCGATAAGGCGAAGTGGTACTGGACCTGCCCCGAGGAGCTCTTTCGAGAGCTGCTCGATGCCTGCCATCGCGAGGGCATCAAAGTCTACTCCTGGAGTTATATCTATGGAACTCCAGGCAAGGAAAATATCGAGGTCGCGATGGTCAAGCAGGCGCTCGACGCAGGCGTTGACGGCTACGTCGCCAACGTCGAGATCGAGCTCGCCTTGCAAGACCGCTACGACACGGCGGCGCAAATCTGCGAGCGAATCGGCGAATACGTCGAGGAAAGATATCCCCATATCTTTACCTCGTACTCGACCTTCGCTCGTATCGGCCCCCGTACTGCCGGCTACACCTTCCCCGCCATCCACTTTTCCCGCGTTTTCCAGACGGTGATGCCTCAGACCTACTGGGCCACCTTCAATGGCAAGCGCGGCCGGAGTGGGCCATGGAAACCGGACTTCACCGTCCGGGAAATAGACCGTCAGTGGCGCGAGCGTTATGACCGCTGGCGAGAGCTCGACAAAAGCGATCCCAAGGATCGCGTCAGCGCCATCCGGCCGCTGATCCATACAGGCCAGGCCTACGCCAAGGACAACACCGAGGCTAGGTACATCCCCCGGAATGACCTCAAGCTGTTCCTCAACACCGTGCGTGCGGAGGGACACGCCGAGGTCAATGTCTGGCGGTGGGATTTGATGGGGAAAGAACATTGGGAGACTCTTCGCGAGTTTTCCCAACTCGCTCCCCTCAAGCCCGGTTCGCTGCAAATCGAGCGGGGTCTTCCGGCCCGAACGTGGCACTGGATCTGGAGCCACAAGCTCTGGATCGGCCTGATTCTCTGGGCTCTTCTAGCACTGCTCACCGACATGGTGGCGGTCTGGAGGTTCCCGAGTAAGGGCGACCGGTCCACCATTTGTGTCATCTCGCTGATCACCATCTTCTTGTGGTGGCTGGCGATTCCGGGCATTGCCGTGATTCTCGTCTTCTTCCGCCTCAAGAAGAAACGGGGGTCCGGCTAGAAAGTGAGGGTTCCGTACGCGGGCTCGCAGCACCAAACGTCTTCAGACGCACGGTGCGGAGCCCGCTTTTTCATTTCATCAGCCTTTCATTTGAACTCAAAATCTGGTATAGTTTTTGTGTTGTAAGATCGCAAAATCACCATGGCATACTATGTTTATATGTTAGAAAACGCGTCAGCCAACCGGCACTATATCGGCTTCACCACCGATATCGAAAGAAGGGTGACTGAGCACAACAATGGAAACACAAAATCAACCAGACCGTTTGGACACTGGAAATGTATTTATCTTGAAGAGTTTAATGATAAAAGTGAGGCATACAAGCGAGAATGGTATCTGAAACACAAAAAAGGTTATAAAGAAAAGATAGAGATAATAAAAAAATTCGGAGCCAACGTCAAAGAAGTTGGTCTAAGGAAGGATGACTGAGCGGCCGAAAGTGCACGATTGGAAATCGTGTGTACGAGCAATCGTACCGTGGGTTCGAATCCCACTCCTTCCGCCAATACCAAAGGATTTATAGTGAACGAAAACAGTAAAATTATCTGCAGGGATGTTTACGGAAAGGAATACGAAACCACCCTTGATTCCCTTTCTTTTCGTCCGGCTGTTTACGGAATCATAGTCAAAGATGCTAAGATTCTCCTCTCCCGACAGGACGATGGCTATGATTTTCCCGGCGGCGGCATTGAGCTGGGTGAATCAATCGAGAACGCACTGATTAGAGAAGTGAAAGAGGAAACAGGGCTCGATGTCAAAGTTGGCAAACTCCTAACCTGCCAGGATTCATTTTTCAAGTTCCGAAACCAAGAGAGATACGTCCATTCCATATTGCTTTATCATTTGTGCGAAATTACCGGCGGAAATATTTCAATCGATCTCTTAACTCCAGCCGAAAAGGAGTATGTTAAAGAACCAGAGTGGCTAAGCTTTGCTGAAGCAAAGAAAGCAAAGTTCTATAATGCAATTGATAATGTCAAATTACTAAAAGAAATTGAAAAAATTACACCAAATAAATACGTTTGCTGCTAATTAATTTCTTCTCTGATCCCCAAGTAATCTGTCATTTCGACCCAATCAAACTGTTTGGAGACGAGAGATCTTCCGCTCAATCAGATATCAATTTGTATATTTCTCTCCTTGGAAGCCCCCAATGGATCGAGATGGCAGCTCACTAATTAATACGAAACGTAAATGATCTATCTGGAAGCACCCGAAAATTTTAACCCTCGCTTTGAAGTCGCCAGTTGCTTTTGCGAGTATGGCGGCAAGTTCGTTCTGCTTCACCGCCAAGACTACAAACCGGAGGGCGGTACTTGGGGCATGCCGGCCGGAAAAATTGATTTCGGCGAACCGCTTTTTGATGCTATTATTCGCGAAATTAAGGAAGAAACCCATCTCAAAACCTCGCTTGAGTCGCTTTCTTATCTTCGTCAAGTTTTTGTCCGCTACCCGGACTACGATTTTGTTTATCATATCTTTCGTTCGACTCTCGACCGGGAACCTAAAGTTAAAATAAATCTCAAAGAGCACAAGGCCTTTCGTTGGGTTGCGCCTGCCGAATCGCTCTCGATGAATCTAATCGGCGGATTGGATGAATGTATAAAATTGTTCTATCAAGTTTAACTGCTATTAACTTCGGGAACATGCGTCGATCGACGCATATTCCCGAAGTTAATAAATAGTTATTGGTTTCGATTTGAGTGAACAAGCGTTTCTACTTAGCTGCTCCAGTTTCTGCCGCGTTTTTCCTATTTTTTTCCAATCTGCTAGAATACAATTGCCGTGGATCACGTTGCAATAATGAAAAAGGAGTGGGGGCTGCTTGAAAAAATTCTCGATGGCAGGAAACGCATCGAGTCTCGCTGGTACATAAACAAAGTCGCCCCATGGGATCAGATCAAACCCGCCGATGCGGTCTATTTTAAGAATTCCGGCGAGCCGGTCACGGCCAGAGCCACGGTCGAAAAGGTTATTCAGATTTCCGATCTCGATAAACCAACATTTCAAAAACCCCTCTTTCCGGAGAACGAAGGTGTCGTCTCAGTTGGCGGTATTGATATCGAAACTGTTCTCGATCTTTTTGCCGGCGATGACGGCATTGAGGTTGACCAAGTGCCCTACTATCTTGAGCAATTTAAAAACAAACGTTATTGTGTCTTAGTTTTTCTCAAAGACGTCCAAAAAGTCGAACCATTCAACATCAACAAAGCCGGCTTCGGTGCTATGAGCGCCTGGATCAGCGTTGATGATGTTGAAATAATTAAGTTAACGCCTGATGTGTAATTACTTTATCAATACAGTATTATAAAACATTATTTTTTGTCATCCTGAAGTCGATTCTGATCGGCTGAAGAGCCTGTCCTGAGTCTGTCGAAGGAATCTAGCGAAGCGATTGAAAAGCAACTATCACATCGTTTCAACCGCAGGTCTCCTTACTGGTCGCTGGATTCTTCACCTTCAACAAACATCGGCTCAGAATGACAAAGTAATTACACATCACGCGTTAAGTTAAATTGACTTTACGTGATTAGTATTATAAAAATAGATTGGAGGGAACGGAGAGATAGGAAGGATAAGAGAAATTGGCAAACCAAAAACCAGATGAGTTCTACGTTGTAACCCACAGCGGCTCGCTCTACCGAGCCAGCCGCGAGAAGGGTGAGTATGGCTGGCCAGTCGTCGAGAAACTGGTCTACCGTCAGCTCAAGGGCAGCGGAGTTCTCCCAGGTGGACGGCTGCGCAACGGCCATCTCGTTTGGATCAGCCAGAACTGTGTGGCGCTTTATGACCCCACACCCAAGGCGAGGCTGGCCCGCGACATCAACACCGGTCTCTGGGGCGGCCATACCAACCGCCCTGTCGGCCTCTTCCTCCGCCGCGAGGGAGCTGAGCAGTGCCTCGGCAGCGACGATCTCAAAGCCTGGGACAAGCGCTGGCGAAAGCAATCCAAGGAGGTGATCGAGACGATCCAGGGCGACGACCTCTTCATCGTCGACCCCAACCTCGCTGCCCAAACCGCAAAGTGGTGAACGATTCTCTCTCCGTCACCCACGGCCTCCTGTGCGCAACTGCACCGGAGGCCGCTAGATCCTAATTAGAAAATCAAGCTATGAAAATATTGGGCATATCGGGCAGCCCCCGTGATAAAAACACAAACTACATGCTGCGCACAGTGCTCGAAGCAACTGGGCAAGATTATGAATTGATTCTTCTTAAAGATAAACACATCCATCACTGTCGGGCTTGCGGCGGTTGCTACAAAAGCCCCTACCGATGCAAGCAAGATGATGAAATGCAATTGCTCTATCCAAAACTCTTGAAAGCCGATTCGATTGTTCTTGGTAGCCCAATTCACTTTGATAACGTCTCGGATATCATGAAAAATTTTATGGACCGCTGCCTTCCCTTCTATTTCTCTCAAGAGTTGAAAGGCAAGAAAGCAATAATATTAACGGTTGGAAATTTTCATCAGTTATTAGAATTCGATAAAAATGGCAGATGCAAGTGGCATAAAGAAGAAACTCAGTCGGCAAAGAATTGCTTAAGATCGCTAGAATCGTTTTGTAAGCATACAGGACTGGAGATAGTTGGTAAAATGTTCGCTTTGCATGGTGATCCCACAAGCAAAGAAAAAGCTTTAGTTAAACTCGGCAATAATTTAGTAAAAGGATAGCGATGAAAATCGATAAAATAGAACGAACTAACCACAAATCAATCAAATTTTTTGTCATGGATGGTGGGATAGAGGTTGGCCGAGCAACGCTCTATTTGGTTGAGAATGACCTGCACAATAAGCCGTACGGTCTACTTGAGGATGTTTTTGTCGATGAGAGCGCTCGAAGCAAAGGCATCGGAACCGAGCTTGTAATAAAAGTGATCAAAGAAGCCAAAGCTCAAAAATGCCACAAACTAATCGGCACCAGTCGATTCACTCGCGAAAATGTTCATAAGTGGTATGAAAAATTGGGCTTCGATAAACATGGTTACGAATTTAGAATGGACTTAAAATAATTTGCAGGACCGCTCAGCAAGTCTTTGTCGCTTAATTATGCAATTGCCAAACTGACAGAGATGATAAAGAATGCTATTCTGGTAATTGAGGGGGTTGAACTGACCACAGAAAAAGAGGCTGAGTTGGCAACATGAGAATTGGCAGAATTAGTTCAAGAGTGTTGTGGCAACGAAATAATGAGCAGTAACAATCAAGAAATCGATATATAGGACGCAACAATAGTGACCATGCCAAACACCTGTCTAGGCTGCGGAATTGAAATCCCGGCCGATAAAAAATATTGTCCACTGTGCGAGCAAAAACTGACAGAGGGTAAACTCGCGCCGGTTGAAACGGCTGCTTCGCCTGAAGCTCAAGCCAAATATTTGCGTGGTTTTTCTTGGGGTGCCGCTACCACCGGCATTGTCTACCTGATCGCCATGCGCATTAGCTTGGTTCGGAGCATCATTTGGATCCTCGTTATCTTGGCGGGCTCGTTTACTTTTGGCATCTCGGAACTGGCCGCCTTTCTCTGGCTTGGCTTTGCCGGCCGTAAGTTAGCTTGGCAAGCCGGCGATCAATCAGATTTTAATAAATTTATGCAAACACAAAACGGCTGGGACCGATATGGCAAAATTCTCTTGGTTGTCGACATTGTTTTAATAGCAGTTATTATTTACATCGGTCTTTCATTCATCGGCCCCAACTTACCCACCCTCAACGATCTGAATGAATTAAAGTCGGAGATCCAATAATGCAACAAGAATTCGAAACACAAGTCCTCGACATCGATGTCGAGAAAATAAATAAAAAACTGCGAGCGCTCGGTGCCAAGGAAGAGTCGGAAGTTCTGCAAAAGCACTGGGTTTTTGATATCGAACCAGAAAAGGCTGAGTGGATTAGACTTCGCCAAAGCGGCGACAAATCAACCATTTGTTATAAGAAAAAGAGTGGCAGCGGCATCAACGAGACAACGGAGATAGAAGTTGCGGTCGACGATTTCGATAAAGCATATGCTTTGTTCGATAAATTACAAATCGACAAACAACGCTATTATCAAGAAGACAAAATCAAAAAGTTCTATCTTGACGATATTGAATTCAAAATTT
>CAZGWE010000014.1:10897-25004 GCA_964529405.1 uncultured Candidatus Saccharibacteria bacterium
TTCATTTAAGGAATTGAAATTTAAGGAGTAGATGATGAAGATAGCTAAAAATTATCTTTATTGGTCCATTACGTCCAAGAACTCCCGAAATGTTAAGATTATCGGGCGTTTCGCGCCTTCCGCCAAACAATGCGGGCAATCGATCTCCTTATCCCAATCCTGATAGCGCCCCTTCTTCTTATTCTTTTTTATCTTGCCAGCTTCTGTTATCGGAACATCTGCATCTAGTACTATCTCGCTATTACAATAAGCGCATTTATTGCGATAAGTGATATGTTTTTTCTCGACTTCTATACCAGTTTCAGCGCTCTCAGCACTCTGAACCGGAACGAGCAAAATATCGACATCGATCCAACTGCGACCGCCATCCGGCCGGACATCGATAACATCGGAGATCGCTAAACCCTGTTGCTGCAACTCGACAGCCACCGCTTCAGCCCTAAATATTTCTCTCAAGTAATTTTTTTCGTCCTCGTCTATTTCAGCAAAGGTTCGCTCATCCCCCGCCGCTTCCATCAGATGTACCACAGAAACCCGAAACTCGCTCGTCGGATCTAGTTCGAGTTCATAGGCTAACATCTCAATATTCTCGAAGAAAGCCTGCCTTAGCTTCTCCGCTCGCTCAGCAAACTCTGCTTGGACTATTTCCTGGCCGGGTATCATTTCAGACAATTTTTACCTCTCAATCACCTTCGATAAAAGAAGCCTGCTTTCGACTGAAGCAATTAGTTTTCTTGTTGAAACAATCATATCCGGGCTGACCGAAACGGAAGTCGTGCCGGCTTTAACCATCATCTCGGTAATTTCCGGATAAACCGAAGGGGCTTGGCCGCAAATTGAACAGGTCACATTGTGTTTGCGGCAAGTTTTAATAATATATTCGATTGAGAGAACGACCGCTTCATCGCGTTCATCAAAGATCTTAGCTAGACCCTCATTATCCCGGTCGACACCCAACGTTAGCTGGGTTAGATCGTTGGAACCGATAGAAACGCCATCAATACCAAGGGCGATAAATTTCTCAAGCAGAATAACATTAGAGGGAATCTCAACCATCATCCACAGTTTAAAGTCGGACGTTTGCCTCAAACCAGCCGCCTCAACCAGTTTTTTGACCTCTTTCATCTCTTCCAGCGTCCGGACAAAGGGGATCATTAAGTGGACATTTTTCAGATCATAAGATTCGCGTACCTGTTTGATTGCTTCTAATTCCAGGGCAAACAAATCAGGCTCCTTGATGTAGCGCGAAGCGCCGCGATAGCCGATCATTGGATTGTTCTCTTGCGGCTCGTACTTTTCCCCGCCCTTTAGATTACGATATTCGTTAGTTTTAAAGTCAGTCGCCCTGTAAACCACCGGACGAGGCAAAAAAGCGGCAGCGATCGTTTGGATGCCGGTAGCCAGCTTGTTAACGTACTCTTTACCCCGGCCAGCCTCAACCATAGCACGGGGATGCTCGCCCATCTCGGCAATGATAAACTCGGCCCGCATAAGGCCGACTCCATCCACCGGCAGTTTGGCCACCTCGGCCGCCAAATGCGGCTCGCCCAAATTGACGTAAACCTTGGTACCGGTAATCGGAACCTCTTCCACCAAAACCGAACCGCCGACCGCCGGTCCGGCCGGATGAACTTCGTCCGGCTTGGCTTTCGGCGTATCCACTTTTCCTTTATAGACAAGGCCCTTGGCGCCATCAACCGTAATAACTTGACCTGTTTTCAAGATGTGAGTTGCCGTACCGGTACCGACAACGCAGGGAATACCCAGTTCGCGGGAAACAATGGCGGCATGGCAGGTACGCCCACCGGTATCGGTCACGATTGCCACAGCGCGGCGCATCGCCGGCACAAAATCAGGCGTGGTCATCTCCGTAGCCAAGACATCGCCCGGCAAGATCTTGTCAATTTCGGAGGGTTTGTGGATTATTTTAACCGGCCCGGAAGCCATACCCAATGAGGCTGCCGCCCCTTTTAGGATTACTTCAGCCTCCCCGGGTTTGCCATCGTCAAAGATACCCGGATCAGCCATTTTTCCGGTCGATTGTTTAATTGTTAAATTGTTAAATTGTTGATTTGAACTTTGGTCATTTGAATTTATTCCGGTTTTGGAATCCGGACTTTGAGCTTTATTTTTGCCTAATGTAGTAATTGGTCTTGACTGGACAAAATAGACCTCGCCGTTCTCGATGGCCCATTCGGTATCCTGGGGTTTGCCGTAGTGCTGTTCAATTTTGACGCCGATCTTAGCCAATTCCAGGATCTCCGAGTCGGTGATTTTCTGTTCTTTGCGCTCGCCTTTCGGCACGGCAACATGCTTATCCCCGCCCTTAAACTCCTCGACAATTTTCCATGATTGCTCATTGATCTCTTTGTTAACCACAGAGAAATCTTTTTTATCAATCAGATATCGGTCCGGCGTCACGGCACCCAAAACAATAGCTTCGCCTAAGCCGTAACCCGCCTCGATAACCATGTGATTGGGATTTTGCGAAACAGGGTCAACCGTAAAGAGAATACCAGCCCGGTCAGAGTTAACCATGTTCTGGACCGGCACGGCAATGCCGACTTTCATGTGGTCGTATTTATTGACCGCCCGGTAGTAAATGGCCCGCGCCTCGAAAAGCGAGGCATAGCACTTCTGGACTGCCTTAACCACCGCTTCGGTCGTTTTCATATTAAGATAAGTTGACTGTTGGCCGGCAAACGAAGCATCCGGCAAATCTTCGGCAGTGGCCGATGACCGTACCGCCACATTTAGGCCCCCTAGTTTGCGGTAAGCGTCAGCGATCGCCTTGGCCAAATCTTCAGGCATTCTGGCCGTTAAAATTTTTTTCTTTATATCCTTCGAAACCCGGTTCAGTTTCCTCGAATCTTCCGGCTGTAACCCCTTCAGAAAGGTTAGAAATTCTTTCTTTAATTTGGTTTTCTCCAGAAAATGGTAATAGGCATCGGCCGTAACGCAAAAACCGTTCGGCACCGGAATACCGGCTTTGATCAGTTCGCCCAAATTCGCCCCTTTACCACCCACCTTGGCAATATCGCCTTTGCCAATCTCCGAAAACCATAAGATATGAGGTACCTTTTTACTTCGACGTTTCATTTCCCTCCTAGAACAACATATTACCGCTTTAAGTATAACAGGAATAGCCCCAAATCAAAAATCAAAACATATTCTTTATCACTTTTTGATTTGGAGTTTTGGTTTTAAGGTATCGGTTTCGGCTTTTAATCAGTTATCATTGTGATCCAGAATTTTCCTCACCGCCTCCCACCCGAACCCTTGTCCAACCAGATAACGGCCCAGTTTCCCAAAAATTTTCTCTTGCGGCACCGAACCGTGTTTTCTCAACCAGTTTTCGGCCGATAACTTTGCCAGAGCGGTTTCGTCTATCTCCAAACCATTAAAAGTGTTTTCAATAATTTCATTATCAATGTGGAGCTTTTTCAGTTTTGCCGCAAGCTGGTACTTTCCTCTCGGCTTCCGTCCGATCTGGCTTCGAACATAACTCTTGGCGAACTTCTCGTCATTAAGAAACTGATGCTCAAAGAGAGTATCAACTGCCTTTTTGACCTCTTCCGAGCTAAACCCCTTGCGAACCATTTTGTCTTTTATCTCGCCGCTGCTGCGGTCTCGAATTTTTAATAAGAAAAGGGCGTAATTTAAAGGCTTTTTATTTTCCATATCTACACCAAAAACTGCCCTCCGTTTACAAAGATCCGGAACGAAACACTTCAGTGCTTGGCAGCCAGGGCAGAAAACAAAACGGAAGCGCTAATAATTAGAATAAGACCGCCAACCACGGCAAAAACGGCCGAAAGACTGCTCTGGCCGGCGCTAATAACCGCCTCCGTGTCAGCCGAGACGAAAATTTTGGAGAAGGCTAGCAAAGCCACTCCGATTACCGCGGCGGCTGAACTATAACGAATTTTCTTACGACGACTCTTCACGATCGTATATGGATAACAGACTGGACAGACAACGGGCAGTATGCCCACCCACAATCAAGTTGAAGTCAAACTCCAATTTAGAGGGGGGTCATCTGCTTATTCGCTACCTGTTATAATCTGCTATTCATTCCTGTATTATGAGTTAGCAGCTTTTTCTTCTTCAACTTTCCGCAAAATATCGGTTTTTAGCTTGGCGGCAATTTCTTTGTTCTCTTTCAATAAAGCTCTTGCGCCCTCTTTACCTTGGCCAAGCTTTTCGCCGTTGTACGAAAGCCACGAGCCGGCTTTTTCAACCACCTCATAGCGGACACCCAAATCAATTAATTCGCCTTCATAGTCAATGCCGATACCAAACATTATGTCGAACTCGGCTGTTTTAAAAGGCGGAGCTACTTTATTCTTGACAACTTTAACACCGACATGGTTGCCAACATCAACATCGCCTCTCTTGAGAGCGGCTTTTCTTCTGATCTCCAAGCGAACCGAAGAGTAAAATTTCAAGGCGTTGCCGCCCGTTGTCGTTTCGGGATTGCCAAACATAACGCCTATCTTCATGCGGATCTGGTTAATAAAAACGAGGATCGTTTTTGATTTGGACACAACGCCGGTCAATTTGCGCAGCGCTTGGCTCATCAGACGCGCCTGAACGCCCATCATAGCGTCGCCCATTTCGCCTTCGATCTCCGCCCGCGGCACCAAAGCTGCAACCGAATCAATAACAATAACATCAATGGCGTTTGAACGAATCAATGTTTCGGCAATTTCCAGAGCTTGCTCGCCCGTATCGGGTTGTGAGATCAAAAGATTGTCCAAATCCACGCCGATCCTCCTGGCATAATCGGGGTCAAAGGCGTGTTCCGCGTCAATAAAGGCGGCGTTGCCGCCCAATTTTTGCGCTTCGGCAATCACGGAGACGGCCAGAGTTGTCTTGCCCGACGATTCCGGACCGTAAATCTCGACAACGCGGCCCCTGGGCAGGCCGCCGACACCGAGAGCAAGGTCGAGCGAGAGAGAACCGGTCGGCACAATGTCCACTCTCAAGTTAACCCCCTCGCCCATACTCATAATCGAGCCCTTGCCAAACTGTTTTTCAATTGAAAGCAAGGCTGCCTTCAGAGCCTCGCTGCGTCCAGAATTGATTTTGTCGAGTTCGGACATCTTATCGCTTTTATTTTTCCCATCCGCAACTTCTTCCCGTCCCTCCGAAACTCCTGTTTTCTTTGGCATATCTAGCTCCTCATTAATGCAATATTCTCATTATATCAGAAATTGCTTCCGTTCGCGGCTTCTTCAATCGAGGCAGTTTTCGGCCGGTATTCAAAAGTATAAATTTGGGAACTCTCTTTCCTGGCTTTATTGACTGCCTGAACCTTAATCACATTGACGCCCCGGTGAAGTTTCAGGTTTAAGTTAAAGCGGCCATCACTGGTGACCGGCACATTTTCGCTGTTAACCGAGACCAGCGTGTCGCTGTCGGTTGTGCCGGACAGATCAACCGAGTCGCTTTCCAGAATGCTGTTGTTGACGGGGCTGGTAATTTTCAAGCTGGGACTACCGGCAAATCCGGCCACTTGCTTGACAATATACGCAAACATCAGCAGAACGGAGAACGAAAGGGCAAAATAAGCTAGAAGTTTCGGAGTCACCAGCAACCGGGGCGCTTTAAAAGTCTTGTTATAGCTTAAGTCAACCGTTTTCTTTTTATTAAACAGAACGGCCTCTTTCTCATAGAGCCGCAGCAACTCCTTCGTCTCCAGGCCCAAGTATTTTGAATAAGCCAGCACAAATCCGCGGGCGTAAACCCCTCCCGGCAGAAATTGCCAGTTTGAGCTTTCCATAGCCGCTAAGTACTTTGCCCTGACCTTGGACCCAATCTCCGCCTGCGAAAGAGTGACCCCCGTCTTTTCTCTGGCGGCTTTTAATCTTTGACCCAATGTCGGCTCAAGTTTTATTTTTCTTTTTATGAAACTCTCTGCCATTAAAACCTAATTTTATGCAATTAACGCTGTTAATCTAATACCAAAGCTCCGAATCCTAAAATTTTCCGACATCTTGATTCTTGATTTTTAATTCCGGGCTTTAGTTTTAAACCTCAATATCCTCCATGCCCGGAGTTGTCGTGGCCGTAGTCATCGGAGACATCGTCGCCGCCGGGCCGGAAACCGCCCAACCCGCCTGAAATTAAGACATCTCGCGGTTTGGCACCATCAGCCGGACCGATCACGCCGGCCTGCTCAAGAATGTCAAGCAGCCGGGCAGCCCGAGCATAACCGATTCTAAGACGCCTTTGCAATAGGGATGCCGAAGCCTTACCGGCTCGAACGACAGTTTCAACAGCCTCGTCATACAGGTCATCTTCGCCAGAACCGTCTCCAGAGGCAACTCCGCTTCCCTTGGCCGACCGAAAAGAGAGGATGGATTCATCGTATTCAACCGGACCGCTCTTATCGCGAAGCCAATTATTCAAATCTTCGATCTCGCCGTCCGACACAAAACAACCCTGAATACGCCGGGGTTTATTGATACCGTTAGACAGGAACAGCATATCGCCGTTGCCTAATAATTTCTCGGCTCCCGACATATCCATAATCGTCCGCGAATCAATTTGTGAAGCCGTGGCAAAGGCAATCCTCGAGGTAATATTGGCTTTAATTAAGCCGGTCAAAACATCAACCGACGGCCTCTGGGTGGCAATAACAAGGTGCATGCCTGTTGCGCGGGCCATCTGGGCCAATCGGACAATGGAACCCTCCACCTCTTTGGCCGATGTCGCCATCAAATCGGCCAACTCGTCAATGATAATAATAATATAGGGCAGTTTGCCCTCCTCGCCCGGATCCTGGTCGTAAGCAATAATATTGCGTTTCCCCTGTCCTGAAAACATTCCGTAACGGCGCTCCATTTCATAAACCGCCCACTTAAGAGCCGAGACCGTTTTATCAACTTCGGTCACCACCGGCGTGATCAGATGAGGAATACCGTTGTAATTGGTCAATTCAACCCGTTTTGGATCTACCAACAAGATTTTCAAATCATCGGGAGAGTTATTGAAAAGCAGGGTAACAATAATCGAATTAATACAAACCGATTTGCCGCTGCCGGTCGAGCCGGCGATTAGAAGATGCGGCATCTTTTCCAGATCAATCGCCACCGGCTCTCCGGCGACATCCCGGCCCAAGGCCATGGCCAGTTTGCTTTTTATGGCCTTAAATTGCGGCGCGACCAGGACCTCTTTGAGCGTAACCTTGGCCGCGATTTTGTTGGGGATCTCGACGCCGACTAAATTTTTGCCCGGTATAGGTGCCTCGACCCTTAAACTTTTAGCCGATAAAGCCAGGGCCATATCGTCTTGCCGTGCCACAATGGCGTTTAACTTCACTCCCTCAAAGGGCTTAAAAGTATATTGGGTAACCGTGGGTCCGATGTTAACATCGCTCATTGTGATATCAACGCCAAAATTCTTGAGGGTTTTTTGAATAATCTCCGCATTCTTGTTGATATTGCCAGAGCTTGCCACTTCATCGGAGTCCTTCAAAATTTCAACCGGCGGGTACTCCCAATATATATCCCCCTTCTTGAGAGGCGCGACCAGGGAGCTTGGCGGCACCTCCATAACCGGCGCGCTTGCCCCCCTGCTCTTTTTTATTAAGGAAAATTTCCTTCTCACCGTTTCAAAAACGGAAACCCTGTTGGCGAGGCTCTGTTTGACCTTGACTTTGCTTTCCGGCTCATCTTCATCGTTCTCGGACCTGTTCAAGAAACCGGTGATAGAAAAGTTAAAGATCATCAATATTGAAATGGCTATGGCCGCAACAGCAATCAAAAAGGTCGGGAACAAGCCGGCTGCCTGGCGCAGCGGACTGGAAACCAGATAGCCCAACATGCCGCCGCCTTTAGCTGCACGGGCCGCTGTTTCGGTGTCTTCAATCGGGACAAAAAGATGGAGAAAAAGGGGCACGGCCGCAACCAGGATAACGACACCGATAAACCGGGCGATTCGATAACCGCCTTTGGGCGGGATGAGCAGGGTAAAGCCGATGTAGAAATAAACAACCGTAAAAAGGTAGGCGCCAAAAGCGCCAAAAATGTTTTTGACCATGCCGGATAAGAGCCCGCCAAACATGCCGGCCGATTGGCGGAAACCGGCGAATATCATTACGGCCGAAATCAGAAGCAGGACGGCAAAAATCTCCCGCCTGACTTCGCCGGGCAGCCCGAAAGTCCAATCAAAGACAAAATTACCCCATTCGTCTTCGCGCTGATACCACTTTGCTTTGGTCTGTTTATGTTTTGGGTACTTGCGTTTACGGCCCACGATGCCCTCTCTTGTGAGTACTCAAACTGGAGAAAGACTACTCTTCTGCCATCATTATATGACAACGTGACACAAATGGCAACAAACAAACTCCATTATTTTTATAATTGTCATAACGGCGATAACATCTCATGCGAGGTTTCCTGGTAATGAAAAAGCGAGCCGATTAATCGGCTCGCTTTTTACTTTTGTTTTAGCTGCCTTGCCCTCCGGCTTACTTGCCGGCCAACTGACTTAGACTTCAATTACCACCGGTATAACCATGGGGCGTCTCTCTGTTTCATTAAACAGGAACTCGCCCATATCGTCGCGCAGTTTCTGCTTGACCAAACTCCAATCGGTTTTGGGACCATTTTTCTGCGGGGCATGCTTGGCAAAGATCTTTTTAATCTCGGCCCGAGATTTGTGAACAAGCTGTTCATTTTCTCGCATATAGATAAAACCGCGCGAGATAATGTCCGGCGAGGTCACGACCTCGCCGGTATTGTGGTCCACCGTAACAATGATGACAAAGATGCCATCCTGGGCCATGGCTTTGCGGTCGCGCAAAACAATGTTGCCGACATCGCCGACGCCCAAACCATCAACCAGAACATAAGAGGCGGGAATACGTTTGTTGGTTACCTCGCCCTTGCCCTTGGAAAACTCTATGATCTGGCCATCGTCGGAGACAAGCGAATGTTCTTCGTCAACAATGCCCATATCCTGGGCGATTTGCGCATGCAGCATCAAACGATGGCGCTCACCGTGGATCGGGATGAAATATTTTGGTCTGATCAGGGCCAACATCAGCTTTAAGTCTTCCTGATTGGCGTGGCCGGAGGTGTGGACATCCATCAACTTCTGATAAATAACCTTGGCGCCTTCGCGGAATAGATTGTCCATCACGGAAGAAACGCTGCGTTCATTGCCGGGAATCGGCGAAGATGAAAGAATAACCAGGTCGCCCCGCTTAATTCTGATCTGTTTGTGTTCGCCGGCAGCAATTCGCGTCAGGGCAGCTTTGTCTTCGCCCTGGCTGCCAGTGCAAACAATCGTCACCCGGTCGTCGGCATATTTGCCGATATCTTTAACATCAATCAGAATGTCCGGCGGCACAATAAGCGCTTCGAGCGACATGGCAATATCGACGGTCGAGACCATACTGCGGCCGACAAAGGCTACTTTACGATGCATCCTCTTCGAAACATTAAGTATCTGCTGGATGCGGGAAATTAAGGTCGAGAAAGTCGAAACGATAACGCGGCCGCGTGCCCGCTCCATAATTTTGAAGAGTGAATCCTCTATTTCACGCTCCGAGATTGAGATGCCGGGTTTTTCGACGTTAGTTGACTCCGAAAACAGGACCAACGGTTTTCTGGAACCAAGCATAGCCAGTGCCGAAAAGTCGGCCGGCATGCCGTCAGCCGGAGTGTGGTCAAATTTCCAGTCAGTCGCATAAACCACTAAACCCTCCGGGGTTTCAATGGCAAAACCCATTGATTGGGGAATACTGTGGGTCAAACGGAACGAGCTAATCTTAAAGACGCCCAATTGCAAAACATCCTCGCCGATTTTGATGGTCTGAAGTTTGGCTCCCTGGTCCAGCCCCATCTCCTCCATCTTGCTCCTGATGAGCCCGATGGTCAACGGCGCGGAGTAAATCGTCGGTGAACCGATCTTTTCGTAAACATAAGGGATACCGCCGATGTGGTCGAGATGGCCGTGAGTAACGATCATACCGCGAATTTTGTGCTTGTTTTGCTCGAGATAAGAAACATCGGGAATAATATAATCAACACCGGGCATTGTTTCATCAGGGAACATAAACCCCATATCAATAATCAAAATATCATTTTTGTATTCGAGAATGGTGCTGTTTTTGCCGCCGGTTTCCTCGACTCCGCCAAGTGGAATGATGCGCAACCGCGGCTCGATGAACATATCGGTACTCGGCACACTCTTGCGAGAGGCGAAACGATGTTCTGGCGCCGTTGCCGGCTTGCCGTAACTTCTCTTAATCTCGCTCATCATATCGCTGCTAAAAGCGACTGTTTTTTGCGCATGGGGATTCCTTGTTTGTCCCGGAGTTGTTTTATTTTGATGCTCTTTTTTGCCGGGTTCGATCCGGCTTCTTTTTTGATCTTTCGATCGAGTTTTCTCTATCATTTTTCCTCTCTATAGAACTCCTTTTCGCCATCCTGATTCAATAAATTTGAGAACGGGTGCAGCGGAAGGATTTACTTATAGTGCTTTTTTAATTAACTAGACAAAATAGCCGGAATCTAAAAATTATCCTAACCTCAAATCAGATTGAGTACAACATAATTTGTTAGCCGTTTTACTGGGTAGTTTTTTGGAGATCTTGTCTATTCTTACTCAAAGATTGCTTGTATTGTATCAAGTTAGATTATATTTGTCAAGGGCGAATATTTAATTGCCCTCGCATTGTTTTTTCTTTTTGTTTTAAGAGTTGTTTTTAGCTTTGTGTTTATTACAATACTACCTTTTAGACAGAATGCAAATTTCGAGGCTAAAAGTGGAGGCAGTGAGTGGTTACCGAATATTTAGATTTTAAACATTGGGCATTTCATTTGACATTTGGATTAGAGCTTTGGATTTACTGACCGTCTGACGCCTGTAAATATCTGTTATCCATTCTCATGTGGCCTAAAGGCCTTTCATTGTCAAACCGATCCGTCCCTTGACCGGATCAACTTCCGCCACTTTTACCGTCACCACATCACCCACATGCAAAACATCTGTAACTTTCTCGATTCTTTTGTCTGAAATTTGGGAAATATGAATCATGCCGTCAAGTTTCGGCGTGATGGCGACAATCGCACCGATCTCTTTACCGCTCATCCGGTCTTTTTTAATTTCAATAATTTCACCTTTAATGGTTTCGCCCACCACAATCTCGCGGGTCATTGATTTGATCATAGAAAGCGCTTTTTCACCCATGGCGTAATCGGTTGAGGAAACCAGAACGGTCCCGTCATCTTCGATGTCAATCGAGGTAACTTCTTTGCCGCCGCACTCTTCAATAATCTTTTTAATTGTTTTGCCACCCGGTCCGATGACATCGCCAATTTTATCGGGACTGATCTTAATTGATTCAATCTTCGGCGCATATTTGCTGATGTCGGTACGAGGCGCCGGAATAACTTCAAGCATGGCGGCCAAAATCTCGGCCCGTCCAGTGGCGGCTTGTTTCAATGTGTCGCGCACGATAGCCATAGGGAGACCGGCAATTTTGGTATCCATCTGAATCGCCGTCACACCGTCAGCCGTGCCTGCCACTTTAAAATCCATATCCCCGGCAAAATCTTCCAACCCCTGAAGGTCGGTCAGAACTTTATATTCGCTGGCATCATCATTGGTAATCAAACCCATAGCGATGCCCGAAACCGGTTTTTTGATTGGAATGCCGGCATCCATCAAAGCCAAAGTTGAACCGCAAGTCGCAGCCATTGAACTGGAACCGTTTGAACTCAAAATTTCCGAAACCAGACGAATGGTATAAGGAAAAGACTCGGAGTCGGGAATAACCGGCTTTAAAGCCTTTTCTGCCAGATAACCATGCCCGATCTCGCGCCGACCTGCGCCCCTGATCGGCCTAACTTCGCCGGTTGAAAACGGCGGGAAATTATAGTGGTGCATAAAACGCTTGGTTGATTCGCCCTCCATCGTGTCAATCAGTTGTTCCATCCCAGGGGAGGCAAGTGTCGCAACAGTTAGAGCCTGAGTCTGGCCGCGGGTGAACAGGGCTGAACCGTGGGTTCGCGGCAATAAGCCGACTTCAATATTAAGCGGACGAATCTCGTCAATTGCTCTGCCATCAGGTCTGATGCCCTTCTCGAGAATCGCTTTTCTGACTTCCTTTTCAACCAATTTGGCAAAGGCGCCTTTAATATCAACTTGTTTATAGGTGCCTTCGAGGCTGGCAAGGGCTTCCGTTTCATAAGCAGCTAATTTTGCCTCCCTGGCCGCTTTGTCCATTTCAAGAAGCGCCTCCCTTATATTTTCTCCGGCCAATTTGTGGATATCGGCATGAATTGTCTCGGCTTCCAAGATTTCCGCCAGAGCTTCTCTTTGATGGTCCTCAGCAATCTTGGCCTGAATATCAAGAACCGGCTGTCCTGCCTTAATGGCTAATTTGATTGCCTCCGTCACTAAATCTTCGGAAACTTCGTTGGCCTCGACATCCAGCATCATTACTCTGTCGCGCGTGGTGGCGATTGACAGATTCAAAACCGATTTCCCAAGCTCTTCCTCGCTGGGATTAAAGATAAACTGGCCGTCGATTAAGCCGATCTGCATGGCGGAAACCGGACCGCTGTAGGGCGCGCTCGTCTGCATTAAAGCAGAAGAGGCGGCAATGGTCGCTAAAATATCGGGATCCACCGAACCGTCGTAAGAAAGAACAGTGATAATAATTTGAACATCATTGCGATAACCTTTGGGGAAAAGCGGACGCAACGGACGGTCAACTTTACGACCGGCGAGAACTGCCGCATCCGAGGGTCTTCCCTCGCGTTTGATAAAACGGCTGCCGGAGATTTTACCGGAAGCGTAAAATCGCTCTTCATAATCTACCAGAAGAGGAAAGTAATCCATGCCCTCGCGAATCTCTTTGCCTACAACCACGGTCGCCAAGACAACCGTCTCGTTGCACCTGGCTGTGATTGAACCATCCGCAAACTCTGCCAACTTGCCGGTTTCGAGAATTAACTTCTTGCCGACAAAATCTACTTCATACGATTTGATGTCAAATTCTTTTTTCTTGATCATAGTTTAAAATCCGAAATCCGAATATCGAATGTCGAAACAAATTCAAATACCCGAATTCCCAAACTTTTGAAATTTAGAAATTTTAGCATTTTGGATTTGTTTCGGATTTCGTGCTTCGATATTCGAATTTTTAATTAATAAATCACAAATGTGTTGTTAAAAATTCAGGATAATTTCGTACATCACAACATACTATTTACGCAAACCAAGATCAGCAATCAGTTTGACGTATTTTGCCTCATCTGATTTCTTCAAGTAATTCAAAAGCCGGCGACGCTTGCCAACCATCATCAAGAGTCCCCGGCGGGAGTCAAAATCTTTTTTGTGCTCTTTAAGGTGCTTGGTGAGTTCAGAAACTTTTTTTGTTAAAATAGCAATCTGGACTTCGGTTGAACCGGTATCGTTTTTATGCGTCTGGTATTTGCCGATCAAATCAACTTTGACAGCGTTTTTAACCGGCTTGACGGTTTTCTTCTCTTCGTTTTCCATTGTATTTTCGGCCAGCAGCCGGAGGCTGCTAGTCCGTAAAGTTCTTAAAGTCTTTAAAGTCTGCAAAGGATCTGAATCTGAGTCTGAGTCTTTATGGACTTGATGGACTTTCGACTCTATGGGCTAATTCCCCGAGCTGGTCTCTCCCAATTAATTAATACGCATATAATGCTACAATATTTCCCGCAAAAAAACAAGAGGCCGAAACAGCACCAAGTAACTTAAGCCGCTTAGACTGAAATTTTGCCATTCCCTCTCTCGTGCTGATAGTCGCGAATTCTCTGAACAATGCTATTGGAGTTCTCAAGCAAAGTAGTACCATCAATTTGAAAAGCTGCCGCCATGATGTGGCCTCCGCCGCCGAAAAGCTTGGCAATTGCCGAAACATCAGTCGCCGGCGTAGTTGAACGCAGGGAACCGTGGACGCTGCCGCCCTTTTCTGAAAGAAGGAGGGCGAAATCTATGCCGGTTGCCGTCTTCAGAAGTTCATCAATCACACCGCCGGATTCGCTCTCCGAAGCCCCAATCTCCAAAAAATCTTTCTTGTAAACTGCCGACCAAACAAAATGATGGTCCTTTTCAT
>CAZGWE010000015.1:0-7964 GCA_964529405.1 uncultured Candidatus Saccharibacteria bacterium
TGGTGCACCCAAGAAGACTCGGACTTCTGACCTTCCCCACGTCAAGGGGACGCTCTACCAACTGAGCTATGGGTGCGACATGCTATTCAACTTCTGGATTCAATTCTAACAAAAAAAGCTTGTTTTTTCAACGGGTATGAGATTTGTCTTTTTACTTGTGGACAACCCTGTTTTAATTATTGAAGCAATCGCTTATAATAATGGTGCAGACAGAAAAACACCACAACCAGACAAAAAGACGCCCGCTGGCGCCTTTTTAGTCAGAGTCCATGTAAAAACAAATGCCAGTTTCGTACGTCTTGGAATAGATAATCAGGATATAACACGACGTCGCGATAGAACGAATCAAGTAAATTATGAATATCAAAGCCAAGAAACTGCATCCGGATGCAATATTGCCAAAATATGCCCTGCCGGGCGACGCGGGTATGGATTTGTTTAGCGTTGAAACGTATGAGTTAGAACCGGGCCAAGCGGTATCGGTCAGGACAGGCATTGCATTAGAGCTTCCGGACGGATATGGCGGCTTGATTTGGGATAAAAGCGGTTTGTCTCATAAGCATCAGCTAAAAACCCTGGGCGGGGTAAACGATTCAGGCTACCGCGGCGAGATATTTGTTGGTATTATAAATTTAAGCCGAAAGAAATATATAATTGAAAAGGGAGACAAGGTTGCTCAAATGGTAATTCAGAAAGTTGAAAGGCCGGAGGTAATCGAATCGAATGAATTGTCATCAAGCGAACGCGGCGAGAGGGTTTTTGGCTCAACAGGAAAATAAGGCGTATGAACCATTTTTTTACGCCGTGTAATCTTTAAGAAGACTAGAATAGCACAGTGCGTTACAAAACGCCCGAGTCTCATATTTGTAATAAATAATTTGCCATTATCCGACCAAAAGGTTGGATGGATTACAGAAAGATGATAAAGCACAACTTTCCGGGTTTATTTATAGCCCTTGAGGGACTTGATGGTTCCGGTTCGTCATCGCAGGTTGAGCGGTTGAAAAAAAATCTTTGCGGCCTTGGCTTTAAAGCCCATGAAACAAAAGAGCCGACAAACAATATGATCGGCGGCTTAATCAGGGGGGTGCTGACTAAACAGTGGCAGATCGAACCGGAGGGCTTCCAGCTTTTATTTGCTGCGGACAGGTCGCATCATTTACGCCATATCATAATTCCCCAATTAGAAAAGGGCCGCATCATAATCTCCGACAGATATGCGTTTTCGTCCATAGCTTACGGTTCGCTGGAGCTCAACAGGGCCTGGCTGGAGACAATAAACGAAAAATTTATTTTACCGGACATAACAATTTTATTAAAAGTTGCACCGCGAGTTTGTATTGAAAGGATTGATAATTCAAGGACGCATCTTGAACTGTTTGAAGATAAGAAAAAATTGCTAAAAGTCTGGCAAACTTACGAGAAATTGGCGGAAAACCAGAAAAACAGTATTGTGGTTGTGGACGGCGAGAGGACGAAGGATGAAGTCGAGGCGGAGGTCATTAAAATAATAAAAAGCGGGCTTGAGAAGAAGACAGGTTTGGCAAGGCAGGGCTAAAGCAAAGAGGTGAAAATGATTTTAAAGCAGCAAGACAAAGAAGTTTTTGATATCATCGAGTGCGAGAAGGGACGACAAAAAGAGGGGCTTGAGATGATTGCCTCCGAAAACTATGTTTCCGAAGCGGTACTGGAAGCGACCGGTTCAATTTTGACCAATAAATATGCCGAAGGTTATCCAGCCGCCAGATATTACGGCGGTTGCGAGTGCGTTGACCAAGCCGAGAGCCTGGCCATCGAGCGGTTAAAGAAGCTCTTCGGTTGTAAATTTGCCAATGTCCAGCCGCACTCCGGCTCATCGGCCAATCTGGCAGCCTATGCCGCCGTGCTCGAACCGGGCGATAAAATTCTGGGCCAGGCCATGGATGCCGGCGGCCACTTGACCCATGGCGCCAAAGTGTCGTTCTCCGGCAAGTGGTTTGAGTCGGCCAGTTACGGTGTTGATCCCAAAACAGGTTTACTTGATTATGAGGAAATCAGAAGAATTGCCAGAGAATTTAAACCGGATGTAATAATGGCCGGCTACTCTGCCTATCCCAGACAGTTGGATTTTAAAAAATTTAGGCAAATCGCCGATGAGGTTGGCGCCTATTTATTCGCCGATATCGCCCACATTGCCGGGTTGGTGGCGACCGGTTTCCATCCATCTCCAATTGGTGTTGCCGATGTTGTAACTTCAACCACTCACAAAACATTACGAGGGCCTCGCGCCGGCATTATCATGACCAACGATGAGGAGTTGGCCAAAAAAATTGATAAGGCCATCTTTCCAATGCTGCAGGGCGGGCCGTTGGAACACGTGATCGCGGCTAAAGCTGTTGCCTTCGGCGAAGTATTAAAACCCGATTTCAAAAAATATATCCAGAAAGTGCTAGACAACATGAAGTGTTTCGCAGAAACCTTAATGAGTCTTGATTTTAACCTTGTAAGCGGCGGAACCGATAATCATCTAATCTTAATTGATTTGCAAAATAGAAATCTCACAGGAAAAGATTTTCAGGATACTCTTGGCAAGGCCGGCATAACTGTTAATAAAAATGGTGTACCCGGAGATCCGCTTCCTCCAAAAATCACATCCGGCATCCGTGTCGGCACGGCGGCGCTGACAACTCGCGGTATGGGAGTGAAAGAGATGCAGCGCATTGCCGAACTGTTTAACAAAGTTGCAGAGAACATGGATAACGAAGAGGTTCTGGCTGAAATCAAAGAAGAGGTCAAAGAGATGACCAAGGGTTTTCCTGTTCCCGGTATTGAATAGAGACCGTTGAAAAACTGTCTCAAATATTGTTCGAGGAGTCTGCGACGAGAACTACCCGTGTCTAGTTCTCACTTCGTAAGACTTCGTTCGAACAATATTTATCGATGCATGTTCGGATTATCAACGCCCTCTAAATAGTAAATAGAGCCAAAAGGAGTTTTATGAATTTTCCTGCAAAGCATCCAAAGGTATTCAAGACTAAGAAGGGGACGCTTTATCTGCAAGAGCCTGGCGTGGTTATGGTAGCCCACACGCAAACAAATCTGTCGGGCATGAGAAAATTTTTACAAGGCTTTGATAAGAGTTTGGAGTTTCCAAAATATCTTGATGACCCCATAAAACTTCCTGATATTGAACAACTTATCAAAGCATCCGGCCAAATATGCTATGTCAGTTATGGCCCAAAGCGTTCAACCAACGCTGAGGCTGAAAAGTATTTTGATAACATTAAGTTGTCGGGTCATGGTTCGGTGCTTGAGCATTCGAGTGCTACCTTCTTGTTTTATGGTGTGCCGCGCAGTTTTACGCATGAATTGGTTCGCCATCGCGCCGGTTTTGCTTATTCGCAGGTTAGCCAGCGTTATGTTTCCGGTTCAGTCCTGCGATTTGTGGAGCGGCCGGAGTTTATTAATGATCCGGAGCTGCATAATATTTTCGAGAAGATGATTGATTCATCGGCCGAGGCTTATCAAATATTGGCAGATAAATTGATGGAAAGACAGGGCAAAGGCACAGAACTTCTTAATGCTGAACGCAAGACTGATTTACGCAAGAAGGTGCAACAGTGCGCCCGCACGGTATTGCCAAATGCGGCTGAGGCGCCTATTGTGGTCACGGGCAATATGCGGGCTTGGCGGCACTTTATCGAGATGCGCGGCAGCGAGCACGCCGAGCTGGAGATCAGAAAAATTGCCGTCATGGTTTACGAAGCCCTCAAAGGGGTTGCGCCTTTGCTCTTTAACGATTATAAAGAGATTAAGTTGTCGGATGGTACAATTGGTATTGAGACGGAATACAGAAAGGTCTAAACTATGTCGAATAAACTTGTCTGTTTGGTCGGGATGTGCGGAGCGGGCAAATCGGAAGTAGCCGATTACCTAATGCTCAAAGGAAATTTTCAGTATGTCCGCTTTGGCCAGATTACCATGGATAAAATCAAAGAGATGGGTAAAGCACCGAGCGAGAAGCTGGAGAGGGAGGTGCGGGAAAAAATTCGGGCAGAGCATGGTATGGCCGGTTATGCTATTCTTAATGTGCCCAAAATTGATGCAATGCTAAAGACCAGCGATGTTATTGGTGACGGTTTGTATTCCTGGGAAGAGTATTTGGAACTCAAGAAAAAATATAGCGGCGGGCTGGTTGTGGTTGCTATTTACGCTTCGCCAAAAGTCCGGTACCATCGCTTGAAAGACCGGGCCAGAAGACACATTGACGATAAAGCAGTCAAGTATCGTAATTTTACTAAGGACGAAGCCGCCTCCCGCGACGTGGCCGAGATCGAGAACTTACATAAAGCCGGTCCAATCGCTATGGCTGATTATACTGTTATCAACAACAGTTCGCTTGCTGATACCTATACTCAACTGGATGCGGTTTGGGTCGATATATTTAGAAATGACAAAATTTGAATGCCAAATAGTTAAATTATTGGTATTAGAAGCTATGATTTAGAAACTTATGGAGGCAAGATGCCAAAAGTAAAAAAAGAGATAGCGAGAGAGACGGCCGCAACCAGCGAGAAATATGTTCGTCCAACCTGGGATGAATACTTTATGGAGGTGGTTTGCGCCGTTTCGCGCCGGGCGACTTGTGATCGGGGCAGGACCGGTGTGGTCATTGTCAAGAATAATCAGATTTTAGCCACCGGTTATGTCGGTTCCGCGGCAGGAGACGACCATTGCGATGAAAATGGCCATCAATATCAAAAACGACTCAACCCCGATGGCACAACCAGCGAGCACTGCGTCAGGACGGTCCATGCCGAATTGAATGCCCTAGCCCAAGCGGCTAAACGGGGCGTGGCGGTGGATGGGGCCACTTTATACTGCAAACTCGAACCGTGTCCGGTTTGCGCCAAAGTGATGGTCAATGCCGGCATCAAGCGCGTTGTTTGCCAGGGCGCTTATCACAATGCGGCGGAGTCAAGGCGGGTTTTCAAAAAATGTGGCGTCATTTTAGAAGTTATGGACCAAAAAACAATCAGTTATGATCGGCAGTAATTGAATTTGTCGTTTTACCCAATTAAACCCGAACGAAATCATGATAAATTTAAATGCCATGATTTTTTCGTGGCCAAGAAGGAGGGGAACAATGACTGAAACGATGGACGAGCGTTCCAGGTATCTTGGTTATCTGATGAGGCAATTGCAGCGGCAATTGCAGCGCTTTTTTCGGGGACGGTTGGTTGTCGGGCGAAGCGAGACGGCGGGACCGGGTATTCCTCCGCCCTATTTCTATATTAAAGAGATCAGGACCAGGCGTCTAGCCGGAGTTATTCCGTTGCGGCGTGAGGAACGTCTGGTCTTAACCATCCATGCCGGAGTGGTGCTGGACAGGACGGCCGTTCGTTGGGTGTGGGCAGCTGTCTATTTGCCACTGGCTGACCTGGCCTGGGAGGGAATCGAGGCGGCCGTCAACAGTTTTGCTAACTATATAGCAGCTACCCATGTGGAAATCAAAAGAGTCTATGAGTAAGTGGTCCGCCTGCTCCCCGGAACTGTTCCGGGGAGCAGGAAACAAAATTGTTATTGACATTTTTTCAGCAGGGAACTAATCTATTGCTAATGTCGGAAAAGGAGGCAAGGGAAGTGAACAGGGAAACGGCTTACTGGGCTATAGCCATTATTCTGACAATTGCTATATTTGCTCTGGCGGTTATCGGAAGTGTGGCGGCCTATTACGTGCCGTTAGCAGCCAGCTTTTTCTTTTTGTACCGCGCGGCGGTTGCCGAACGGGACTCGTACACTCTGTGACCGGCCTCAAATTGCACGGCCGGTCAATTTTATTGGGACGTGATATAATAGGCCGGAAGGCATTTAAAGCAATTAGGAAAGGAGAAAAATGGCAGAAAAAAGACTGTTTTTAAGCGAAGAAGGCTTAGCGAGAGAAGATTTTAATGATGGCAAGTCGGGAAAGTTAGAACAACCGCCAGAAAGACCGGAATTGCCACAGACCGATCGCAAAGACCTTGAAGAGGTGTTGGCAAACGATAATCCGGAAACGGAAAGGTCGGCAATAAATATTAAAAGCTGCCAATAATAAAAAGCCGCTCGTTTTTATTGTCGGGTAATATTGTAGCGGATAAATTATGGTGGTATTATCTGAATGTAGTTAGTTATCTTTTATCTTGATCAATGAAGGGACTCACCAACCCTAAGATCGAGCGCAGGCCTGAGCGAACAGGCAAATTAAGATCCCGCCGGGATGGAACCGTTTGGTTAAGTTACGATCAAGCTCCCGGCAAGAAGGGATCTTATTTTTGTTAAAAAAGGAGTTATTATGACTGGAAAAAAAATTGATATCGAAACTATCCGCCACTCGTTGAGCCATATTTTGGCTATGGCGGTGCTGGAAATGTTTCCGGAAGCTAAACTGGGCATCGGGCCGGCCATTGAGAACGGCTTTTATTATGATTTTGAATTGCCGAGAACTCTGATTCCGGAAGACTTGCCGGTTCTGGAAGAGAAAATGCGCAAGATTATTAATCAAGACTTGTTATTCGAGGAGTCCTCTGGTCCTAGCAATGAAACAATGAAACGATTTAACAATTCTGGCCAGGATTACAAGGCTGAATTAGTTAAAGACTTGAAGAATGGTGGCGAGGAGAACGTTTCTTTCTATAAGACCGGCCAATTTGTCGACTTGTGCGCCGGGCCTCACGTCGAATCAACCAAATTTTTACACGACGTTGGCTGGAAGCTCGACAAAATTGCCGGTGCTTATTGGCGGGGGGACGAAAAGCGGCCGATGATGCAGCGCATTTACGGTTTGGCTTTTGCAACTAAAAAGGAGCTCGATGATTACATTAAAATGGTGGAGGAGGCTAAAAAGCGCGACCACAAAAAATTGGGCCGGGAGCTGGAACTCTTCGTTTTTGATGAAACCGCACCGGGTATGCCTTATTGGTTGCCGAAGGGCTTGATAATCTACAACCAGCTGTTGGCTTTTTGGCGTAAGGAGCATGCCAAGCGCGGTTATAAAGAGATCAAGACTCCGCTTATCAATAAAAAAGAATTATATGAACTGTCCGGGCACTGGGATCATTATCGGGAAAATATGTTCATCTCTCACACCGAAGAAAATGAAACCTACGCACTAAAACCGATGAATTGTCCAAATGCGATGATAATTTACCGCCAGAAACCGCGCAGCTACCGCGATTTGCCGCTTCGCTTTTCTGACAGCGATACCCTGCACCGTTTTGAGCGATCCGGCACGTTGAACGGTTTGCTGCGCGTTCGAGAATTTTCGCAGGACGATGCCCACATCTTCATTCGAGAAGACCAGATCGAGGAGGAATACCAGCGTATTTTTGAGATTGCAGACCAATTCTATTCAATTTTCAGTCTCAACTACTCTTATCGGCTAGGCACAAGACCCGAGGACTTTATGGGTGATGAAAAAACATGGGACCGGGCCGAGAGTATCCTCAAGGGATTATTGAAGAAATCGGGGCGTTCCTACAAGATCGAAGACGGCGATGGAGCATTTTATGGACCGAAGATTGATATTTTAATGAAGGATTCGCTTGGCCGCGAATGGCAAACGGGCACTATTCAGCTTGATTTTCAGATACCGAGAAAATTTAATCTAACTTATGTCAACGAAGGGAGCAAGGAAGAGACACCGGCTGTAATCCATCGGGTCATTTACGGCTCGCTCGAGCGGTTTATCGGCATCCTGACCGAGCACTACGCCGGGGCCTTTCCGGTCTGGCTGTCGCCGGTCCAGGTGATAATTTTGCCTATTTCTGAACGACATACGGACTACGTCCAGAATATAAGTGAAAAGTTGAAAGTTGAAAGCATAAGAGTTGAAATTGACGGGCGCAATGAATCTATCGGCAAGAAAATCCGCGAGGCAGAAATGCAAAAAATCCCCTATATGCTAATTATCGGAGATAAGGAAGTCGGGTCTAAAAAAGTCGCCG
>CAZGWE010000015.1:7974-18943 GCA_964529405.1 uncultured Candidatus Saccharibacteria bacterium
ATACGGCCAAGGCGACAAAGGTCAGATGGAAATCGAAGAGCTGCTAAAAGAGATAGTCCGCTAAAAAAACGGCCACCGGCAAATCGGTGGCCGTTTTGTACATAGAACCATATAATAATTACTTCTCCTCTTTCTTTTCGGCAGTTTCTCCTGTGCCCTCTTCGCCTTCCTCCTCTTTCTTTTCGGCTTCGACTTCAACCTTAGAGACGTCCTCGACTACTTCGGTATCAAGAGCTTCGAGATCGGCTTCGTCTCTTGGCGGTTCGACATAGGCGATGATCTCTTCCGGGTCGTCAAGGATTTTAACGCCGGCCGGGACTCTGAGGTCTGCAACACGAATATTGGTATCAAAATTAA
The DNA here is from genome assembly GCA_964529405.1 of uncultured Candidatus Saccharibacteria bacterium. Taxonomy (GTDB): domain Bacteria; phylum Patescibacteriota; class UBA1384; order XYA2-FULL-43-10; family 1-14-0-10-43-13; genus CAZGWE01. The sequence goes on from CAZGWE010000015.1 coordinate 8,332, forward strand.
CAATGGCGGAGAGATCAACGTCAATTTCGGGAATAAGGTCGCCAGGCAAACATTCGACTTCCACGGCATCCTTGCTGGTAATAAGCGAGCCCTCCATGTTGACAACGGCAGGAGATTCGTTAATGAAGTTGAGCGGAATTTCGGTTTGAAGTTTTTCCTTCATATTAACTCTTAAGAGATCGGCGTGGATGATGCCGGAGGTAACCGGATCAAGCTGGACGTCGTGAACCAAGGTTTTAACTCCTTTTTGGCCGTCAACGGCCAAGCCAATCAGATTCGAACTGCCGGCTTCCTTGTACAGGTTGGTGAATTTGAATTTATCAAGAGCAATACTGATGTTTTCGATATCATTGCCATAAACGACAGCCGGCACAAGCCCGACTTGCCTGGTTTTCTTACCGTTTTCTGTTCTGATTTTTGCTTCGATTGTATAATCAGTCATTTTTTTGGCTCCAAAATGTCTTTTTTCGATACAACTCATTTAAGCACAAAACAGGGATTTTTGCAAGGCGCTTATTTTTTGCCGTTCTTAAAGACCTGCTCGAAGTTGCCGGAAAAGGTCGAGAGAAAGGAGTGGACCTCGACGACATCGTTGGAATTGATCTTCTCGGTTTTCTTTTTGCTCCGTACTCGCGGCGTAAAGGCAATAGTGGCGAGCAGCGGCATATGCGTTGTACAGTTAAGCTCCAGAAAGACGATATTATCAACGATGCCGCGGATTTTGATCTGCTTAAAACTATACTGTTTCCCGCATTGGGGACAGCGAACATTGGTTCTGACGGTTTGAACAATTTTATACAGCTCTTGATGGTTCATTGAATTTGTTTTTTTAAAAATCCATCCAAGATTCATCATACCCGACTTTGAGGCTCAAAGTCAATCGGCGGATCGCGTAATGTCTGTATGCGTCAGGCAATCATTACACGCCGGCAGGTTACGCGATGCGCAAAATAATGGTATGATTGTTGAGAAGATATTAACTTAGTTTAAGGTTAATGACTATGAAGATAGTAATAGGGACAGATTCTTTTGCTCCGAGTATCTCCGGAGTTTCAATTTTTGCCGAGAGGGTGGCGGGTTTCATGGCCGAAAAAGGTCACGAGGTTTGCGTCTTTGCGCCAAGCGCAACTTCAAAGACTTATATAGACAAAAAATATGATAAATTTACCGTCTTTCGTTTGGGCTCAATTAAGAATCCGTTTCGGAAAAGCCACCATATCTCTCTCCGGCCAACCGCCGCGATTAAGCGGGAGCTAAAAAAGTTCGGCCGACCCGATCTTGTCCACCTTCAGGATCCGACTTCAATTAGCGCGGCGTTACTTAAATATGCTGATGGAAACAATATTCCGGTTGTCATCACCAACCACTTTAGTCTCGACTTCATCCTCTCTTACGTGAATTTTTTGAAATTTTTGCATCCCCCGATCGCCGCCTATTTAAAGTGGCGCTTTTCCCGTTTTTATAACCGCTGCGTTTTGGTTACAACACCCTCGAAGACGGCAAAAAGACAGATCGAGGATTGGGGGTTTAAAACTCCGCTGAAGGTTTTTTCGAACGGCATAGACACGCAGCGCTTCCATCCTGTCCCGGACAAAAAAGCCGCCAGAGACAAATTTAAGCTTCCGGACAAACCGATTGTTGTTTACAGCGGCCGGATTGATAAAGACAAAAATGTTGACGTGCTGGTGCGGGCCATACCCTTGGTACTCAAGAAGGTGGAGGCGCACTTTTTCTTTGTCGGCGGCGGGCAGATGGTGGACGAGCTCAAAACTCTGGCGCGCGAACTCGGAGTGGAAAAATCGGTCACGTTTGGCGGTTGGCTCGATTATTCTTCTGCGGATTTTCCCTCCGCTTATCAGGCCTCAACCCTGTTTGCTTCGCCCTCTTGTATCGAAACCCAGAGTATAGTTATGTTGGAGGCGTTATCAACCGGCTTGCCGGTTGTGGCGGCTCGGGCCGGCTCATTTCCGGAATTTATCCGTGACGGCGAAAACGGCTATCTGTGCAAACCGGCAGACCCGAAAGATATGGCGGAAAAAATCGCCATGGTGTTGGGCAACCAGAGATATTTGGCGCAGTTAAACGAGGGCGCCAAAAAAAGCGTCGAAGAGCACCGGATTGATGCCTGTATGAAAAGGTTTGAAGAGGTGTATAAAGAAATAATCAACAATGCTAAATAATGGTTCTAGCAAAATAACGGACCCGACCATAAACGATGAAGTAATCTTAGTTGACGAGAACGATAGAGAAATTGGCGCAAAAAATAAAATGCCAGCCCATCGGGACGGCGATCTGCACAGATGTTTCTCCATTTTTGTTTTTAACGCCCGGGGCGAACTGATGCTGCAGAGGCGGGCCAGCGGCAAGTATCACTCCGGCGGGCTTTGGACAAACACTTGCTGCAGTCATCCGCGGTCCGGCGAGGAGACGGTTGCGGCCGGGCACCGTAAATTGCAGCAGGAGATGGGTTTTGACTGCGGTCTCAAGGAGGTTTTCACCTTCATCTATCGGGCGCCATTAGGCGATTTAACCGAACACGAATTCGACCATGTTCTTTTTGGCCGGTTTGAGGGCGAACCAAAACCAAATCCGGCGGAGGCAGAGGGTTGGAAATGGGTCGGTTTAGATGAACTCGCAGCCGATATAGCGGCGCATCCGGCTAGCTACACCGAATGGCTAAAGATCGCGCTGCCAAAGGTAGTCGGGGTCGTGAAAAATGAAGCGTAAAGCGCGAAGTGTCAAGTGCTTGCAACAAAACGCTTTATGCTTCATGTTGATTAGTACTCTCTCTGAATCATATATTCGGCGATACCAATGAGAAAGTCTTTGCCCTCTTTGCGCAGGTGCATTTTGTCGAGACTCTCCATAGCCTCGCGGACATATTTCTGGGCCAAGCGTTTGGAGTGGACCAGGGAGCCGGTTTTTTCGATAATGACCCGGACGTCCTTGAGGCCGTTAAGTGTCGTTTTGCGGTTGCCCAGATTAATCAAAATAGTTTCTCTCTCCCGCCCTTTGGCTTTATTCAGAGCCTCAAGGATAAGCAGGGTTTTCTTGCCTTCTTTCAGGTCTGAGATAACCGGTTTGCCTAATTTTTCCTCCGAGCCAAACATACCCAAAATGTCGTCCTGAATTTGAAAGGCCGTACCGAGCGGAACGGAATATTGGCTTAAGCGGGCAAGTTCTTTGCTGTTGGCACCGGCCAGAATGGCGCCGATACGCATCGGGCCGTCAAAGGTGTAGGGCACGGTTTTGAGCTGCTGGATCATGATGACGTCTTTTTTGGTCAGATCGTCGCGCACTCCAGAAAGAAAATCGAGCATCTGACCGTATTGCTCAACGACATAAACCCGGTTCAGTTCATTAATAGCATCCCGGACGTATGGCGGTTTGAATTTTGAATCGGTGATTATTTCATTGCTCCAGGAGTTGGCAATATTGCCTGCCAGCATGGCAATGGAGTTACCGAAATTGCGGGTATTGATCCGGTCATGATAACGATTTTCACCGATCTGGCGGTAGCTGGTGTTGATGGTCATGCCGCCCCGGCGCAGTGAATCGTTATCCATGATATCGTCGTGAATTAGAAGATAGGTTTCGGATAACTCCATAGACATCGAGGCCTTGAGTGCTTCGGGTTTGTTTTTGCCGCCGTGGGCTAAGTAGCTGTAATAAAAAAGAGCCGCCCTGATACGCTTTCCGCCGCGCAGCGTCAGGTCTGCAATATGTTCGGAGAGCTCCTTGGTAAACGGTGAAATCTTGGCAGCTTCCGCAACCTTGTTGTCCAAATAAACTTTCAACTCTTTGTCCAACTGTTCTTTGAACAATTTAAGCTGCGCTTTTGCTTCCATTCTTATCCTAGTCCTCAATAATTTTAACCACGATTTGGCGGTTTTGTCTCGGGCCGTCCAACTCGAGCAGGGCAATATCTTGCCAGCGTCCCAGGTTTAACTTGCCGTTGTTAACATCAATAACCAGACTCTGGTTGGTCAAAAGTTGCCGCACGTGGCTTGGACCGTTGACATCGTCTTGTTTGCAGGTTCCGCTGGGATGCATGGCGCAAGTGTGCTTGTATTTGGTGCCGTCGTCCTCAACAATTTTCGTCAGCTGGTCAATAATGTCCTGGCAGAGATTGGTTTCGACGGCCTCTTGCATTATTGTCCCCAGGGTGGTGTGCATGGAGTAGATAAAAAGAGTGCCGTTTTTGACCTTGCTCTTCTTGACAGCTTTAACTATGTCAGTCGTTATTGGGATGACTTCATTTTTTTTATTGGTGTTGTAGGCAAGCGTTTGTCTCATTTTATGGACTCCTTAATCTGATTTAATCATACATCATTGTTTTCCGAAGAGTCAAATCGGACGGTTGATATTTCGGGTCTTGACAATTGCGTCAAGATGCCCGGGCAGACAATACCAAAATAACCGGAGCTGTTGATAAGTGAAATTATCATCTCTGGCAGGCAGTTGGACTAAGTTGGTTAAGGTAGTATAGTATTAAACTATTACAGGATATTAAAGTGTTTGACAGAACCACGGAGCGTAAAAAGAAGCGAAGCGAACTTATGTAAATTCAACCTGTCGAAAAATTTCCCAAAGCATCATGACGGATGATACTCGTAGGAAATTTTTTGACGCTCTAATTCTTAGCCTCATAATTACTATGAAGACATATTTTAAAGCACTTGTGCGAGAGCTTATTTTCGGTGGTCATATTATGTCCCTGGGGGCAGTTTCGATTGTGGCCAGTTTTGCCCTGGTTTTGGGCAGGGTGCCAGATTGGAAGTTTTTGTTGGCAACATATTTGGGAGTACATTCGGTCTATTTATTCGACCGCTACAAGGATATGTTGGCAAATGACAGGTCCAACGCTCAAAGGACGGACTATCTGAAGAGCCGTACCAAAAATCTGCTGGTGATGATAATTTTGTTTGTTGTTCTCTCGATTATTCTACTGTCGATTTACGGTGGCCTGTTTATTGCCCTGGCTTCAACGGCTCTTTTTGCGACTGGTTTCTCCTATTTTCTCTTGTTTAAACGATTTACAAAAAGAATTGTCGGCTTTAAGGACTTTTTTGTGCCTGCCAGTTATATACTTTTGCTTGTAATTTTTCTTCGTTACCAGGTGGTGCCTCTTAAGCTCTCGACCATATTGCTTTTGATATTTGTTTACCTCCGGATTTTTGCCGCAGAGGTGTTCTACGATTTGAAGGATGTAAAAGACGATAAAGCTAAAAATCTCCTGACTTTTGCGGTTGTTTTCGAACGGCGGCACTTCTTCTTATTCATCGCTGTTTTAAACGTAATTTCCGCCCTGCCCATTCTTGCCGGGGTGGTGATGGGCTTGTTCTCGCCCTTTGTGCTCTCGCTTGTTCTGGTTACAATTTATTACTCCTGGTATATAGAAAAGGCTAAAAAGATCAAAGACATCTCTTTGCTTTCCTATGTTTTTTGCGAGGGCGAGTATTTGCTTTGGTTGCCTCTTATTCTTGTGGCGCGCCACTTTTGGGGCTAAAATGAAAATGAAATTGAGATCATATCTAATTTAAGCTCTTTTTTAATCATTTTCTTTTTTAAATTATCAAGGTCTTAAGCGTTTGACGTCACGCGGAAAAAGAGTGGCTTCTTTGATACTGCCGAGGCCTAGCAACTGTTGAATCAGTCGCTCGCTGCCCATGCCCCAGCCGCCGTGCGGCGGAAGGGCAAATTTAAAGGTATTCAAATAGTCTTCCATACCCTTGGGGCTGATGCCCTTCTTTTTCATATTCTCCTCGAGCATCTTATAATCATGAATGCGTTGGCTGCCGGTGACGAGTTCCATACCGCGAAAGATTAAGTCAAAACCCTCGGTTGTATTATAATCCGGGCTCGGCATATGATAGAACGGTTTGTCGTGCCAGTAGTAGTTGGTTATGTAGATAAAATCGGAATTAAACTTCTCTTTGGCATAGCGGCCGGCCAGACGTTCTCCTTCGGGGTCGATGTCGGTTTCTGCCGGAACCTCGTAGTCGTATTTTTCTTTAATAATCTTTTTGATTTCATCAAGCGTAACATGAGGAACTTCGGCCGGAATAACGGGCACCTCGGTGTTATAAAGTTTTAAATATTGTTCGCCTTCCCTGCTGATCATCTCGAACATCCTTCTCAAAACTTTGGCCAGCATAGTCGTAATGTCGCGGTAATTCTCGATAAAACCCATCTCGGCATCAAGGCTGATATATTCGTTAACATGCCGGGTGGTAAAATGGGGTTCGGCCCGGAAAGTTGAGCCGATCTCAAAAACACGCTCAAAAACCCCAACCATTATCTGTTTGTAAAATTGAGGGCTTTGAGCTAAATAAGCTTTTTTCTCGAAATAGGTCAGCTCAAAGAAGTTGGCGCCGCCTTCGGAGGCTACCTCTAAAATTTTGGGTGTTTTAATTTCCGTAAAGCCTTCTTCGCGCATGGCAGTTTCGTAGGCTTTAAGCAAGATATCGTAAAGTTTAAAAATAGCCTGAACTTTGGTGTGCCTTAAAGAAAGCGGGCGATAATCAAGCAAAGTATTTAAATTGAGATTTAGTTCCGGTTTGGCCAAGTCAAAAGGATAATCTTCTACACTGGTTGAGATGGCTTTGATCTCCTTACCCTGGATTTCATAACCACCCTTGGCACGCTCATCCTTGATGACTTTACCGGTCAGATCAACAGCGTCGCCCATCTTGATGTCGCTTTCCTTATTCCAAACGGTTTGGATGGTGCCGGTATAGTCTTGGACTATAATAAAAGTGATGGCTTCGCCAAGTTTGCGGGTATTAATAACCCGACCCAAAACCCTGGCATCCTTGTCGGTATAATCTTTGATATCTCCAATCAGCACTCTTTCCATGGCACCGCCTTTTTATTATGTCATCCCCGTGAAAGCGGGGACATTATACTTTTTTATACCAATTATAGGCCCGACAGTCAAATTCAGGCCAGAATTATCAACAGGTTTATATATTTACATAAAAGTACTTTGCCGTTAGCATAGATAAAGGATTGGGAGGGAAACAGCTATGACCATGAATTTTGTGGATTGGGATATTCCGGCCAGTTACGAAATACGGGCATATGACTCCGTTAACGGCCCGTACAGCTTTTGGCTCGAGGTTCAACCCGGCGGCCACGGTGTGACATATTGGGATGATGATGGCAGCGTTCGGAAACGCGGCCGCATCGAAGAAGACCACCCTCTACGGGTTGGCGACAAGGCGCCAACTATCGTTCTGGAAAGCGGCGGACACCTGCCGCTCGCAGGCAGGATCACAAAGATATCCCTCTTTGTGGCGATTGTCCCGACCTACTACGATGTCCTTGAAGCGCAAGGGCAACGGCGCCTATTTCTGTGAGAGCCGCCCGGCGGAGGGGTTTCGTCCTTTCCGCCATTTTTATGGATAAGAGAAAAATGCACAACTTTTTCCGGACGCCAGCCTGAATATAGTGATCCGGAAATTGGTTACTTCACAACAATCCATTTACTTACGGACTTTTTTAGTATTACGGAGATTAGTCCTCCGCTGATAGCAACAAAAAAGATCCCGGCGTGGGTTTGTGTATCGAAGCCCTGTTCGCTTTTCGAAAAACTGTAAATTTTGAAAATACCCCGTCCGAGTTCAAAGCGGCTTACATTGTTCATATCCAGCCAGATGGTTCCAACTGTTGTTAGCACCACACTTAATATGAAAAAAAATCCAAGACCGATAGCAAACGTGACGAAGTCCTCTTTTTTCATTCTTTACTCCTTTCTTTTGTTAAATTGTACCATACGGGCAAAGCCGAAATAATATTTTTGCCATCACGAAATATAGGGATAATTGATGTCATTAAGGTTATGTGGATAATGAAACAAAAAATGATCAGTGCTTTTAGATAAGGGTCCCGGGTGAATTCGATGATGAAGATTAGCAAAGATGCACAAAGCAAATTTGATATAAAGCCGCCCAGACTTATAAAAATGCTTTTTATCGGATTGTCTGTTTTGTAAAGAAGTGATATTGTCTTGCCTTGTATACGAAATGCAGACGGAACTCTTAGCAGACAAGAAAAAAGGTAATGTCCAAGCTCATGTATCAGCAATGATGAAATAACGGAAACGTTTAGAAAAAAGGCGAAGAGAAAAAGATAATATTGCTTCACCGTAACTAAAGATAATGCGGTTAGGATGATTAACGTGCCCAGATAAAGCGGATCGCTGAAGTACTGGAGGAATAAGCTGATAACGATCTTTGGATTGACGGAGTCGCCGTTAATTATGTAACGCTTGAAATTATATATCAGGATTTTTTTCTTTACCGGTTCAAACAACCACTGTGTGCCGGTTAGATAGTGATAATGCCCCGAGAGAATATTTACATATCCTTGGTCATTTAATTTAGACACAAAGTCAAGACGGCCGTATTTGTTGGTTAACGATGAGGAGCATATCAAATCGATGCCTCCTATTAACTTATTGGTGGATACGTTCTCAACTAGAATGGAGTTTATATTAATCATGGGATAGGCGCATTTTTAGAAGAAATATTTGAAATACATAGGCCAATGCAACCAGTGTGACCAATGAGGCGTAGCTGATAAACTGCGGGTTAATGCTTATATGTTCGCCGAATCGATCTGAAATCTTTAAACTTAATTCGTTCAACATGACAACAAACATAAGATAACCATATGAACTAATTACCCTAACGAAACCGTCACTTTTTTTGTTGAGTAGGATGGTTTTGGCCAGCATTGCCGATATAACGAAAAGCGTGCTGCTAAAAAAGCTGTTGGGCAGGCTTATTTTTTGGCTTGGCTCTAGGGTTATTTGCATAACCACAGCGTTTAATAGATGAAAAATTGTAATGGCAATGGAGAAAAAAATTATTAGGTTTAAATTGTATCTCAAAATATTGCCGCCAAAAGTTCTGAGAGTTTTTAAAATATCGTAGTCGTCGAAGCTCATAATATATATTCCTATAATCAGAATTAGGGAATAATTGTAAAATTGCGAATATGCCAAGCCATATTGGCTCAAGGTATCTGACTGTTTGATAATAATGCTTCCAATAATGAGCAGTGCAACCAGACTGAGCGATGAAATGATGTCATAAAGGGCTCTGGAGATTTTCTTTACGATTAAAACGAGGTAATGATTAGGGAACCGATAATAAAAGGACATCGAACCAGCGGTACTATTTCCCGGAGAGTCGTTTGGAGGCAACGCTAAGATAGAGTTGGAAATCATGGAAACTGTAACAACAAAAGCAATATTAATGGCATTAAGGGCAAGATAGATAGCAATTTGGGAACTTGTTCCGTTTTTTAGTATGGCCAAAGCTTCGGTCAAATATCGGCCCGGCAAGAAATTGGAGTACGAACCATGATAAGAAAGCCAAATGTATAGACAAATAATGAGAATTGAAGACAGGGCATTGAATGATGTGAGCGCATCCTCATAGCGAATTTTGAACAGCCTATAACCGACGAGACTGGTTATTCTTATTATAAGACTGGCCAGGTAGGCAAAGTATATGATGTAGAAAATTTGCATAACCACAAGCGCGAGATTGCCTAGACTGCTTACCCCGCTTAATCGAAAAATTACGACTGAATAGGGCGCAATCATTGCCGAACTTAGGATGAAAATTAGGGCAATCGAGGGAAGCATGAATGCTTGCCTGATAGCTGTTTCTTTATAGGCGCTGACTCGCACCACTTCTGGCAGGGGGTCCTTTTTTATCTTTGAGCCGGTGATTAACAACACGGAAAGGGTTAATATATAGATAATGTTGGCGTAATTGAAAATTAGATCAGTTATTTTTCCGTTCTCTTGAAGCATCGTCGCGAATAAGGACAATTGGTTGTTTAATTTCGCAAACATATTCCAGCTGAAAAATATTATCGCAATAAGAAACAGAACGGATGACAATATCAGAATTGGATTTTCCAGTACTAAAACTTTCAGTCTATTTCGCCAGATCTTCAGCTGCGTAAGGAATACTATGTATGTAATCGTTAATTTTTCTGATCTCATCTTTTCCTTTGATTAAATGCACATAGCTGGATTCCAGGTCTCTTGTATTGCACTGTCTAAACAACTGGTTTTTATTACCCCGAAATAAGAGTTTCCCATGATTTAGTATGACTATACGGCTGCAGATATCTTCAATAATCTTCAAGTTGTGCGAACTTAATACAATCGTGCATCCTTTTGCCGATAAGACCACAAAGAGCTGTTTCAGGATGTAAATTGATTCTGGATCAAGTGCTGCAAAAGGTTCATCGACTATCAGCAGATCTGGCTGATGCACCAAAGCTCCAATGAGCAGGATTTTCTTTTTCATTCCGTTTGAGTAGAAGCGTATGAGGTGTTTTTTTCTCTCTGTAAGTCTAAAGAGCTCAAATAAATATTCTTTTTGTTTTAGAATTTCTAACTCATTTTTTTGATAAAGTTTAGCCATAAAATCGACATATTCTTCACCGGAAAGATCCTCGATCAGTACTCGTTCTTCCGGCACATATCCAATATTTTTTCTTATTATTTGCAAATTGTTTTTTTGTTTTACATTAAGACCATAAACGCTAATTTCTCCGCTGTCTTTGTCTGAGAATTCATTGAGGC
>CAZGWE010000015.1:18953-22494 GCA_964529405.1 uncultured Candidatus Saccharibacteria bacterium
AACAACAACTTGATGATTGTTGACTTTCCAGCGCCATTGGCCCCAAGAAAGCAAAAAATCTCGCCACAATTAATCGCGAGGCTAACATTATCAACAGCTTTTAAGTTGCTATAATATTTTGTTAGATTGCTTACCGATACGATTTTTTCGTTTTTTTTCACAGCTATCCTTATGGGCAATATTTTACCATTTTGTCTTAGTAGGCGTGAGTAACTACAGGAATTTCGAAGCCATGCTCCGGCACCCTCAAAAGAGGGTGCCGGGCCAAATTACTTACCTTGTACAAGCCAGTTTGAGAACTGACCAACTTAACCTTACGGCATATTCAAAATTCATACCCCTATAAGCACAGTAAGCAGCAACGCCTAGGCCAAGTAAACCCAAAATGGCAATTGCAACTATTAATACAACAACTGCGTCTGCTCTTTTCCATGAACCAAACGCAGGCATGCCTCCAGCATACGAACTTGCTAATGCATATTCCATAAAACCTCCTACTTAATTATATCGACCTTTTTGTTTTAACATATAGGGGTTAAATAATCTGCTACGTGCAGCAGCTACCCCAAAAAGTATTCTCTGGTCAGAGAATACTTTTATTGCTACTCCTTCATCCATACCGGAGGGGTACTTGAGGGGTTCTTTTAGATCATTTTTTCTTGGAAAGTTTCTCAAGCCAGCTAATTCACCGGGTGATGTCGTGAACAGCTAAGGCGCCTTAAGAAAATAAATTCCACATTTACAAAGTACGGTTATAAAAAGTCTAAAATCGGGGATGCTCCAGCTTGTATTTGCTCACCAGTTCTAAAAAGTACAAGTAATCTTCATCCGACTTAAAAACCGTATTCAGATTGTTTCCTCGGGTCATGATATGATAAAAGCTTTGAGACAAAAGAAATCGTCGAGCTCTTGGCATGGTTTAATAATAGCGCTATTTACCCAAAAGCGGAATATCGAGGCCAGGGGAGAACCAGTATGTTAGTTTGTTAGCAAGGTTACTTGGTGGTAACTTTAGAGGGATGTCGGATAAGGCTTTGTGAGAACTGCCTTTTAAAAGGCCTGGGACGGATTGCCGTTCGACTTTTCTCTCTTGCCAGCATGAACAAATAGAATATTGCCGCCCCTGAGCCGTTCGATTGCCACTCATGGTCTGAGCGGAGTCGAAGACTTGTCGAAGGGCAAGGCTAAGTATACTGGTGTTTCACTGGCAGGAAGATCATTAGCTCGTAGTTTGCGAAAGGAGGTAGCATATGGCCCATCCCGCTAATTTTATCTATGCCGGCATGGATATTCACCGAGAGAGCCACTCGGTTTGTGTTCTCGACTGTTTTGGCCAATCTCTTTGGGAGGGTACGATCGACAACGAGGAGAAGGGTTTTGCCAGGACTTACCAAAGGGTCGAGAAGATCGCCAGTCAAAAGAATCTTAAGGCGGTTTTTGGTCTTGAGGATACTTCCGGCAGCGGTCTGCTTTTGGCTCATTATCTGGCAAGGCGAGGATGTTCCATCAAGACGGTCAACCCCGTTTTAGTTGACCGTCTCAGAAAGAAAACCACACACCCTGAAAAAAGCGATACACTTGATGCTAAGGGGGTAGCAAAAGTCTTGATCCGCGAAGGGATTGACACGCTACCCGATTACAAAATATCACAAAGTAACCAACTTGCCAAAGAATTGCGCGAATTAAACAATGACCGTAATTATCTGGTGGCTGAGCAGACAAGGCTTAAAAATCAACTTCACGCTCTGCTTGGTTTAACTTACGGCAAGGAATACAAAACTCTTTTTAAGAATCCTTTCTCTCAAAAAGCATTGAGACATTTTAAGGAGAACCCTTTATCGCAACGAATCATCAATAATGGTTTTCCTTACTCCACCCTTGTTGCCGGCAACAGAATCAGACGCAAAGCGGATCGGCTTATCGCCTTAATTTCAGAGATAAAAGCAATTGAAGCAGAACAGGTTGAAGTGATGGCAAGAACCGATCAAAAGATTGAAACACTGCCCGGTTGCGGACAGGTTACTGCTGCTGTGATACTGGCCGAGATTAAGGATGCCAACCGTTTCAATAGCTCTCCGGCTCTAGCGAAATATGCCGGACTGTCCCCCAGGCAAAGGTCTTCCGGACAATCATTCCATCATCAAAAAACATATTCCGGCAACAGGAGACTGAACGCCGCAATCCACAGGATCGCCCTGTCTCAGATCGGTAGACGTGGCTGTGATACAGCCAAAGAATATTACCAAAGAAAAATCACAGAGGGTAAAACAAAGAAACAAGCCATCACTTGCTTAAAAAGAAAATTATGCGATATTATCTATCTGATGCTCAAGAAACAGGAGGGCTACAATTACCAGCCAAAAGGATTATTGACATAGAATATCCGTCCACCAAACTGTGACACTTTTTGCATTTCACTAAATTGCTGAAAAATGCTTGATTATTACTGATTAAAGTCTAATCCGAAAGGCAAACTTTTGCAATTGTTTGCACTTAGGCGGTACTGTCATTTATAAAACTATAAATCATCGCGTGGATGTCACATACATGGCCTATGAAAACTTGCTACTATAGATTATAATAAACTTATGATGAAACTTACTTTTATAGGTAGCGGTTGCTGGCAAGGAATTCCAGCACCTTTTGGTTGTGATAAGATAAGCCAAAACGTGAAATGGGATTCTAAAGATTTTCGTTTTAGAACATCGCTGCACATTGCGACCGAAAATAGTAAAAATATTATTGTCGAAGTAACACCGGATATCAGATTGCAATCGTGGAAATTCCAGCTGAAAAAGCCGGATGCTTTTTTGGTTTCACATTGGCACTGGGATCACTTGTACGGATTGCTTGACTTGGATTGGTTTGCCGAGAATAACCCTCTCCCGGTTTATGGTAACTTCATGACGAAAAAAATATATGACAGGTTTATCAGCCATATCAAAGTTGATTTTCAAACTTTTGAGTCATACAAGCCATTCGAGGTTGATAATGTCAAAATTACCCCTATTGCTGTCGAGCACGTTGAATCCACTGATGGATTTTTATTTGAAGATTTAAGTAATGGCAAAAAGTTAGCCTATCTTCCTGATTTGTTCAGAGTTCCAAAAAAAACTGTCGATCTAGTTGAAAACGTAGATGCTATTATTGCTGATGCAACATACATAGAATCGAATATTGATGACGACCCCACTCACTTCCAGAAAAATCAAATTATCCCATTTTTAGAAAACCTAAACACAAAGGAAATAATTCTGATAAATATCGGATCATACCAGGGCTTGACTCACGATGATTTCGAAAAGAAGTTTCCTCAGTACTCTATTGCCTATGATGGAATGTCAAGGCAATATTAACGATCGGTGCTTGGCCTCGTCTAGCCCAAGCGGAGCTAGGACAACCACAATGCTGGCTGCTAGCAAAGCAGCCAGCAAATCTTATATAATTAAAAAGAAATAATCATGAAACATACATACGTCGTTGAAAATTTTGAGCAATATTTCGAGAAGATCAAGAGTTTCATTTTTGATCGAGCTGACAC
>CAZGWE010000015.1:22523-22752 GCA_964529405.1 uncultured Candidatus Saccharibacteria bacterium
TTAAAACGCTACGAGCAAAGTTTCATCAAAAAAGAGATAACCAATGAGAAATTCAACCATGTAAACCAAGGTAAATATGCCCATTTTGAGCACTTCTATTACAAGCTTTCCAATGATCTTAAAAAACCCTTAGCAAAAGCCAAATTGCTGATCGAAAACTACAACCCGAACTTTTATGGTTTTGAAGATGTTAATTTTTACGGCAATGACGATTTGATCTGCTCTATCA
>CAZGWE010000016.1:0-18926 GCA_964529405.1 uncultured Candidatus Saccharibacteria bacterium
CTATATCACTTTTCATACGACCGTATGAAAAGTGATATAGTTTTTTTTATTCGACTTGAAACAACATCGTCTGCTTTGTTTTTTCATCTTCTCGCAATCCAATGACCCAAAACAACAGATGCTTGTGAATTATTCACAGGCGTTGCTTTGCTTTAATTTTGGCTTTTTGGACTATATTTGCTAAAATGGAAAAGGTAAAAGACAACAGATAGCCATCTTAAGTCAAAGAAGCCTCCTTGAGAGGATTTGTTCTTGCGTTAATTTAGAATGTCAGCTGGAGAGAAATGGACAAAGAAGGTCTCTTAATACGCACCGCATTTTTAGCCACAAAAGAAAAACTAAAAGACCGCATACTCCATACCGGAAAAGTCAGCCGGAACGAAGCCGGGAGCAGTGCCTTCTTTTTCTATTTGATCGAGATCCTCTCGCCTTGGACAAATTCTTGCCATGTTTTCGAGTCCATTATCGAAACCATGGAAGAAGCCGAGCTCTCCTTTGACCCGGAAGAGTGCTACGGGGTTTTTGAAGATAGCCTGATCAAAATTAACCGCTCTCTCGGCGCGCTGGCCGAAAAGGGCGAGGTCGAGTGGATCGGCAATTTAAACGCTGTTATCGGGCTCGTGGCCTTTGACGACATCCATATTTCCCAAGCCGGCACGATTACCGGCTACGTTTTCCGCAAGGGCAAAATATCTTCAATCACCGAAAAGCCCTCCCCGTCTGCCGCCGAAACCCCGGCACACACCTTTACCGATGTCATCTCCGGCAAAATCGCCCGGGACGATCGGCTGGTTTTCGGCAATATCGAGCTCTTTAATCACGCTTCGCTGGACCGGTTGCGGACGCTGGTCGAGGCTAAGGATGCCAATAATGCCGCCTACGAACTGTTTAAATCTTTCCGAAAAAGCCGGCTGGTTAGCGTCAACGCCGCCTTTCTGCAAGCTTCCGATGCCCGGCAAGACAACGAAGACTCTCCGGATGACGAGACGTACTATTTGGACGAGCCAATAACCGGCGCCCTCTCTGGCAGCCTCAAAAAGCTAAAACCGGTCGGCATCATAATTGCCGGCAAATCGAAAGAAGCCGGTCAGCTGGCCCAAAAACACAGCCGGGAGCTAACCAAAAACGCCAGAACCCGGTGGCAAAAAAAGTACGGGCCGGAAACCAAGGCCATCTTAAAACGCGCTCAGGCGGCTCTCGAGCCCGTTGTAGAGAACGCCAAGGATAAACTAGGCATCAAACCGCTTTTAAAAAGCGCAAGCTTAAAAAACAATAGCAAGCTAAAGGTAACCCCCTACAGTAAAAAAGCGGTTGGCAGAGCCGGGGAGCTGCCGCAAATTGTTCTGATTGTTGCCGCAAAACTTCAAACAGCCCTCAAACCCGGCAACCGCAAATATCTCTGCATCATTTTGATCGCCCTCTTTCTCATGGTCGGTTATTCGAAAGTCAGGGAAAACAATTTAGCCCGGAACGAAAGAAGTCAGGCGCGGCAAATTATTGACCAGTTTGACGACGCCAAAGAAGCCTACGAAACAGCCAGCCAGAATCTGGCCCTTGGCAAATCAACCGCCTCTGCCGAATTAAATGAAGCGCTCAAATTGGCCCAAACGGCGCAAGGCCACGAGGCGACAAAGGACAAAGCCGATAAATTAATCTCCCGGATTGAAGATGAACTTGATAAATTGACCAAAACGACGCGCATTGCAGCCGGCACCCTGCCCAACATTATCTTCCCTGCCCCGATCACCGTTTCGGTCCTGGCCGGGTCAGAACTCTACGGCGTCACCGCCGACGGTAAAATTTTCTCCTCCGACACAAGAGAGCGCGAAGCCCGGCTGGTCGCCTCGATCGGTAAAGACAACGGCCAGGCTGTCAGCGCTACCTATGCCAAATCAGGGGAAAAAATTTATATTTACACCAATAAAAATAAAGTTCTGGCCTACGATATTGCCTCAAAAACTTTCAATGAGCTTAAGATTGTCGAAGACGGCGGCGAGTGGGAGAGCGCCAAGACTATATTAAGCTATGTAACCAACCTTTATCTGCTCGACCCGGACAGCGGCCAGGTTTGGAAGCATGTCGAACGCGATGGCGGCTATGCCAAAGGTAAAATTTATCTCGAGACAGACCAGGCCGGCATCAAGGGCAGCGTCAGCGCCGCGATTGACGGCGACATCTTTGTTTTGCAAAACAACGGTTCTGTCGCTAAATTTATTAAAGGCAGTTTCGACAGCAGTTTCAGCCTCAAGGACATCCCGCAACCGAATGATAAAATCGAATCGGCCGAAGCTATTTATACCGACGCCGACTCGAACGCCATCTTTATCTTGGATAAAAAAATAAACCGGATATTAAAATTTAACAAGTCGGGTGATTTTCTCGGCCAATATGTCCTTGAGGGATTCACCATCGACAGCTTTGTTCTCAATTCCCGGCTCCAAAAAGTCTGGCTGATCTCCGGCCAAAAAGTATTCGAGGTAAGCGTCTAGTTTTTTCCCGCTTGTTGACAAGCTCGTTCTATTGGAATAGAACTATACTTGACCCCTATCTGTTCCCGACAATTTAACGAAAGGAGCTGCTATGCAATCCATCGGATCAATACTCACCCTAATCATTCTGGTGGCAGTTTTTGTCGGCGGTGGAACATACTATTTCACCGACCAAAAACTAACAAAACAAAAAGATGATCTAACCAAAGAAATCAAAGATTTAAGAAGCAAAACCAGCCAGATTGAGCAAACGGCCAGCAAAACAGCCTCTGAATTAGAGGCTGCCAAAACTGCTGCACCGGCCACTGCTTCTAATCCAACGCCCAGCCCAACAACGCCGCCGGCCGAAGCAGCCCAAAGCCAAGCGGCCGCGCCAATAGACATCACCAAGTGGAAACTTTACTCCAGCCCCAATTACGATTACACGGTCAAATATCCCTCTGATTGGGATTACAAAGATACCACCAGCGGTGTGGCCATGAACACGATCAGTTTCAAACCAAAAACAGTCAAGGATAGTTATGCCTTTAGCGTTGTCGTTGAGAAGAGTTCGCTTGATTATTCAATCAGCTTGATCAAAAAGCAGCTCTCCGAAAGTTACACTTATAAAAGTAAAACAACGGCTGACTTGAGCGGTACAACTTTTACCATTCTAACTTTTGAGTCAAAAGCCACTTCGACGATTAAACCGGTTGTTTATTTAGCTCAGATTGATGATTACGTCTATCACTTCTCCGCTGCCGATAACGCCGATGCCGCCATTAACGCCAGCACGGCCGAGATGGCCAAAAACTTCACCGTTACCAAACAGGCTGCCTCCACCGAAACCAAACCAGCCCAATAACTTACATCTTTTCCGGTGCGGCGATGTCGAGGATTAAGAGGGAGTTGGCCAGGACGTGTTTGGTTGCTTTGACAAGAGAGAGGCGGGCCAGCGTTAACTTTTTATCATCGGAAAGGACCTGGCAATTGGTGTAAAAGTCGTGGAAGATGCCGGCAACTTTGTAAGCGTAATGGGGGAGAGCCTGAATTTGATAATTGTCTCGCATCTCCAACAGAAGTTCCGGAAAATTGACCAGCTCTTTTATCAACTGATGCTCTTTTTCATGAACCAATAATTTCAGGTCGGCATTTTCGAAAGTGGCAAGACCCTGCTCCCCCGCTTTTCTTAAAATTGAAAAAATTCTGGCGTGGGCGTATTTAATATAGTAAACAGGATTTTTCTCCGAAGCGTCGGCAGCCTGGGCAACATCAAAGTCAAAGGGCGTGTTGGGGTTCTGGGCTAAAATAAAATATTTAAAAGCGTCCGGTGCTACGCCCGCTTCTATCACCTGGCGCAGAGTCGCAAAATTACCCAGACGCTTACCCATGCTGACCGCCTCGCCCCCGTTTTTCAAACGGACATACTGGTATAAAATTACCTCCAGTTTATCCGTTGGATAGCCGAGAGCGGCAATGGCCGCCTTCATGCGC
Source organism: uncultured Candidatus Saccharibacteria bacterium (assembly GCA_964529405.1). Taxonomy (GTDB): domain Bacteria; phylum Patescibacteriota; class UBA1384; order XYA2-FULL-43-10; family 1-14-0-10-43-13; genus CAZGWE01. The sequence continues at coordinate 3,963 of CAZGWE010000016.1, forward strand.
GGCACATGGCCGTGATGGTTGGCGCCCCAGATGTTAATAATCAGGTCGAATCCCCTGTTCTCGTATCTATCGCTGTGGTAAGCCACGTCATCGGCATAGTAAGTGTACGTACCCTTTTCGTCGCTTTTTCGAAGCACGTTCTCCCTGTCGGCCAGCTCGGGGTCGTCAGACAGTTTGAACCAGAGAGCACCCTCTTTTTTAACTGTCGCGCCCATTTCGACTAATCTGTCAACGACGTGGTCGGTCTTGCCGCTGTTTTCGAGATCGCTTTGATAGAACCAAACATCATAATTTATATCCAAAAGCCGGCAGTCCTCCCTAATGCTTTTGATGAGATGGAAGAGGCCTTCCCGCTTAAAGAGTTCGATCCGATCCTCCCTCCTCATCGCCCCAAGTTCCGATTGCTTCTCCTGCTGAATCAGCTCCGAGGTCTCTTTAACATATTCGGCCGGATAGCCCCCCTCCGGAAAAGAAACGCGATCATCAAATTTAACTTCATACCAATAATTAAGCGACTCGGCTAAACGGTTTACCTGTCCGCCGATGTCGTTAACATAAAATTCCCTTGTCACGTCATAGCCCAGAAATTCCAAAAGGTTGGCGATTGCTTCGCCCAGCGGACCACCGCGGGCATTGCCGATATGGAGCGGTCCGGTTGGATTGGCCGAGACATAATCAATGTCAACCCTTTTGCCCCGCCCGATTAGGCTTCGGCCATAATTTTCAGCTGAGCCTAAAATTTTTCCAAGTTCGTTAAAGTATAAATCGCCGCTTAGCGTAATGTTAATAAAACCTGGTCCCGCCACTTCCACTTTAGTGATAATTGATGATTCTTTAAGCTTTAGAGCAACGTTATCTGCAATATCTCGAGGCAATAGTTGCGGTTCACGCTGATTAATCATGAGCGCGATGTTAGTAGCATAATCACCAAATTCTTTTCTGGGGGGAACATCAATATTAAAAATTGCCGGCACATCATAGCCAGCTTTGGCAGTTGCTTCAGCAATTAAATTTTGGACTGTTTGTTTGATCATTCGACAATTTTTAATTTGAAATTTGAAAACAACATGAAACTACCGCTTTTGTTTTTAAATTAAAAATTGAAAATTTCAAATTATTTTATATGCTTTTCTCTTCCCTATCTCCAACACTATCCCCTCTTTAGGAATTCCAACTATTTCACTTGGATCGCTAATCTTAGTACCATCAATTTTAGTACCGCCCTGCTCAATCAGCCGCCGAGCCTCTGACTTTGACATATCATTGTCAACCAGTGTCATCAAGGTAATTAGGTCTATATTTTTCTCCGGGATATTAACGGTGGGTAGATCGGTTGGCAACTGTTTGTCCCGAAAACGTTTATTGAAATTTTCCTTGGCTTCACTGGCGGCCTTTTTTCCATGATAAATTTTGACAATTTCAGAGGCTAGTTTTTCTTTGTAGGTTCGGGGATTTTCGCCCTCGCTAATCTTCTTCTGATATCTTTCAATTGTTTCAAGCGCTAAATATGTACAATCAATAAAACATTGAATAATCGCCTCGTCTGGCAATGCCATCGTTTTACCGAACATTTCATCAGCCGACTCGTTTAAACCAATACCTGTTCCGAGTGATTTGCTCATCAATTTTTCTCCGGTAACCGGATTTACAAGCAGTGTCGTAGTGATAACAAATTTTTCCCGATTTTGATAATTTTTTACTAATGTCCTGCCTGCCAACATGTTAAAAGTTTGGTCCGTGCCGCCAATTTCAGCATCAGCTTCTAGCGCGACGGAGTCATAACCTTGCATTAAAGGATAGAAAAATTCATGAACATATAATGGCTTATTACTTTTGAGTCGTTTTTCAAAGATATCTCGTTCGATCATTTGCTGAACAGTAAAACTTGAGGCCAGTTCGATTAGATCTTCAAAGTTTAGTTTGGAAAGCCATTCAGAATTAAACCTGAACTCGATAGGGTTTTTTTTGTCCTCGAAATCAAGAATTTTGCCGATTTGTTTCCTGAAGGTCTTTAGATTCTCTTTGACTTGTTCCCTGGTTAATCTGGTTCGAGCCGCGCCGCCCTTGTCGCTAGGATCTCCAATCATGGCTGTAAAATCACCAATTAGGACGATAATTTTGTGGCCGAGCTCATGAAATCGTTTTAAGATAATGTAATTTGTCGAATGGCCTAAGTGAGCATAATCGGCAGTGGGGTCAATTCCCATATAAATTCGTAATTTTTTGCCTGAGAGCAAAACATTCCCGAGGGCATCTTTAGTTGGATAAATTTTATCAATTGATCGAGTCAGTACCTCCTCAATTTTTTCATTTTTCATATTAGCTTCTCCAGACATCAAATATATTCGTGTCATTCGTATGAATTCGCGCATTCATATCGTATTTAATTGTTTACATCTTACCAAGATAGGCATATAATGTAAAGAAACAATGCCTAAGATAAAAAGACTTACTAAATTCATTCCGAAAAAATTCCCCCCCTTAAAAGCGCCTCGAATCAATAGAGCTAAACTCAAGAAAGCTCTTTCCTGTTTTGGTTATGCAATTGCAGTTTTGGCTTTGATGACAGCAATTGCCTTTGTCTGGTTCTCAAAAGATCTCCCGACTCCAAGCAAAATTGCCAATCGTAAAGCCACCGAATCAACCAAGATCTACGATCGAACAGGTACGGTTCTGCTTTACGAAACCGGAGAGCAAAAACGCACGGTCGTGCCGAGCGGTCAAATTTCGCAATATCTAAAAGATGCCACGGTTTCTGTGGAGGATGCCAATTTTTACGAACATCATGGTTTCGACCCTCGAGCGATAGCTTCAGCAATTATTGAAAAGATTACCGGTCGCGTCAATCGGGCTCGCGGTGGTTCGACTATCACCCAACAGTACGTTAAAAATTCATTTTTGACCTCAAACAGATCCATGGCCCGTAAAATAAAAGAGCTTATTCTGGCCGTTGAACTCGAGATTATGTTCAATAAAGATGATATACTTACGGCCTACTTAAATGAAATTCCTTATGGCAACGGTACTGCCGGTGCGGAGGCCGCAGCGCGAGTTTACTATGGAAAACAGGCTAAGGATTTGACCTTGTCTCAAGCCGCAATGCTCGCCGCCATTCCCAAGGCTCCATCTTACTATTCACCATACGGCACCCGCGTCAAAGAACTGGTCAACCGGCGCGACTACGTTTTAGACCGTATGGCCGATACGGGCAAGATCACCAAAGAAGAAGCGGCCAGAGCTAAGGAAGAGGATACTACCACGCTTGGCAGAGCATTAAAACCCAGACGGGATACCATTCTGTCTCCCCACTTCGCCATGTATGTTATCGAACGTGTAGCCGAAGAGTTCGGCGAAGAAAAAGTCCAAAAAGAGGGTTTAAAGATTATAACCACGCTTGATTACGACAAGCAAAAAATAGCCGAAGAAGCTATTAATAATGGAGCTGACAAGTTTAAGCGTTATGGTGCTTCAAATGCCGCCCTAACTGCAGTGGATCCCAGAACCGGCCAGATACTCGCCATGGTCGGCTCAAAGGATTATTTTGATACGAGCATAGATGGCAATGTCAATGTTGCCGATTCATTGCGCCAACCCGGCTCGTCATTCAAACCATTTGCTTACGCCACTGCTTTCAAGAAGGCCGAATATTCTCCTTCTAAAATAATTTTTGATTTTCAGACGGACTTTGGCAACTATACTCCGCAAAATTATAACGGCAAATTTAACGGTCCGGTAACTATGCGCCAGGCCTTGGCCAATTCGCTCAATATTCCCGCCGTCAAAGTTTTATCTTTGGCGGGAATTGATAATGTCCTTCGCACCGCTGAAGATATGGGTATTACCAGCCTGACACAACGCGACCGCTACGGCTTGTCCCTCGTTTTGGGTGCCGGTGAAGTCAGGCCGGTCGAAATGGCCGGAGCTTTTGGCGTCTTTGCCAACGGCGGCATGAAACACGACTTGAAATACGCCCTCAAAATTACCGACTCCCAGGGGAAAAACCTTTACGAGTATAAACAGGAAAACGATGCTGCCAGGAAAGTTCTCGACGCCCAAATCGCCTACGAGATTTCCAGTATTCTCTCCGATAACGACTCCCGGGCGCTTGTCTTCGGTACCCGCACTTCTTTATATTTTCCGGACCGCCCGGTAGCAGTTAAAACCGGCACGACTTCGAGCTTCAAGGATGCTTGGTCTGTCGGCTATACTCCATCGCTAGCCGTTGCCGTTTGGGTTGGCAACAGCAATGCCACAGCTATGAGTAAAGGGGCAGACGGCTCTGTCATAGCCGCTCCGATTTTCCATAATTTTGTTGAAAAAGCCCTGGCCAATACTCCGGCTGAAGAATTCGCCAGACCCGATGGAATCGCCGAGGTTGAGGTTGACAAATTTGCCAATAAGCTCCCGACCGAATATTCAGGTGATAAAACCAGGGATATTTTTGCCAGTTGGCAAGTACCGACAGACAAAGACGATATCCATCAAGCGGTCAAAGTTTGTAAAGGTACCGCTCTGCTAGCTCCCGATGATCTGCCGGAAAACCTGGTTGAAACCAAGATTTATACCAACATCCACTCGGAGCGGCCCGACAATTCGAACTGGGAAAATCCTGTCCGCTCTTGGGCGGAAGCTAACGGTTTGGCCAACACCCCGCCAAAGGAGTACTGCGACGCCAGCAGCGCCCGGCCGTCTATCGCGATTGACCAGCCCAAAGACGGCAGTGAGGTCTCGGGCGAAATCGTTATTGCCGCAACTGTAAATAGCACGTTTGCGGTTAACTCGGTCGAATTCTTTATCGACGATATCTCAATCGGAATAGACACTGATTCGCCTTATTCCGCCACCTTTAATACCGGCACCTTGGCTTCCGACAAAAACCACCGCATCTCGGCAATTATCACCGACGAAAACGGCACAACAGCTAAGGGCGACATCAGCGTCAAAGTAATAAAAGACGGCACGCCACCGACTCTAAGTAATATTAGCGCTACATACAGCGTGGGATCGGCAGCTATCACCTGGTCAACATCGGAAGACTCAACTTCCCGGGTAGTTTTCGACACTTCAAGCCGAATATCGCCCTCCGCCTATAACCGGACTTCCGCACTTAATACGATTCTGACAAAAAACCATGCCTCGGCTCTAAGCGGCCTCGTCACCGGTACTACCTACTACTATCGGGTCATTTCAATTGACGCGAGCGGCAACCAATCGCTCTCCGACGAGAGAATTTTTGTCAGCCTGTAACAAGGGACTCAATTGAATAGTTGGCTGGTGAGATCAATGAGATCCTTTGGCACTGAAATTGATTTATAGCCTAAATTAATAACCTCTTTCAAGCGTTCTTTTTGACGGGAGACGGAACGGATTTCACCCAAAAGACCGATTTCTCCGAAGAGAACCAGGCCTTTCGGCAATGGTTTGTTTTTGAATGAAGATATAATGGCCGCGCAAACTGCCAAATCAACCGCCGGCTCGGAAATTTTAATGCCGCCGACAACATTGAGATAAATATCAGCGTTGGCCAGGTTAGTTTTTGTTGTTTTGCCAATCACGGCAGCGAGCAAATTAAGGCGGTTAAGGTCGAAGCCGGAGCTGGTGCGTTTGGGGTAACCGAAGTGGGTTGGCACAACCAAAGCTTGAACTTCAACCAGAATCGGTCTGGTTCCTTCCAAAGTAACCGTAATCACACTGCCGGGATTGTCTTTGTGCTCGGCCAAGAATATCTCCGAGGGATTTTTGACCTCGACCAAGCCTTTGTCTTGGATGGAAAAGATACCGGCTTCGTTAGTCGGACCGTAACGGTTCTTCATACTTCGTAATATTCTGGCATCATGATAGCGGTCTCCCTCGAAATAAAGGACTGCGTCGACTAGATGTTCGAGAGTCCTGGGGCCGGCTAACGAACCGTCCTTGGTGACATGGCCGACAATGATAATGGACAGGCCCGTTGTTTTGGCAAGCCGTTGCAGGAAAATACCGCACTCCCTAACTTGGATTAGGCTACCGGCCGTACCGGCAACAGCGTTGAGGTAAACTGTTTGGATTGAATCTATAATAAGAAGATTGTAATTAGACTTGGTCACTTCGGCTTCGACTGCTTCCAGATCGCCGGTTGAAACTAACGACACTCCATCCGAATTAAGGCCCAATCTGACCGCCCGCTCCTTTATTTGGCTGACAGACTCCTCTGCCGAAACATAAAGACATTTATCAATATTATTGCTCGTCTGCAACAAAAGCGTTGACTTGCCAATCCCCGGTTCGCCGCCGATAAGAATCAGCGAAGCCGGTACGATACCACCGCCCAAAACTCGGTCAAACTCGCCGATACCGCTGGAAAAGCGGAAGTTTTTTTCTATTTCAACTTGAGGTAATTTTTTTGTTTCGATCCTCATGGTAATGCCCGGCCCAATTTGCGATGATTCCGGAGCGACCGCCATCTCAACGACCGTATTCCATTCGCCGCAAACGGCGCACTGGCCGGCCCAAGCCGCAAATTCATTACCGCAGTTACCGCAAAAATAAGCTTTTTTGGTTTTTTTAGACATTTTTAGCCAAGCAACCTAAGTTATTTAGATTTTAATTTTTCGTTTCTCTTACATCAATAATATTTAGCGACACCCTCTCCTCTCCATTCCAGGCGTCAATTCCAACACTAAATATTATATCATACAAAGTATGATTATCCGGTTTTAGGCCGGGTGGACAGTTAAAATATATTGCCTTAATTTTGTTTTTACCTGTCTCAACATAAAAAGACAGGTGTTGCTCTTCCCGACCAACCCGCCTTTGCCAACCGGTTTTAACCCCGCAAAGCATAAAAATTGGTTTGGGATTACCTATACCAAAGGGCTCAAGATTAGCCAGCTTGTTACAGAGGGCTTTGGTTATCTCATTACCTTGCAAACCTAAATCAACTTTTATCTTCCTGACTAAAAGCTTCTTGTCAATTTGGTTATTTGCTAAATCGGTTAGTTTGCGGATGAATTGCTCATACTTTTCCGCTTTAAGCGTTAAGCCGGCCGCCCCGCTGTGCCCGCCATATTTTTCCAGGCAACCGGAGACCGAATCCAAAACTTCCACGATATTTATACCCTCTATACTTCTAGCACTGCCGGTAATTTCGCCGTTTTCTTGCGAGCAAACAATAACCGGGCGATTAAACCTGTCAACCAGCCGGCTGGCCGACGGGCCGATAATGCCTCTTTGCCACCGCCCCAAGACGACTAAAATATTGTTTCTGTCCAGGTTTTTTTCTTTGGCTTCAGCGACCGCCTCGTTGACGACTTTATCCATCTCCAGTTGGCGTTCATTGTTTTTAAGGTTTAACCACTCGGCCAACTCGTTTGCCTCCTTCTTGTCCTCGGTGACAAGAAGTTCAAACGACTTGGCGGCATGGTCAATCCGCCCCGGGGCGTTAATACGCGGTGCTATTTGAAACCCCGCCGTGTAAGTATTAATGGTTTCGGGTTTAATGCCTGCGACTTTATAAAGGCTTTGCAACCCGATGTTTTTGGTTTTCCTTAGGACGATCAAACCGTATTTGACAATAACCCTGTTTTCGCCGGTAACCGGTACCACGTCGGCGACGGTCGAAACTGCGACCAAATCCAGATTCCATTTTAAGAATTGTTCATTGATTTCTTTGAAGTACGATGAAAGAGCTCCGACTAACTTATAAGCAACACCGCAACCGCACAGTTCTGAAAAAGGATATTTGCTGCCCGGCAATTTAGGGTGGACAATTACAAAAGCCTTGGGTAAATCATCACCAATCAAGTGATGGTCCGTAATAATCAGATCGGTTTTTTTATTTTGACAGTATTTTGCCTCGTCCAAACTTCTGATGCCAAGGTCAACGGTAATAATCAAGGAACAGCTGCGTTCCAAGAGGTAATCAATGCCCTCCCGACTCAACCCATAGCCCGATTCTCGATCCGGAATATAGACAACCGTCTCTATACCCACTCTGCGCAAAGCCTTATATAACAGAGCCGCTCCCGGTATGCCGTCGGCATCATAGTCGGCAAAAATACCGATTTTCTCCCTGTCTTCCTTCGCCCGAATTATCCGCCCAACTGCCTTATCCATGCCCGGTATCAGCCGGGGATCGTTCATATCGCGCCGAAAATCCGGGGACAAAAAACTTTCCAGCTCTTCTTTGTTGTTAACAAAAATACCCCTGTTATAGAGGAGCTGCTGTATGATATCGTCATACTTTCGTTCCGCCACCTGCCAAATCTTGTCCATTTATTGCGCTCGAATTATGATTTAAGAATTAAGGGCTAAATGCATATAATGCACAATACATGCTTCATAATGCTATTTATAATATGCCCAGCCGTCAATTCTTAAATCAACGTACTCGTGGATATCGCTGCGTCTTTCAACCAAAATGCTTTTTAGATTTTCCAGCTGCGTCTTGCTAGGCCTAAGCGTATTCAGCTTAACGGCAAAACCCGCTTCTGTCTGCAGGATAACATCAAAAGTGGTTTCGGTAATTTCAAAAAAGGCCGGCTTGACATTAGTGGTGTCATAAAAGCTGCTATAAACATTAGAGATAAAATTGATAAAATTAGGCGAAACAAGGGGAGCGCCAACCTTGACCGGAACGCCTTGCCGGTCAATTACCCTCGGCAAATCAATACCCTCTTCGCTGCCCGTCTTTCGGGCCACTTCGCCCTGGGAACTTAATAAAAACCTTTCTTCGCCGCTCTGCCAAATTATCTGAGCATCCCTTTCCAAAACAGCGACCTTAACAGCATTCGGAATGCCGCGATAAAAAACCAGGTCTTTAATCTCCGGATATTTTTGCATTAAATCTTCTTTATTTTCTTTAAAATTAAAACGGAATATGTTTTCGTTTTTTGATAATGTATCAATGATCTCGGAACTCGGAACAAACTTGTTGCCCTCAACTATAATATCCTTGACCGCAAACAGGCTTGAGAAGAAAAATAGATAGATGATAGCGGCAAACACGACTGCCAACGCTGCCGGTTTATACAACTTAGGCGGAAAAGCCGGCCACTCCCTTGAACGGATCTTTCGCCCGCTAAAAATTTTAGGCTGCCTAAAAGACTTTTTTGGGCGCCTTAACTGGTTGTTTGAATCAGTATTCCTGTTTATCATGACCATTGTCCAATATATTCTATTCCGTCTTTTATTTCACAGTTAAACTCATTTCTTATCTTTTCTTTAACTTGCTCGGACAGTCTTCTGATATCAGATGCCGAAGCTCCCCTTCGGTTAACCAGACAATTGGGGTGTTTCTGGTCGAAGCAAGCGCCGCCCACTTTCATTTTATTTATTTTTGATTGGCCAAGCAAAATGCCCAGCGGTATTTTGTAATCGGCCGAATCGCAATAAAAGCCGGGTATTGACTTGGAGCGGCTTGCGCAATGGTTGTCCGATTTTAACAGGCGCAGTATTTCATCTTTTCTTCTTTTTATTAATTGAAGCCTGGCCGTGAGAATAATCGGGAAACGGAACAAAGTATGATTTTTTATGTATTTTTTGAACGAGATCAAATTACCGGGGTAAGTGGTTACGACAAGCCGGTTTTGCTGCTCGGTAAGCAAGGTTATTGATTTTAAATAATCACCGATGCGATAGTGTCCCTTGCCGACATTATGGTAGATGGCGCCGCCAATAGTATCGCTTAATCCTTCCAAAAATTCCAGTCCGCCAAGATCGCGTCCGGCTGCCATATTTATGAGACTCGGCAGCGAGACACCTGAATCAACAATAACTTCGGAGCTTGTTCCGCCAAAGGTGACGCTTCCGCTCTCATTTTTAATGACCAGCCCGGGGTAACCGGCATCAGAAGGCACGACATGATTACCATTGCCCAAAATCAAAAAGGGGATGGCCTGGTTATAAGCCGTATCAGCAGCCTTAATCAACTCGCGCGCCGTTTTGGCGACATAAAAATATTCGGCCACTCCGCCAACCCCTATGGCAACACAATCCCTGAGCGGAACATTGAGCCTAAGCCTCTCGCCCAGCACTTTTTTAAATTGGTGTTCTGCGTCTATTATCCGCTCCGGATTAATTCGTCGGCTATCTTATAAACAGGCGGTATGCCGATTGTTAATAAAACCGAATTTTCATCCAATTCGTCCTTGAGATATCGTATGATTTCTTCATCGCTTTTCATAACTTTAGCCGACGGTTTAGATTGATTAACCAACTTTGCCAAATCATCCGAGCTGATATCAAGCTGCTCATCCCTGCCCGGCACAAAGTAGATCGGTTTAAGTATCAATTCATCGGCCAGATTAAAGGCACCGCCGAATTCATGGACAAGGGATTTTATGCGCTTAAATTGATGGGGCCAAAAAACCACGACTTTTTTCTTATCGGGATACCTTTCGCGCAGCGCTTCTAATGTGGCCTTAATTTCTGACGGATGGTGGCCGTAATCATCAATCACGTCGGCGCCGTTGCACTTGCCTTTATATTCAAAACGGCGGTAGGCGCCCTTAAACTCAATTAAAATTCTTTCGGCAGTACTTTGCTCGATTTGCAAGTAGTCGGCCAAAGCAATAACGGCGAGGGCATTCTGGACATTGTGCTTGCCGGGAATGGCCGGTTCAACATTAAGATGGTTGTATCTGGCGCTGTTAAAACCGTATTCAAGAATTTTGATGTCGTTCCTTGCTTTGGCAACAACTTCCCTTACCGGTCCGCTGTCAGCGCAGGCGATAACAGCCCCGTTGTCTTTGATATTGTTTAAATATTCAAAAAAGGCTTGCTTGATTTCCGGCAGACCTCCGGGATAGGTGTCGAGGTGCTCTTCTTCGATATTAGTCAAAATAACAATTTCGGGCCTCACATCCAAAAAGCTCTTGTCGTATTCGCAAACCTCCGCTACAAACCACTCCGACCGGCCAAGCCTCAAGACTCCGTCAAAGTTTTTAACCTCCTCGCCTACTAAGACGGTCGGATCCAAACCCGCTTCAATCAATAGCAAACCGGCCATAGCCGTAATGGTCGTCTTGCCGTGCATACCCGAAACGGCAATCAGGCGTTTATTTTCGGTAACCGCGCCAAGCAATTCCGATCTTTTAATGACTTTGATGCCTAACTTTTGAGCCGCTTCTACCTCAACCCAGCCGGGAGAACCGGGGTTGACGGCTGAAGTCCGAACCACTACATCAATGTCGGAGGTGATGTTTTCGGCTTTATGCCCGCCGGTTTTCAAATCAGAACCGCTGACTTCATGGCCATGGCTCTTCATATACTCTTTGAGTCCCCGCATCGAAATCCCCTGATCGCCGATAAAATGATACTTCATTTCTTGCTCTCCAAAAAATCTGGCATAATTTTTGTTATTCGAAAATGGATAACAGTTACCCTTGTGTCGTTATTAACATCGCCCCTACTATTATAGTAGCACCTGTACGTTGCCAACAACTCTTTTTTAGATGAAAACGGTTCATGTCCATTCTTGTCCTCTTGGTTTATTTTGCCCAACCTCTTTTGGCGGATACTTAAAATCTCTGCCTCAGCAAAAACTGTGCCTTCGGGACTTCTTCTAAAAATCAATTTTGGATTCCCGCTATAATCCCTAGAATCAAACAATCGCCAAGTACACGTTTTTTCACCCGATAATATTAGCGGAACAAGTAATGGATCAAATCCCAAAATAATTTCTTTTCCTCTGTCCGATAGAAAGTTTTCGCCAGTGACAACACTTTTTCCAGTTTTTTGTTCCAGGGCAACTCGCGCATCTTTGGCGATTTTACCGCCTTTTTTAGCCGGGACTTTATTTTCTTCCAGTCCTTCGGTCTTATCCGTTTCGGCAATCCTTCTGGTTGAAAGTTCGGCTAGGGCTGTAAAAATTAATTCTTCTTCGCTCATATGGTCACGCAAATTCTGGGTTTTTAAACCTTTTAGATTTTTGTGATTTTTTATTGATAATTCACTCCATTCTTCGTGGATAATATTGGTTAAAATCGCAAATTCTTTCCCTGCTTCCACGCTGTGCCCGCTCCAATAATCCGTCAATTTATTTCTTGTTTCCTGTCCGGTCATCCGCTGCTGTATCCACTGTTCGCTTCGACCCATTTTCTGCCAATATTCTCTTGAACGGTCTAGGGCTTTTGCCGGATCGGTTATCTCTTGGACTCTCTCATACCCAACCTTCGCCAGCCATATCTTAAATGGTTCTGCTTTCTTGCTAGGGATTGATTGAACAATCCGCAATATTTGCTCCGTACTACCGGCCAAAGTCTTCCGCCTTTTCCCTTTTTCAGTGGTCATTTCTATCTGGGGACAATTTGTCCCTACGTAATTCCCAAACACAGAATCTCTTTTTCGAAGTTTTTTAAGATAATCAGTCGGATTGACACTGTCAGTCAACACCGCTACGATGTCGATCACCGAAAAATACCAGGTTTCTGTCTTCTGGTCGTAATGCCGACGAATTTTGAAATTCTCAAATATAGCTAGAGAGTTTTGTTCGTTTCCCATATTTTTCTTGATAATTCATACCTCTCTTCAACCCTGCATCGAAATCCCCTGATCGCCGATAAAGTGATATTTCATATTCTATTCAGTCTCCAAGCGCCTTAATATTTTGCGGACTTTTTAGGTAATTTTGATTTGATATCACGGTTTTGCCCAACCTTTTTTCCAATTTTTCTCTAGCGCCGCCGGCAATTTCGCCGCCGGCCTTAGCATCTTCTTTTAACTTCGGTATACCCTTTGAGTCTTCATTGCGGGTGATTTCTGTTGTTGACCTTTCGCCTAACATTGAGAATATGAGCTCAAAGTCATTCATATGGTCACGCAGATTTTCTCTTTTCAAACCTTTCAACTTTTTGTAATCGCTTGGTTTTAGGCCAAACGTTGCTTCTGATATTTCGGCGGTCAGTATTTCATAATCCCGCCGCCCCTGCGCTCCTCGTTTGTTCCATTCGTCAGTTAGCTCCTCGCGAATGGCAATGCCGCGCATTCTCTTTTCTATCCAATCATTTGAATAACCTTTAGATTTGTACAGCGCCCTCGTTCTCTTTGTTGCTAATTCCGGGTCGTCGATTTCCTGAATTCGCTCATAACCGGTTCTTGCCAACCAGCGTTTCAAGGGTTCTGCCTTTGGTGACGGGATTGATTGAATAATTCGTAATAATCCTTCAGTATTTGCACAATCGGTTTCCCGCATTTTCCCGTCCAGTGCAAGCATTTTCAACTGTCGACAAATTGTCGACAGTTCGATTCCATCTTCGCTCTGAACTCGAATTTTCATCTTAAACCAATAATCGCGCGCGTTCACGCTATCAGTTAAAATTCCTACAACATCAGTGACCGAAAACCACCATTCCCCCTTGTGGATAACTTTTCTAATGCCTTTGCCCTGAAATATCGCGATCCTTGTTTCTTCGCTCATAGTGCTCCCCTCACCCTAACCCTCTCCTGAAGGAAGAGGGGGAAAAATAATGATAACTTAGCACTATTATACCGAACATTTACCAAACAAGTCAATTATTGCTTTTCTATTCTATCTATAATCTCTTGGCAAACAATTTGTAATCCGTCGCCAGAAAATAATTTTTTGGACTGTTCTCTCAGACTCTTTAATTCGCTGCTTTTATTATCAAAAAGCTGATTGATAACATTTAGTAACTTTCCTGGCTCCAGCTCGTCATCAGTAATTATTTTTGCGGCGCCTTTTTGCTCAAGCAGGCGGGCATTTTTGAGCTGGTGATCAAGGGAGGCATGTTTGTACGGAATTAATATCATCGCTTTACCGGCTACAGCCAGTTCTGCGACAGTATTTGCTCCCGCTCTAGTGATCACCAGATCGGCAAGAGTAATCGCCTCAAGCATCTGGTCTATGCCGCCTGCAACGGTCAGGAAATCGGTTAAGAAGTAATTGGCACGTAAGTTAAAATCGATGGATTGGCGAAACTCTTTCATCCAGCCGATACTGTGACTTCCGGCCTGATGAATTATATTATAATTTGGCAGCAGACGACTAACGATTTTGGCAATTGTCTTGTTGATATGTAACGCGCCCAAACTACCGCCAGTGATCAAAATAATTGGATTAGTATTAGTAAAATTAAAAACTTCTCGATTCTTGGGCCGGTCTTCCGCCAGTTCTCTTCGCACAATTGGTCCGCTCATCACCAGCTTATTTTGCCAATTCTTCGGGATCGTCATACTGGGAAAACCAATAAAAATCTTTTTTGCGCCTTTGGCAGAGATCTTGTTTGCCACCCCCATTTCAACATCCGACTCATGAATAAAATAGGGAATTCTTAATATTTTTGCGGCCAGGATAACGGGCAAGGAGACAAACCCGCCTTTAGCAAAGACAAGATCTGGCCTTTCGCGCCAAAGTATCCAAAACGATTGGCTCATTCCAATCAAAAAATTACAAAATTCGGCAATATTTTTTAATGTAATATGACGGCGTAACTTTCCGGACTGAATTGCTCGATAAGTCGGGATCGATCCAAAAAACTGCTTTTCAATCATCCCGCCGGAACCAATTACGATGATTTCTAAATCTTTGTTGAGCGATTTGAGTTTTTTATAGATCTCGAAAATAGGAACCACATGCCCGCCGGTGCCGCCGCCGACCAATATTACTTTTTTATTATGTTTCGTCATAAATATTATCCCCCTGTAAGCTGAATCCGATGCAATTTAATTTCAAAATTTAAATAACCATTTAGATTCAGGATTTGTCCGCGATACTCTCGTCATTGTTCTGATATTTGATTTATTTATTGGCCTGTTTCGAAATATTTGTCAGTATTCCCACGCCGGCCAAAAGGAAAACCATTGACGATCCGCCATAGCTGACGAAGGGCAACGGAATGCCGGTTAGCGGGAATATTGAAAGCATAGCGCCAATGTTTATCAAAGTTTGCGAAGTCAACCAGGCCACGATGCCGACTGCCATAAGTCTCGAAAATGTATCCGGCGCCTTGAGAGCAATACGAAATC
>CAZGWE010000016.1:18941-21703 GCA_964529405.1 uncultured Candidatus Saccharibacteria bacterium
ATATTAAAACACTCGTTCTGGCAAAACCAATCTCTTCTGAAATTATAGCAAAAATAGAGTCAGTGTGCGCCTCCGGCAGATAAAGATATTTTTGGCGGCTTTGGCCGAAACCCAGCCCCCACAGCCCGCCGGAACCGATCGCAATGAGCGCATTCCGGATGTGATAACCGGAATCAAGCGTATTGCTCTCGGGATTTAAAAAGGTCAAAACGCGGTCCATCCGATAAGGCTCGATCTTTATCGCTAACCAAAGTAGAAAAGCACCGAAAGCACCGCCCGCAGCCAGATGATAAACCGATGATCCGGCTATAGTCAAAATAGCTGCAGAAATAATAATAAAGATGGCTAAAGTGCCAAGATCTTTCTGTACCAGCATTATAAAAGCGATAACAACCAAAATCGCCATAAAAGGCAGAAACATCTTGCGGACGGTTTTAAGATCTTCCCCGCGACTGCTAAACCAGCCTGAAAGATAGATAATAAAACAGAGTTTTGCCAATTCGGACGGTTGGAATTGCCAAGCGCCAAAACCAATCCAGCGGGCTCCCGGACCTCCGCCAAAGACAATAGGCAGGCAGAGCAAAAAAAGCACCAGAAAAAGCATCAACCCCGATTTCTTCTGCCAATACCCGTAATCAATTGCCTGAAAAATAATCCAGACTGCCAAGCCGACCACAACCCACTGGAACTGGCGGATTAAGTAATATTTATCCGTTGCCCCATTGGTTATCTGCAGCGAGTAATATTTAGAGACCGAATAGATCATAATCAAGCCGAAAACAATCAAGACAAAAATTGCCAGAGACAACCAATAGTCGGAGTGTTGTTTGCGGCTATTCATGAAATTAAACCCATAAACCTACGTTGTTTAAGCAGCCTAATTGCTGTACTTTTTAACCCATTTCTGAAATTCGTCGCCTTTTTCTTCGAAATCCTTCCAAATTGAATAGCTGGGCGAAGCGCAGGAAAGCAAGCAGGTTGAGCCGGTCGGGGTGTTTTCATAAGCGAATTTGACCGCTTCCGCCATACTGGAGGTCTCAAAAATTTTGAAGCCTTTTCGGGATTTTAGGATTCTTCTGCCGCTCTCGGGAAATAGGACAATGTTTTTGATAGTATGATGCCGTAATACCTTTTCTAATTCCGAAAAATCATAACCCCGGTCAGTGCCGCCTAAAAATATAGTAGCAACATTACGGACCGACTCCAGGGCGGCGATAGTTGACTCCGGTGTGGTCGAAATAGCATCATCATAAAACTTCACACCCCTATAATCCCCGACGAACTGCAGGCGGTGGCGCAACGGTTCAAAACTTTTAATTGCCTCGGAGATCTTTTTGTCGGAGATATTAAAAATTCTGGCTACCGCTACGGCTGCTTCAATGTTCTCTTTGTTGTGCTGGCCTAACAGCGGAATGTCAACATCGGAGATTGGCAAGTTATGGTCGAACGGAACAATCCTTGATCCGGCCTCTTTTGCCCAGGCAACAGACCTTGGGTTTCGCGGGTTGTAGATAAAATAATCTTTGCTAGCCTGAAAATTAATAATATTTCTTTTGGCTTCATAATACTTGTTTTCTCCGCCATGGTAATCCATATGCTCCGGAAACAGGTTTGTAACAACCGCAATATTGGGCGAAAACCAAAGGTCGGACAACTGGTAGCTTGATAGTTCCAGGACGTAAATACGATCCTTTGGGACCGGTTTCAAGAGTGACCCCAGCATCGGCGTACCGATATTGCCCAGTAGTTGGACATTGAGTCCCGCTTGATGAAAAATGGCGTAAATTAGCGAAGTCGTGGTGCTCTTGCCCTTGCTGCCGGTTATGCCGATGACTACATTCCCCTTCTTTTTAATGGCGTTGAAAAATAAATTTGTCGCGGTGGTGTAAGGAATTGTCACCAAATTTGCCGGCATGCCCGGAGTTTTGACGGCTAAATCAAAGTCTCTTTGTTTCTGGAGATAACTGTCGCTAAATTTTTTATCCGCAATACCGACCTTTAACCCGGAATGGTATTTTCGGAGATAGCGATGCGTTACCTTGCCCTCCCGGCCGTAACCAAGAATCAAGATATTTTTGGCGCCCACAAAATGAAAATCGGGCGGCAAGGCCGGGGCGGGGTTGAGGCTGAAAACCTTGCCGATTGCCTCTTTGGCATCCTTAATTTTCGGCATAAAAGTTCTTATCGCCAAATCGTTCCTGTACCTCTTTCTGGCCAGATAAAAAGCCGCTCTGGTTTCCTCGAACGTACCAACACATTCAAACGGCTTCATCTGCCCGAAACCGAGCAAATCCTGGTAGGTTGAAAGCAGCCCCGGATCGTCAAAGAGGCTCTTGCCGAATATTTTGACTACTTCCCGCCGGGGCAAAAAGGCGGCTAACAAAGCAAAAACAAAGGCGCACTTCGGGCAGGAACCGCACCAGAGAGTCTCCGGCCGCGTCTCATTGACACGGTAGCTCATATTGCAACTGGAAAAATGGCCAAAGTAATTTTTGAGTCTCGCAAATTTTCTGACAATGCCGATCTCATAATACGGCCGGAGCAGTGAAAAATAAACGACTCCGGGCGATAAGAACCGCCTTGTATAGCCTAAAAGCAGCCCTTCGAATTCAGCCGACTTGCTCCACTGGTGGTTGATTATGCTGCCCAGGTATTCGACATTCCCTTCAGCGGAGCTGCGTTCGTTTGATAGCACCACGTATTGGTGGCCTTCGACCGCGGCCAGGAGCAGGGCGCCAAAGGCGTAGATCACTGAAATTGGT
>CAZGWE010000017.1:0-21121 GCA_964529405.1 uncultured Candidatus Saccharibacteria bacterium
GATTGTGAAGAGTGCATGCTTTTTTGATCTCAAAATGGGTTTTTGGGTTCACGGCATAAGCTGTTGACATAAGCATTGGGTTATTATATAATCACGCTGCCATATCATAGGGACTGGCGATGCTTGCCGTGATGGCAGGAAAGGGAAACCGAGATGGCGTACCGACAGTTTGAGTTCCGTGAGCGTAACCGGATTGCGCTCCACATTGCCTTTCGTACCGTGAGATGGATGGGTTGGGCCAAAAACCCCGAGCTCATCCTCGATGGTATCAACTCCGAGGAGTCGGAGGGCGGCGGGCCTTTCGTCAAAGTCGAGTTCAAGAAGTGGGCAGGGCGGAAGTTTCGTTACGGTGTCCTCGTTGCCTTCAGTGGCAACAAAGGAATGATCGGCGTTACAGGAGATGACAGTGAACCATTCGAATGCAGTTTCACTGTCTATCCCCAGCTCTCCGGGGAGCCCAGGGTGAGCATCAAGGGGCTTCCCAAACGCATCACCCCAAGATAGACTAGACTTACGTCCCTGCGCCGAGGGGCCGTGCGACTGATTGCACGGCCCCTCTTTTAGAGCTCTTGCTCATTTAATTTCTCATATTCAGATTTAGAAAAATATTTCCGGCACTCTTTATTGTTGCATTGCGCAAAATGACCGCTTGATTCGCCGGCACGGGAAGTACTGGAGATGAAGCCCGTCTTGGCCGCGATCTCGCCGCATTTATCGCAAACTCGATATTTCATCATCCAATAGTACCACATCATTCGATGGTTTGCCTGAGCCCAGAATGTACCGAAACAAGCATGAAGCCGATCGATCAGTTTTGTTACAACACGGTTATTGTTATTTATCCCTGTGCAGCTTGCATACAAACCAGACCGATTGATATATAATGGATAAGACAACAACAAAATGAACTCTACCTACCAATACCAAAACCTAAAGAAGCCGCCTCTGGCACCGCCAGATTATCTTTTCGGCTTGGTCTGGCCTTTTTTGTATGTTCTAATATTCGCCTCGTATGGTTTCGTTTTCTATAAGGCCTACGAGGGCAAAATCCCCTGGATTCTGACCATTCCCTTTATTATTAACCTGATTGCTAATTTTGCCTTTACCTATTTTCAGTTCGGTCTCAATAACAACGTACTGGCGCTGGTTGATATTGTTATAGTTCTTGCAACAATAGTTCTGACAATCATTCTTATCTGGCCCCATTACCACTGGGTAGCCTATCTTCAAATTCCCTATCTGCTCTGGGTTTGCTTTGCTACCTACTTGCAGGCAGGAATCACCATATTAAATTGGACCAAATAAACAACATATTTTGTTAATATCCATTAATCTAGGAGGGATATGGGTGATGAGCACAAGGAGCCGACCTACAAAAAGCTTCGGCTCTACAACGGGGTGATGGGAGTGTTCCATTTGGTACAGGGCGGCTTGATGCTCTATTTGAGCAATAATTTCAAGCTGCCGGTGACGACTGATTATCTCAATATTGATATCGCTACCAGGACGGTCGGTCCGATCAAGGAGCAAATTGGGCAATTGCAGATTGGCCCGATTGTAGCCGCCTTTCTCTTTCTCTCCGCTATTGCCCACTTTTCAGTCTCGACTGTTCTTTACAAATGGTATGCCGGGAATTTGGCTAAGGGCATTAACTATGCCCGCTGGTACGAATACGCCGTTTCTTCATCTTTGATGATCGTGGTCATTGCTATGCTTTGCGGCGTCTTTGATCTCTCAACTTTGATTTTGCTCTTTACCCTAAACGCGATGATGATCTTCTTTGGCCTGTCGATGGAGCTGCACAACCAGACGACCAAGAAGACAAATTGGACCACTTTTATCTTCGGCTGTATCGCCGGAATCGTCCCCTGGGTCGTCCTCTACCTCTATTTCGCCGGCGCCGCTTCGTCTATCGGCGATGTGATTCCGAAATTTGTCTATGCCATACTGGCTTCGATCTTTGTTTTCTTTAACGTCTTTGCTATTAATATGCTTCTTCAATATTTGAAAGTCGGTCCCTGGAAGAATTATCTCTTTGGCGAGCGGGTCTATATTCTATTAAGCCTTGTAGCCAAATCTGCTCTTGCCTGGCAGATCTTTTCCGGTACGCTCCGGCCACAGTAACAGTTTATCCAAAGTTTAATCAAATTGTGGAGGGAGGTGATAATAAATGCAAAAGCTATCAGCACTGGATTGGATCGCGCTTATCCTGGTGATTGTTGGCGGGCTAAACTGGGGTTTGGTTGGACTATTCGATTTTAACCTGGTCACAACGATCTTCGGCGACAGTTCGACACTTGCCAGAATTGTCTATGTCTTAGTCGGTTTGGGCGCCATTGACACCATTGTCATTGCCGGCAAAGCTGGAAAATAGGTTTACCGGGTTTCTTGGCATAATAAGCTGTCCTTTGTGGCAGCTTATTATGTTAATGTTCGTTTGGGAATGGACGGGAAGATTCGGACGCTCCTCAAATAGATACGGTTTTAGCGATAAGGGGTAAAAAATAAAGGGTATTAATCCCGGGGCAAGCCCCGAACCCAGGGAGTCGTTTTGGATTCGATTTCTCTCACCACAGGTCTCATGGCCTCGCAATTAGGTAGTTTTATCTAATCGATATATAATAGATCGGCCGTTGGGAAGTAAGCACCCGGAGCACGGATTCATCTATCCTGTTAATTACAGTTTCATACCAAATACCAAAGCGCCGGATGGCGAGGAAATCGACGCTTACATCCTTGGCGTTGATACGCCGTTCAAGAAATTCACCGGCAAGTGTATCGCG
The DNA here is from genome assembly GCA_964529405.1 of uncultured Candidatus Saccharibacteria bacterium. Lineage (GTDB taxonomy): Bacteria > Patescibacteriota > UBA1384 > XYA2-FULL-43-10 > 1-14-0-10-43-13 > CAZGWE01. The sequence goes on from CAZGWE010000017.1 coordinate 2,784, forward strand.
ATTATCCACAGCACTAACGATGACGATGATAAATTGATAGTAGTACCAGCTGGCTACCGTAAAATTTCAAACAATGAGATCAAAGTCCAAACACATTTTCAGGAACAGTATTTTGAGTCGGAAATAATAAGAGAAAAACCATGAAAAATAAAAGGTTCCCAATTGTATTTGTCTGTACCGACAATATTGCCCGATCTGGCTAAGAGCCCTGGAGGCTTGCGCAAAGCATAAAAAGTGCTAATCTAGTACTAGCAGAATTCTCCAGAGGGGGGTTAAATGGACACTCGAACCGTCACGATCATCACGCACAGAGAGGCCGGTCTATATATCACCGGTCTGCGACACTGTCCATTGCCGGTTCAGCTGGAAGCGATCAGCAGCTACTACAACAAGAACCGCGAACGCCTTGACCCCAAGGCGTCAAGCGATCTCGAGGAGGACATGGCTGCCATTCGCAGTATCATAGGGCGAACATGACTGTTGCTCTTGCGCTCAGGTCGCCCCGGTGTTCCGGGGCGACCAACGCCTCTAAAGTTATAGGCAGTATATGAGATAGCGTTTGGTTTTGTCGATCAAAAAAAGCAAGCCGATTTCTATTTTCGAATCCACGTACCACTATGGGTACGTGGCAAGCTAAATTTACAATAAGGACATAATTAAACAAAACTCCGCACAACGGCTGGCTCCCGTGTTAGATTGATCCGGGCAAGAAAAAATGTTACTATATAAAGCGTAACATTGGAATTGTTCCCTTTTATGGAAAAATATAATCCGCAAGAAATTGAGAATAAGTGGCAAAAAGTCTGGGAAGAAGAAAAGTACGGCCAGGCGAAAGACTTTGGTGATAAACCCAAGCACTACCATTTAGTTGAATTCCCCTATCCTTCCGGTGCCGGTTTGCATGTCGGGCACTGTATGGGCTATGGCGCCTCTGATGCTTATTGCCGCATGAAAAGGATGCAGGGCTACAACGTCATGTACCCGATCGGTTGGGACGCTTTTGGTTTGCCAACAGAGAATTACGCTATTAGAACGGGGATTCATCCGTCAAAAGTGACAACCGAGAGTATTGTCACTTTTAAAAAACAAATTAAGTCTCTTGGTTATGCCTTTGACTGGGATCGAGAAATTAATACTACCGATCCTGACTACTATAGATGGACACAATGGATCTTTCTACAATTCTATAAACACGCTATTGTCGACGAAAAATTAATTAAAGTTGAAGATGGCGACACAACGACCCCTCGACTTGCCTATCAGAAAGAGATGCCAATCAACTGGTGCCCTTCATGCAAAATCGGGCTCGCCAATGAAGAAGTAATTGCAGGTGCTTGTGAGAGATGCGGAACACAAACAGAAAAACGAATGCAAAAGCAGTGGCTGCTCCGCATTACGGCGTATGCAGATCGATTAATTGATGGCTTAAACACAGTTGATTATCTGGATAAAATCAAAACTCAACAGGTAAACTGGATCGGACGAAGCGAGGGTGCGGAAATAGAATTTCGAATCAAGAGTCAAGAATCAACAATCAAGGTTTTCACTACTAGGGCAGATACTCTTTTTGGCGCTACGTTTATGGTTGTTGCACCAGAACATCCGGTGGTTGAGAAGTTAATGAATAGTATTACGAATTATGACGAAGTATTACAGTATGTGAATCAAGCCAAGAAAAAATCTGATTTAGAACGAACTGAACTGAACAAAGAAAAGACCGGTGTTGAAATTAAGGGTATTAAAGCTATCAACCCTGTAAATAAAAAGGAAATTCCTATTTTTGTCGCCGACTATGTTCTCATATCTTATGGTACGGGTGCCGTAATGGCAGTACCGGCTCATGATGACCGTGACTGGGAGTTTGCTCGAAAATATAATCTTGAAATTGTGCAAGTAGTACAGCCAGTATTTGGCGAAAGCAACCGTCGTGGTGACGCAGAAGCAAGACAGACAATAACGGCTGCCGTTCGAAATAAAAAAGGTGAATTCTTAATGATCAAAAAGCCAAAGTTAAACTGGGTTAATCCTGTTATCGGGGGCATTGATGAAGGCGAAACACCGGAAGATGCAGCAGTGCGTGAAGTTTACGAAGAAACTGGTTATAAAGCTAAAGCAATCGAAAAGATTGGTGGTACAATTGAGTCCCATTTTTACAACCCTGAGAAAAAAGTATGGCGAGCACGATATGATCAACCCGTGCTGTGCGAACTAGTTGACGAAGAACCAGAAGAAGTTTCGGAAGAAGAAAGCGCTAATCGAGAAGTTGTCTGGCTTGATGCCAACACCACTCTTCGAGAAAATAATTATGAGAACAACGCCCTGCCTATCGAAATGGTTATTAAAGGCAATCACTCATACGCTGGATCAGGTGAAAGTATAAATTCTGATTTCTTAAATGGTTTAGAAACCGAACAAGCCAAGACTCAAATGGTTGAATGGTTGGAAACGAACAATTTTGGCAAGAAAGCAGTAAATTATAAACTGCGCGACTGGATTTTCTCTCGCCAGCACTATTGGGGCGAACCCATACCAATTGTTCATTGCCAAGAATGCGGGATTGTGCCGCTAGAAGAAAAAGATTTGCCACTAACTTTGCCGGATGTGGAAAATTATCAGCCAACAGATACCGGCGAGTCCCCTCTTGCCAAAATCACTGACTGGGTTAATACGACATGTCCAAGGTGCGGCAGGTTAGCCAAAAGAGAAACCGACACGATGCCGAACTGGGCCGGATCATCCTGGTATTTCTTGGCGTACGCGATGCAAATAAAAAAAGAGTCCCAGACATCAAAACAACAAGAGAATCAAAACGTGTTCAAAGAGAAGAGAAGCAATCTAGATTACTGGCTTCCGGTGGATGTTTATAACGGCGGCATGGAACACACCACTCTCCACCTGCTGTATTCGCGTTTTTGGCATAAATTTCTTTTTGACCTAGGGGTCGTGCCAGGTTTAGAGCCATATGCCAAAAGAATTGCTCACGGCATCATACTCGGCCCCGACGGCCAGAAGATGAGCAAGTCCAAGGGAAATGTTATCAATCCGGACGACATGGTCGCCAAGTTTGGCGCTGATACTTTGCGCGCTTACATCATGTTCATCGGACCCTATAACCAGGAGTCGGCTTGGAGTATGGCCGGAATCCAGGGTGTAAGCCGTTTCTTAAATCGGCTGTGGAATAATTTTGATAAAATAAAAGACAACAGTGATTCGACGGAGCTACTGGTCAAACTTAACCGGACTATCGTCGGCGTGACTGATGATTTGGAGAATTTTAGATTAAATACGGTTGTTTCCAAACTAATGGAGATGAATAACGCCATTGAAAAAACCGGCTTGATTTCCCTTTCTTCATATCAAAAATATTTAAAACTGCTCTTTCCTGTTGCCCCGCATATCGCGGAGGAGTTATGGCATAGGCTGGATGCTCGAATCAAGCCCGATGATAACAAGAAGAAGAAATTAATCGAAGAGGAAAAGTGGCCCGAGGCCGATCCAAATTATTTGATAACTGAAAAAATCGAGATAGTTGTTCAGATCAACGGCAAAGTACGCGATAAGATTGAGGTTGCTTCCGATATTAGCGATCAAGAGATGAAAGAAGCGGCGCTTGCTTCGAACAAAGTCAAAGAGATTGTCAACAATAAAGAAATTATCAAAACGATCGTTGTGCCAAAAAAACTGGTCAGCATCGTCCTTCGCGGACAAGGTTGATGTATGCAGGGAATTATGTTATGCTATTTGAGTAATTCTTTAAAAAATGACGAGGAAGAGATATGGCCGAACCAAAAAAGAGAACAAACAATTCAAAGCAGGGTATGCGCCGCATGCACGACAAAGTCGCCGCGCCGGTTGTGGTTTATTGTGAAAAATGCCACGCGCCGAAAGAAAAGCACAGGGTTTGTTACAATTGCGGCAATTATAACGGCAAAAAGGTCTTAGAAGCCAAATAATACAACCGGACAGCAGGCTTAGCTGGCAAGCAAGGTAGTATCATTATGAACCGTCACCTATCGAGATTAATTACAATGCAAACCATTTATGAATGGTGTTTTCGCGAGGGGTCAAACCTGGCCGAGATAACCGCCAGAAATATCGACGAGTACAAAAAAGACGCCGACGCCCAATTTATCGGTTCGTTAACAAAAGGGATTGCCGAAAACCTTTCGGAGCTCGATAATAAGATCAAACAGTCTGCACCGGAGTGGCCGCTTGACCAGATTTCATTAATAGACAAATCAATTTTACGTCTGGCCGTTTACGAACTTCTAAATTTAAAGGAAACGCCGCCGAAAGTTGTCATCAACGAAGCAGTTGAATTAGCCAAGCAATTTGGCAGTGAAAATTCATCGAAATTTATAAACGGCGTGCTTGGGGCAATATTCGAAAAAAACAAGGCATAGAAACACGGGAACGAATGGCAGATAGCAAATGGGCAGATAAATATTTGTTTATCTGATACCTGTTAAGATCCGCTATCCGTGCCTGTATCAAGAGGAGTTTAGTATGAGTACTTTAGAAGAATTGGAAGAAAAAATTGGGATACAATTTAAGGATAAATCACTCTTGGAAACCGTGTTTATTCACAGATCGTATCTCAATGAACACAAGAATACAAATCTTGAGCACAACGAAAGGCTTGAGTTTTTAGGCGATGCCGTGCTGGAGTTGGCAGTAACGCGTTTTCTTTATAATAACTACGACCGCCCCGAAGGGGAGTTGACAAACTGGCGCAGTGCCCTGGTTAAAGGAGAGTCGCTCTCCGAAGAGGCAAAAAAGCTTGGAATTAACAATTTAATCAAGACTTCTCGCGGCGAAGCCAAAAATGTCGGCAAGGCGCGCGATTTAATACTGGCGAACGCCTTTGAGGCGCTCATTGGCGCCATCTATTTAGACCAAGATTTCGAAGTGGCGGCTAGGTTTATTGAAAGTTATGTCTGCTACAAACTGCCCGTTATTTTAGAACAGGGATTGTACTATGATCCTAAAAGCCGTTTTCAGGAGCTGTCGCAGGAGCAGTTTGGCATTACGCCAACATACGAGGTTATGAGTGAATCCGGCCCCGACCACGCTAAAATATTTGTTGTTGGCGCATTTTTGGGCGAAAAAAAGGTCTCGGAGGGTAACGGTCCCTCAAAGCAACGCGCCCAAACCGAAGCTGCCCGGTCGGCTTTGGAAAAATGGGAGGAAATCAGGGACGCTAATTTGCGCTAAAATTGTTGTTATTTTACTGCCAAACGGTATTCTGCCAGCCCCAATCGAGCAACTTCCTTGATTCGTCGGCAGAGGCAGGCGCCGTGTCGGCAAATGTATTAATCACAACGCCAATAAGGGTGTGTCCATCGCGTTTGGCGGCCGAAACCAGAACGTGCCCCGCATTGGGCATATATCCGGTTTTAACCCCGATTGCCCCGGGATATTTATATTCGCCAACTAAGCGGTTGGAGTTTTTTAGCGGGTGCCAGATAGAACCGTCAATATTCCTGATTGTTTCTTCGGAAGTTCTGACGATTTGGGCAAAGATATCATTTGCGAGAGCGTACTTTGTCGCCAGATAAAGGTCATAGGCCGAAGAATAACCCGTGGTGTCCAGGCCGGCAGGGTCATGGTACTCGGTATCTTTCAAACCCAAGCTGTTGGCTTTAGTATTCATTGCATCAATAAATTTATTAATGTTTGATTTATCGCCGATTGCCGAATTAACCTCGTTCGCCGAAACAGTCTCCTCTTCGTACTGATTGTTAACGGTGGATATTTCGCCGCCGGGACCGGTTGAGCTGGATTTAACCGAACCGGCGGAATCCAGCTCATTCATATGCTCTGCCAGGGCATAGGCCGCCCCGTTGGCTGATTTAATTAGCAGGGTTTTTAATAAATTTAAGACCGTCAGCTTCTCCCCCACCCTGAAATTGGCGGTTGCTCCGGGTTGAGAAGCGGCTTTCGCTGAAACCGTGACAACGTCACCCAATTTATAGTTCTCAAGCACAACAATCGCTGTCATTATTTTAGTCGTCGAAGCAATCGCCACTCTCGAATGGGCCGCCTCTTTTGAGAGTATTTTGCCGGAATCGGAATCAACCAGAATATAGTTGCGGGCATAGATATCGGCTTTAGGCGCGCCAACTTTGACCTCCGGTCGGGAGGCGAGTTGCGGCAAGGCCGAATTATTAATCGAAGCTTCAACAATCCTGTCGCTATTATACTGGTTGCGAATAACCGCCCGATCGAAATGGTTTGACTTTGCCGACAAACCCAGTGAGTTCAGGACAATAGATGCAATAATGAGAGATTTGATAATCACTTATTTTTCGCCTCCAATTAAAGTATATCCCCCTTTTTAATCAGCCTGTGTTCCCCCGGTTTTAGGTCTAAGTTAAACAAATTAAGCTTGCCAATCCTAACCCTGACAAGCTTCTCAACCCTTAGACCGATTTTAGCACACATCTTTCTGATTTGTCTATTGCGGCCGGTGTGGAGAATGACGTGGAAAATGACAAAATTCAAATTACCAACGTCAAATTTAAAAACTCCGTCAGCTTTCATAACATGGCCGTTAATCACCAACCCGTCTAAAAACTTTCTCTTGATTTCTTCGGCTTTGGATTTGGCGTTTGGCGTTTGGACTTTAGCATTTACAACATACTCTTTCTCGTGTTCAAAGCCGGGGTGGGTTAGCTTTTGGGTTAACTCTCCGTCATTTGTTAAGATAATTAGTCCCTCGGAGTCCGCGTCAAGCCGGCCAACGGGATAAACCCTCGGCTTCTCGGGCACCAGATCCAATACGGTTTGCCGGCCCAGCTCGTCGCTGGCAGTTGTTACCGCGCCTTTTGGTTTATAGAGCGCATAGTAGATACGCTCCCCCGTTTTTTCAATAATTCGATCGTCAACAGTGACCATATCCCTGTTCGGATCAACCAACGAACCTGGTATTGCGGTTTGACCGTTTATCTTAACGCGCCCGGCCAAAATCTGCTCATCGGCTTTGCGCCTTGAGCAGATGCCACTATCGGAGAAAAATTTGTTTAACCTTATCAACACGGCGGTTGCTGCCCCTATTCTCTTGGAATAACACCAAACTTTGTTTTTAGAACATTAACCACTCGCCCGACGATCTCGTCCGCTTCTTTGTCTGTTAAGGTGCGCTCCAAGTGCTGCAAATCAAGATGGTAGGCGATGTTTTTCTTGCCTGCCCCGAATTTTTCGGAGACAAATTCATCGAATAATTCTATTCTGTTAATGAGGCCGGATACTTCATACATTGTATGACAAATTTCCGCAACATCGGTTTTTTCGTCAACAATAAAGGCAACATCGCGGGTTATTGAAGGGTATTTTGAAATCGGCCGGTAAGGCGATTTTGTCTCTTTGACTTTAAGATTAAGTTCACTCTCCGAAATATTCATACTTTGTATGATTTCATTAACCTCTATCTCAAGTATGTAAGCAATCGGTTTCCTGATTTTGTACCCGGCCAGCTCATTGCGCATCAGCTCCTTGACAATAAGCTTATCCGTTAAAGATGGCGCCAATTCGGAAAGGCTGCTGACGGCACTCCCGATAATCTTTTTAGCCTTCTTGCCCGAAACAGCCAGTCCTAAATAAGTTATTTCTGTCTCCTTAGTAAAGACATTACCGATTTCGAAAATCGCTACCGGATCGAATGAGGGGTTCTTGGCTGCTGCCATCAGTAATCCCGGTAAGAGTGATTTCCTCATATACTTGTTCTCAATATTTATCGGATTGGCAACTTCCAACAAATCTGCGGCCAGATCAGGGATTGTTCCCCTGCGGCGATCGCTCCCGTCGTTCCCGAAAATCCCGGCAAGGTCTGCTTCGGACAGGAAAGGATATGTGTAAACCTCGCTGAAACCATCGTTGACCAATAAGTCTTTTATGTATTCCTTTTTATAATAATCGGATTTTTTTGGCACAGCCGTCTTTGAGACTTCGTTCTGTGGAATTCTGCTAAAACCATAAATCCTGCCCACCTCTTCGGCTAAATCTTGCCAGATAGAAACGTCATGGCGCCAAGCAGGAACAAGAGACGATGAAACATTGTTCGAGACGCCAAACCGAGAGCCATTACCGCTTGGTTCTTGCTTTTCTTGAACAATATTAAAACCCAATGACTTGAGGATCGAGTCAATTTGATCGTAAGATAAATCCAACCCAAGCAGGCTGTTTATTTTGTCGTATTCTATCTTGATTGATGTTGGCTCTTCGTGCCTGCCAGCCGAAACAATACCGGACGCAATTGATCCGCCGGCTATTTCTAAAATCATTTCGGCAGCTTTTTCAAGCGCTAATTTTACGCTGTCCGAATCAATGCCCCTTTCGAAACGGTAGCTGGCATCGGTACCGGCAGAAAGCACTTTGGCTGTCCGGCGAATGCTGCGACGATCAAACTCTGCCGCTTCCAGGACAATGTCTTTTGTCCCGCTTGTAACTTCCGAGCCAACCCCGCCCATCACGCCGGCAATAGCCAAAGGTTTTTCCTTATCGGTGATCAGAAGCATTGACGTATCCGGATTTCGTTCTATATTATCGAGCGTTTTTATCTTTTCGCCCTCGCCGGCCAAACGAACAATAATTTCCTGGCCGGCAATTTTAGCAGCGTCAAATGCATGCAGCGGCTGTCCCAGGTCAAGCATAATATAATTTGTTGCGTCAACTACATTATTGATCGGCCTTAAGCCGCATTTGACCAGCCTTTGTTTTAACCATTCCGGTGATTCGCCTATTTGCACGCCGGCAATTTTTAAGGCGTGATATTGCAAACAGTCTTTCGCATCTTCAATTATGACGCCTAAACCGGAGTTATCGTTATCGGGAATAGCTCCCTTAATTTCTTTTTTCGGCCTTAGGTCGGAACCGGTGACGGCGGCAACCTCCCTGGCAACGCCGTAGTGACAAAGTTCGTCGCCGCGGTTCGGCGTAACCTCAATATCAAAGACGGCATCGTTTTTGATATATCCGGCTAAAGGCTGGCCGACTGTCTCTTCGCCGCCCAAGACATAAATTCCGGAATGGTCTTCGCCCAAACCCAATTCCTGCTCGGAAGCTAGCATACCGTTTGATTCGATGCCCCTGATATTAGCTTTCTTGATCTCTATGCCGTTGATTCTGGCGCCGACCATGGCTAGCGGTACTTTTTGGCCAACCTCAATATTGTCCGCCCCGCAAACTATCTCCAAAACCTCAAAGCCGGTATCAACTTTAACCAGCCTTAATTTATCGGCATTGGGATGTTTGTTTATTTCAATAATTAGGGCAACGATAATTTTTTCGTCGAGCGTGCCAATGATAGAATCAACGGCCGTTCCGGTCATCGTCAACTTCTCGGCCAACTCCTCGTTTCCGAGATTGATATCAACATAATCTTTCAACCAGCTTTTTAGTATTTTCATCTTCAGTCTCCGATTTTAGAATTGTTTGAGAAAGCGTAAATCCGCCGACCTGAACAATCGCACGTCGGAAATACCATTTTTAACCATAATCGGTCTTTCAATGCCCGGACCGAAGGCAAAACCGGAATATTGCCCGGGATCAATGTTCATATTTTTTAAGACAACCGGATGGACCATACCGGCGCCGCCCAACTCCATCCATTTGCCCTGGAACATGACATCAAATTCAACGCTCGGCTCAGTGAAGGGAAAATGACTCGGTCTGAACCTGACTTTTGTTTCATCGCCAAAAAAGTTTTTATACATCTTGTCAAGTATCTGGAAAAGATGGCCCAGATTGACACTTTTATCAATGTAGAGGCCCTCTAACTGAAAAAAATTTGATTCATGCCTGGCGTCAGTGGCCTCGTTCCTGTAACAAACTCCCGGCACGACAACCCTTATCGGCGGCTTTCTTGTTTCGCTATATCGGACCTGGGAGTTGGAGGTTTGGGTGCGAAGCAACCTGCCGTCTTTTAACCAAAAAGTGTCCTGCATGTCTCTGGCCGGATGGTCGGCCGGCACGTTGAGGGCGTCAAAATTATACCACTCCGTATCAACTTCCGGCCCTTCGTAAACATTAAAGCCGAGCGCTTCAAAATAAGCGATGGATTGGCGTAAAAATTGCGTGATCGGATGCAAGTTGCCTTTTATCATATTTTAACTCCTTGACAATTGTTTTTTAATAATCACGGCCGGCCTTTTTGTTTGAAAAAAAAGTTCCAAAAGGGCTGCGACGACAATTATCGAAATACCGACCAGCCAATCTGAAAGCCTTAGGCCTCGCAAGAAGAAAATGAGGCTAATCGAACTACCGATCAGTATCCCCTGCCGGACTGACGACCAGAACGGGGTGAAAATAATACTATCTTTTAACAATCTTAGCTTTGAGTAATAAATTATAAAGGAAGAAATTCCGGCCAAGCTAAAAAATAGCGAAAAATAAAAATTAATAAACTGTATTTGGCTTGCCTCGTAAGGGTTATAATTAAACATATCGAGTATCAACGAGGCAGAGGCAAAAACAGTCACCGCGAACAGAAAAAATAAATTACGAACCAAGGCCATTGTAATTACCTGTCCTTATGAATTTCGTCAATCAAACGCTCAATCTTTTCGGCCTCGCCCGGTGCCCGGTCGGCATAAAAAGAAAGTCTTGGCACTTTTTTTATGCTAAGTTTGGCAGCCAGTGCCTTTGTCAGTTCGCCCGCTTCTGCCTGGCAACGCTTAACCACTCCCTCAACATCGCTTAAGGCGCTAAGCCAAACTTTGGCGTAGGATAAATCTCGCGAAACCTCAACCGCCGTCACGGAAACAATTTCGTCGGGGAAATGCAACAAAATTTGACGCGATAATTCGTGTTTAACCAATTCGTTAATTTTATCCATCCTGTTAACCATATCGGCGCAATTATACCAAAATCCCCCGGTTTTGGCTAGATAGCCGCGATATTGCTAATTTGGCGACAATCAGCCAATTTCGTAACAATTGAAAACGACCTGTCGCCTTTCCATTACGGTTTGATAGACAAAAACGCCCTGGCGGCGTTTTTGTTCTTAACCTATTTAACGCTTGGCCCATTGCGGAGCACGGCGGGCACGTTTCAAACCCGGCTTCTTGCGTTCTTTTTCTCGCGGATCCCTGGTCAAAAAACCGGCCTTCTTAAGAGTAATTCTAAATTCGGGGCTGTACTTTTCCAGCGCCCTGGCAATGCCGTGGCGAATAGCATCCAACTGGCTTTCTTTGCCGCCGCCGCAAACACGAATGGTCGCACCGAAAGAATCTTTTTTACCGACTAGCTCGAACGGGGCGAGAACGCCGGCGGAGAGATCTTTTTTTTGGCCGTTAACGGTCAGGCCGTCTTTCGGCTCTTCAAAAATTCGGACGGAAGCAGTAGCAGTTTTTCTCCTGCCCGTACCGAACCAATATTGTTTTGTGGTTGATTGGGTTGTAGTCATGCTAATTTATATCTCGCTTTACTGGTTCTTAAACTTAATATTCTTGTGCGGGTGGTTCGCGCCGGCATAAATCTTGAGACGGGCGATAAAATCTTCCCTTAATTTGTTCTTGGGCAACATACCGTAAACCGAATGCCTGATAATTTCTTCCGGTCTTGTTTTTCTGAGTTCGGCAAGAGTTTTCACTTTCAGGTTGCCAATATAGCCGGTATGTTTGTAATAACGTTTTTGATTTTCTTTGTTTCCGCTTAATTTAACCTTTTCGGCATTAACGACCACAATACAGTCGCCAACATCTTTATTGCTGCCAAAAGAAGCCTTATTCTTGCCCCTAAGGATGTCGGCAATGCCGGTAGAAATGCGGCCCAAAATCTGCTCTTTGGCGTCAATCAGATACCACTCCCGGTTTTGGCTACTCTTTTTTATCATCGTTTTTCTCTTTGTTTTTAACTATTTTATTCAAATTCTTGCCGCTTGGCGCAACCTCTGTTTGAGCTTTAGCCTCTTTGGCAAAAACTTTCCGGTCAACAAGTTCCAACCTTATCATCTCCGCGCTATCACCCAATCTATTTTCAAGACGATATGACCGGACAAAGCCGCTCGTCCTCTCGCTGTAGCGCGGTAGCAACTCTTTGACCGTTTTTTTGACGGCATTCCGGTCGAAAAGAATTTTTTGCAACCGCCGAACAGCGTTAAAATCAGCGGATTTGTTTCTGGCAATCAGCCGGTCAAAAGCTGTCTTAATCTCTTTGCCTTTTGCAACAGTCGTATCGATTCTTTCATACAAAACCAGTGACGTCAGAAGGTTGCGTATTAAGTGCTCGCGGTTTGATTTTTTTCTACCGAATTTTCTCATAATCTTAGCCGGTGGTGAGTAACTAATTGTCCGTATAATTTGTTTGCCTGTTGACTGGTATTATTCGTTATCCTTTTCTGAATTTATTCGTATTTCGTCAAAACCTCGTTAATTTCGGTTAAGCCCTTTTTACCGAGGCCTTTAATTTCTTCCAGTTTGAGTGGTGACAGCCGTTTAAGTCCGGCTATAGTTTTGATGCCGGCATTTAAAAGAGCGTTCGTGGTCCTGGGAGAAAGGCTGGCATCCTCAATTTTGATCTTAAAATTAAGCTCCGAATCAGCGTCCGCCTGGTCTTCGATGCCTTCTTCGGATTCATCTGACATTTCGTCTTCATGCCTAACGGTCAATTCGGGATTAAAATCCGTATCCGAGATAATTGAATCAAAGTGGTCCACCAGAACTCTTGACGCTTCTTTAACGGCATAACTCGGGCTGACTGTGCCGTTTGTTGAAACTGCAAGCGTCAGCTTATCAAAGTTAGTCATCTGACCGACACGGGTATCCTCAATCGTCATAGAGACTCTGGTGACCGGGGAGAATGAGGCGTCAATGCCAATCCAGCCGATCTCTTTCTTTTCAGGCTGGTTATTACTACCGATAGGCCTGAAGCCCCGGTCCTTCTCGACAGTGACCTGAAGCTGAAAATCGGCATTTTTATCAAGAGAGACAAGATGGTGGTCCGGATTGCAAATTTCAATGTTGCTGTTGGGACGAAAATCAGATGCACTCACTTCGCCGGGGCCCTTTTTGGAAATTTCAAGCACAACCGGCTCATCGCTGAATGAGCGGAAACAGATGCCTTTAATGTTCATCAAGAGTTCCAACATATCCTCTTTGACGTCCGGTATTGAAGTAAACTCATGGTTAACCCCCTCAACTTTGAACGATGTCGCCGCCGCCCCGACAATTGACGACAGCAAAACCCGGCGCAAAGAGTTGCCCAGCGTGGATCCATATCCGGGATAAAGCGGCTCAATAATAAAACGCGACCGGGTCGGATCTATTTTTTCCTCAACAATTTGCGGCAGTCCAATTTTTTCCATATAAATCTCCCTTTTTGCATAGGAAGGGATAACATATATTAACAGACAGCAGATAAGCAGATCTGTTTACCCGTCATCTATTCCTATGACATTAACGCGAGTAGAACTCGATTATTTGATTTTCATTTATCGGCGTATCAATCTCTTCGCGGGCCGGCAGATTTTTTACCCGGCCGGCAATTTTTTTATTATCCAGCTCCAGCCAGCCTGGCGCCATTTCGTGTTTAAAATCGCTGTATTTGCTTTTGTCTTTCGGTTCAACCAGATCGCCCTCTTTGGTTAAATACGAAGGGATGTCAATCTTTTGACCGTTGACACGCACCAAGCCATGCGAAACCATCTGTCTGGCATGCGGCCTGGAGCTGGCAAAACCCAATCTAAAGACTACATTGTCCAGCCGCGATTCAAGAAGATGCATTAAATTATCGGCCGAATTGCCCAGCATCTTTTCAGCTTTGACAACATAATTTCTAAACTGTCTTTCGCGCAGGCCGTAAACCGCCCTGGCTTTTTGTTTTTCTCGAAGCTGCCGCCCGTATTCGCTTGTTTTCCTTTTTGAAGAGGTACCTTGGCCATGCGCCCCGGGTGCGTACGGCCTTTTGATCATGGCACATTTCACGGATAAGCAACGCTCACCTTTAATCATGAGTTTATTGTTTTCCCTTCTGCAAATTTCACAAGCATTTGGCATAATTTTTTCTTTGGTTACTATGTTATACTCTGCGGGATTTTTTTGGCCGGCAACCGTTGTGGGCCAGCGGTGTGATATCTTTGATTGTTGTCATCTCAATGTTGGCATTTGTCAATGCCCGGACGGCGGAATCCCGACCCGAACCGACACCCGAAACATAAATTCTGGCCTTGGATAAACCGCGGCTCTTGGCTTTTTCAATAGCTGCAGTCGCGGCCAATTGAGCGGCATAGGGCGTTGATTTTTTTGTCCCCTTAAACCCGATTGATCCGGCCGATGACCAGGCGATCACGCCGCCGTTCTCGTCGGTAACGGTAATCATAGTATTATTGAAGGACGACTGGACGTAAACGCAACCCGAATGTACCGCCTGTTTGAGACGCTTTCTTACCGCCTTCTTATCATCTTTTTTTGCTGCAACTTTTGCCATGTAATTATCCCTGATGCTAAGTGTGAAAGAATATTGAACGGGAATCTATATATATTATGTCTTTTGCGCCGATGGTTTGCGGCCGGAACCGACTGTCATTTTTCGACCTCTTTTGGTCCGGGCGTTTGTCTTTGTCCTTTGGCCGCGGACGGGTAAGCCTTTTGTGTGTCTGGCGCCGCGGTAAGTCCCGATGTCTTTAAGGCGTTTAATGTTCTGCGAAACTTCCATCCGCAAATCCCCTTCGACGCGGTATCGGTCGCTAATGTAACGCCGAATCTTTTCTGTATCGGTGCTATTCAAGTCTTTGACGCGAATATTGGGGTCTATCTTGAGGTCGGCAAGTATCTTCTGGCTCAAAGAGAGACCGATACCAAAAAGATAAGTGAGGGCAATCTCAATTCTTTTACTATCGGGCAAATTGATGTTGGCAATTCTCAAAGGCATGAAATAAGTTCCTAAAATTTATAAAGTTATTGAGGTTCACAAGGTGGTTGGCTTTTCTTTATTAACTCCACAAACCTTATTAACTTTACGAACTATGTTATCCCTGTCGTTGTTTGTGTTTGGGGTTCTCGCAAATAATAAAAATCCTCCTCTTGGTTCCGGCGCGGTTTGTTTTTCCGGCTTTGCTTCTAAGGATAACCTTACATTTACTGCAAATCTTTTTTACCGATGGCTGGACTTTCATCGTCTCTGTGACACTCCATAAACCAATAACGGATAATCCTGACAAACGGATCGTCATCTCCGGTCTAATTATCTTTCGACATTGAACCGTCTGGTGATTCTGCCGCGATTCAAATCGTACGGCGTCAATTCGATTAAGACCGAATCGCCAACCGTTACCTGTATTCTGTTCTGAATCATACGCCCCGACAGATAACCTAAAGCAACGTGCCCGCTTTCCAATTCCACGCGAAATTTCGAATCAGGCAAGACCTCAATGACCTTACCTGTCACTTCTATAACATCTTCTTTGGACATATATTCTCGATTTACTCATAATAATTTAACATGTTTAAGCGCCAAAGTCAACACTATCGCGTCACAATAGTCGCTTTATTGTTTTCAATCACGACAGTGTCCTCAAAATGCGCCGCCAGCGACCCGTCGGCCGTGACTATTGTCCACTTGTCGGGCAAGGTCTTGATCCGGTAGTCCCCCGCCGTCAGCATCGGTTCGATGGCCAAAGCCATTCCGGGGGCAATGACCGGAAGCAGGCTGCCGTTGCCGAAATTGGGAATCTGGGGAGAAAGATGGACCTCGGGACCGATGCCATGCCCAACCAAATCGCGTACCACGCCAAAACCATTGCTTTCAGCCAATGCTTGGACCGCTTTGCCGATCGCGCCGATGTTCGCTCCGCTGCAAGTGACACTGATCGCCAGGTCAAGACAACGCTTTGTAATGGTGATTAATCTCTGGGCTTCTTCGGAAATCTTGCCTACAGCATAAGTCCTGGCCGCATCGGTGCACATTCCCCTATACCGTGCCCCGATATCAATGGAAACAATATCCCCCTGCCGCAAAACAGCCTCGCGCCGTGGCAGACCGTGGACGACTTCATCATTAATTGAGGCACAGATGGCGGCCGGATAGGCGCCGGCGCCGGGCACCCGGTACCACTTAAAGGCAGGTTCGGCACCCCGGCTCCGCAAGGCGGACTCGGCCAGTTCATCCAGTTCTATTGTCGCCATGCCCGGTTTAACCGACTTGCCCACCTCTTCAAAAACTGCGGCCAGGATTTTCCCGCTTGCTTTTAAATCTTCTATTTGCCTTTTGTTTAGAATGTTTGACATTATAGCAAAGCAGTAAAGATAGACATTAAGACTTGCTGCCGAAGGCTGCGACGGCTTCTTCGACCGCTTTTTCAACTTCCGGAACCGAAGGTTCGCCATCTACTACTATGACCCTGCCCTTCCGGCTGTAAGCTTCAACCACTTCGTTAATGCGCGGCAAATATTGGCCTATTCTCGTCCTGACGGTATCTTCGTTGTCATCCGACCTGGATACCAGAGCTCCGCCGCACTTTTCGCATATAGACGATTCTTCTCCGGTATAGACGGCGCCGCACTCCGAGCAAACCCGGCGGCGGATTATTCTCTTGAGCACCGTGGCCGGATCAACCTTTAAATAAATAATAACCGGCTCGGCCAGGTTGTTGTTTTCAATGTAATGATCGAGGAAACCGGCTTGCGGTGCTGTAAAGGGGAAGTTGTCGAAAACCAGGCCTGATTCGCTCTGGTCCAAAACATCTTTTACCAAATCGAAGACCACTTCATCGCGCTGGGGAATACCGTCGTCGTAGCGCTTGCGTATCTCGGCAACAAAGGGATCTCGACTGTCCCCGTTTTCCAGCTTTTTTCTAACCAGGTCTCCTATGCCGATAACCTTGATGTCTCGCCTGAACGCGAAAACACGAGCTTGCGTC
This sequence comes from uncultured Candidatus Saccharibacteria bacterium, assembly GCA_964529405.1. Lineage (GTDB taxonomy): Bacteria > Patescibacteriota > UBA1384 > XYA2-FULL-43-10 > 1-14-0-10-43-13 > CAZGWE01. Next base: position 19,639 of record CAZGWE010000017.1, read on the forward strand.
CCCTTGCCCGAAGCCGGTAAACCGAGGAAAGTGTAGATTTGTTTTTTTGAAATAGCCATAACCGCTTTAATAAGTGTCGTAAGTATGCATGACGATTTGCGAATCAATCTGCCGCATAGTTTCGACTACGACTGAAATTACGATCAAAAGGCTGGTGCCTCCCAAGACCAACGTGCTTATGTGGGTGACTGATTGGACGATAAATGGCAAGACGGCAATCAAACCTAGGAAAACCGAACCGAATAAAGTTATGCGGATAATAACGCGGCTTAAATATTCTTTTGTTTCCGTCCCGGGACGGATTCCCGGAATAAACCCGCCCTGTTTCTGTAAATTCTCGGAAATCTGGTCCGGCTTAAAAACAATGCTGGTGTAAAAGTAAGTAAAGAAGACAACCAGTAGAAAGTAGGCGATGCCGTAAAATGTCTGGTTATTAAATAACTGTTCGACATATCTTGCCCCGTCGGCCAGCCACTTGGTGTAAGCGTTTTCCAAATATTTGGCCAGCACCCGAGGCAGGATCAACAAGCTCATAGCAAAAATTATTGGAATGACGCCAGCGACATTGACGCGAATGGGCAAAAAACTGTTGACAGATTGGCCGGATAAGCGTGATTTGCGGGCATAGGACACCGGTATGTTGCGCTGCCCTTCCTGGACAAAAACAATGGCGGCCACAGCGGCGATAAAGGCGGCAGTAAAGGCTATTACGCCAATGATTTTGCCGCTGTCGCCGGACTGAAGCAAGGCCAAGGTGTTCCTAAGCTGGCTTGGCAAACCGGAGAGGATGCCGACGGTAATAATTAATGAAACGCCATTGCCGATGCCCTTTTCGGAAATTATCTCCCCTATCCACATCAGCAGGACTGTGCCCGCCGTAACCGAAATAAGCATCACGGCCAAGTCGAAAGAGGACCAATTTGGCACAATTTGCTGACTTCTAAGCAAAATAAGCATACTGTACGCCTGGATCACAGCAAGAGGAACGGTGGCCAAACGGGTATATTGGTTAAGGCGCTGGCGACCCGCTTCGCCTTCTTTTTGCATCTCCTCGACGGCCGGAAAAATCATACCGAGCAGTTGGAAGATGATTGACGAGGTAATGTATGGACCGACACCCATCAGGATAATTGAGAAATTACTCATCGTGCCGCCAGAGAATAAGTTGAGCAAGCCGAAAGCCTGATTTTCTTTAAAAAAGTTTCTAAGCAGTTCGAGGTTAACGCCGGGCAACGGTACATGAGCCAATAACCTGGTGATGGCCAACAGAATAAAAGCAACCAAAATTTTGTTGCGCAGATCTCTGAATTGCCAAATTTTCTCGAGCTTTCCCATTGGCCTAAATATTACTTGAAATTAAGCTCGAAGTCAAACTTTATGAGACTAAAACGCCGATTTTCCGCCACACGGGATTACTTCCGCCTGAATCTCTTAATGTAAGGGGCGTCTTTGAGCTTCCTGGTCCAGGAGAAGGTCTCCTCGA
>CAZGWE010000018.1:0-20470 GCA_964529405.1 uncultured Candidatus Saccharibacteria bacterium
GTTCAGCTGTATTCTGACGGCGGTCCTTGCGGTTTGGCTCCTCCGGTTTGAAAAAATCTTCCTCTAACAGGCCGGCAGGGGTCGGATGTCGGAAAAGCTCGATCTTTTCTTGTGTCTGTTTAATCTCGTCGGATGCCGCCTCTGGTTTTCGGGGCGCCTCGACTCTCTTTGTTTCCGGCGGATCAATAAAATAATCATCAAGCCGGTGAGGCGTATGATGCGGCTTTTTTGGTCTTATATCATCGGCGATACCCACTCAACCCCTCCATTCCTCTGTTATTTTATCACAGTACTACCGCCACTGTCGAATTTTGTTGAAATCTTTGTGCATCTTGAATTGGCTTATCTTGTCGCGCCATGTATCCCCGGCCACGAAATACTCATTCCGTCCGGCCTCCAGAAGAGAGAGGTAGCCGACGTCATCAACCGAAATTCCCATCAATTGACAAGCGAGCCAATCGGCCGCCAGAGGGTCGCTCGAGGCAATAGCAAAGTGGGTCGGAACCATTTTGCCGTTGATCGGTCCGTCGCCCTCCATTGCCTCAAATCCGTCCAATACGGCGAGCCGCAACGGAACATATTTATACAGCCTCCGGATATTTTCATTTATGACTTTAGGCTCTCGGTGTATCAGGCTCTTGTTGTTCTTGGCTATCCCCAGTTTGCCGGCGAATTTGGCCGCCAACCCTCCGGTCGGCCGCAGCAGGCTGCCGACAGTCGCGTTTTTTATTGCCCCGGTATAAACCGCTTCATTGTGGGTTTTGGGCGGAGAAATCGAAATCAAGTAGTCGGATTCAAGAATAGTTTTAGCGATTTCGGCTTGCTGGGTTTTGTTGTCTTTATCAAGAAGGTTAACGGTAGCAAATTCATCATCGTTGAGGTCAACAATGGTAAAATCAAATTCGTCCTGGAGTTTCAAATAACCGAAGTTTTTAAAAGCGTTGAGCGTTCTACCCGTTACGCAGCCTTCGGCAACCGTAATTTGGCACTTGGTATGAGGTTGGATAAATTCAAGCACCGCTCGAAGCGCCTCGACATTTGTGGCGGCTAATTGATTATTATCAGTGACGCAATTAGGCTTAACAACAACCCTCTTAGCCTCCTTAAGTCCGTTAACAACCTCGCTCTTAATTAAAGAAAGACACCTTTCGATGTTGTATTTTCGGTCGGTAGATTTAATAAAGGACACCTTGCTCATTTTTTGCTCACATATGGATTATCTTTAATATAAAAACGCCAAGACCAATCTTTTGATATGCCGGCGTAATCTATGCCCACCCTTGTCGTTTCAATTATATCAAATGCCGGTTTGTCTTTAGGGCTGTCAATAAATATTTTATCGCAAAGCGTGATATCGGTTCCATTCATATTTCTATCAATGCCAAAGACGACTGAGAACTTGCCTGGGCCGGAGGCTAATTTATTATTCGGGACCGAAGGTCGAAAACTCCGCCCGTTATCTGCATAATACTTCTTCATATATCTGTGTCGTTGCAAATTTTCGTGCGCTAATTCTTTGCCTTCAATAATTTCCGCTGCCCGAATCAAAACGGCAGCCGGACTCCCTTTTTGACCGCAGATGATATTGGTTAGATCAAAAAGCCCGTAGATAGCATAAACATAAAGGATGCCGGCTGATCCGAACATAATTTGGCTGCGTCCCTTATTGCCAAATCGAGCATGTGAAGCTAGATCGGCTGTGTCGCCATAAGCTTCGGTTTCGACAATTTTGCCGATAATTCTGCCTCGCTCTGTCCAACAAATAAAATAATCGCCCAGCAGCTCTTTGGCGACTGTTACTATATCCTGTTCAAAAAATAGCCTGCTTTGTCTAAAAACCATAGACCAATCTTAGCAAAACGAGCCGGAGAGTAAATATTCGATTATCTGCTTTTTTAATAATTTCATAGTGCAGCTGAAGATAGAACAAATTCCCGGCAACCTTTTTTAAGAGTTCAGCCTCTTTTTTGTTAGTGTGCGGCATGTCGCTTCTGATAAGGCCAAGCGGGGAAAATCTAAAATTTTCTAATTACGCCCTTAACTTTTCCCTGGATGGTGACCCGATTTTTGGAAAATATCAGGGGTTTCATGGCGCTGTTGGCCGGTTGTAACCGGATTTTGTCTTTTTCGTTGTAGAACCGTTTCAGGGTGGCGTTTTGATTGTCAACCAGGGCAACGACAATATCGCCGTTTTTGGCGTCGTTGGTTTGTTCGATGATGATGTAATCGCCATCGAAAATGCCATCATCAATCATTGACTCTCCCCTTACCCGCAGGGCAAAAGTTTTACGTCCCATCATATCGCGCGGAATATCAATCGTTTCTTTGGTTCGGATGGCTTCGATTGGCCGGCCGGCATCAATGACGCCCTCGAGCGGAATGGTAAAACTTTCAGCGTCAAAGGCGGGCGTGAGCTGGATAGCCCGAGCCTCCATGGCTTCGCGTGTCAGATAACCTTTTTCCTCCAGAATGTTCATATACTCCGCCACTGTGCCGGTTGAGGAAAATTCAAAGTAATGGGCCACTTCCCTGAAGCTCGGAGCATAACCGTTCTCATTAATAAACGCCCTGATATAATCCAATATTTCTTTTTGACGTTTTGTTAAAGGGTCCATTTTTCTCCTTCTTAAGCTACTCGTTATTTGTTCGGGAACATCTGGTTTCCATTATCGAACAAAACCCAAACGGGTGTCAATAACCCGCCCTGTGGATAACTTTCTATATCGAGTACTTTCTTACAAGCTGAACAGCTGATCGAAGGAGCTTTTTATTTGGTTTGCATTCGTTGGCAAGCATATTAAGATCTTCGTCGGAGAGCTGCGTATTTTTAATATCTTTGCCGGAGAGCAGGTAATACATAATGGACTTTTCGTTCGCGGCATGGTCGATGCCCAGAACGTGGCCAAATTCATGTGTCAAAACCAAACCTAATTCGTCTTTATTTTCAAAGGTAAAAATATTAATTTCATTTGTCAGCGCTGAAAACTCCCCCTCTGTTTCAACGCGGCCCTGTTCCCGGCCTAATTCATTCTTAAATTCTGTCAAATTTGAGTTATAATTATTAATCCTGACATTGAGCAGCTCGGCCGACTGGTTGATATTGTCCCTGTCTTGTTCTAGATTTAAGCGTTCGTTTTGCAGACTGGAATAAACATCGGCCGGCATATCGCTGCGAGTGTTCCAATAGTCAATTTTGTCATTATACTCCTGAATATTTTTTTCATATTGGGAAACCAGCAAGTTTAGCGATTCCCGCCAGCCGCCGATTGAATTTTCCGATTGATTTATTCCGGCCAGTTTTTGGTTAACCGTGTCGATTCTGGCTTGCCTTTCGTCATAGACCATATTGATTCTTAAGCCGGCCTTTTGGTTGTAACGTAGAATCTGCCGCCCTTTTCCGTCGTTCCATCTTTTCGCCGCCGCTTCAGAGTTAGAAATTAAATCTTCTTCGTTGATCTTAAAGCGTTGGTCAATCTCGCCTATTGCAAAATCAAGCGGTGTGTCACAGCCTGCCACGGGAATGCTTATGAGCCAGAAGCAGGCCGAAATGAGGATAACCAAAAAAAACGGCCAAAAAAGACTGAACTTCCTTTTTGCCGGAGGAATTTCACTGTTTATATCATAGTTTTCGAGGCCAAGATCTGGTTCTCCGGGTATCATTTTGAGAATCAATAAATTTGCCGTGTGACGCAGTAACTACATAATACCAAGCAATCCGCCTCTTTAGAAGTATGGCAGAGAAAAAGAAGCGCAAAAAAGAAAAGCAGGAGCGCGACCGGATACCGCGTTCCTGCTACGCTGTTCCCTTTCAGATTCAGACTATTCGTTGCACTTGCACGACCGGCTCCGCCGGCCCTATTATTCCGTCCACAACGTGCAGCAAACTGCGGGCAGAGGGCAGGCGGACTTCGATCGTTTCTTTGCTTAAACTGATGCGGTAGGCGACCAGTTCGGATGTGCCCGTCTGCTCTGTGAGCGATCGAACACCCGGCGGCGGTTCGGGGTTTCTGCCGGATATCTTGTCGGACATTGCGACGTCTCCTTTCCCGCACAAGCGATCGGCTTATTACGGCTAAGTATAAATCATGGCTTTAGTACAAAGCAAATGCTTGGTTGTGGATAAGTTTGGATAATAACGAGTGGCCAATTGTCAGGTTTTTTGCAGCAACCCCACGCACTCGATATGATGAGTTTGCGGGAACATGTCAATCGGTTGGACTTTTTGAAGTTCAATCCCCTGCTCCGAGAAGGTTTTAACGTCGCGGGCAAATGTGGCGGGGTTGCAAGAAACGTAAACTATCTTTTTAAAATCAGTTTTTGATAATAGATCAATCGTCCGCTTAGTTAGGCCGGCACGGGGAGGGTCGAGAATAATAATGGAAAGCGGAGAGCAAAGAGCAGAGAGATTGGCAGAGAGCCAGTTTTCGCTGTCGTCGCAGATAAATTGACAGTTGTGGACCTTGTTAATTTTGGCATTATCGCGGGCATCGCGGACAGCTTCAGGCACGATCTCAACACCGATAACCTCTTTGGCTAAAGTCGAGAGGTATATGCCGATCGTGCCGGTGCCGCAAAAAATGTCCACTACCCTGTCCCCCATGCCTAAATCGGCATATTTTTTGATCACGTCGTAAAGTGTTTTGGCGCCGAGCGGATTGGTTTGAAAAAAAGATTGGGGCGAAATCTGGAAGATAAACCGGCCGATTTTTTCACGGATAATGGGCGAACCGAAAATCAGGCGGCGGCGCATTTTTTTGAGCGATTTGGCCGGCGCGACCGTATGGTAAATTGACTTAATGCCGGATAAAGATTTCAGCTCTGCCACAATACCCCTTTCGCCGGGCAGTGTTTCCATTGAGGTGATAATTTCAACCATAAACTCTGCTGTTTTTTTGCCCTGTCTGATCTTTAATTGCCAGAAGCCGGCCCGATCGGCGATATTTTCGTTGATTTGGTTTTTGATCCGCCGCATAATCTCATTGGCTGTTTCCGATTGCAGCAGACAGCTCTCGATCGGAACCAAACCGTTTGAATGAGAAGCCTGGCGAGCAAAGCTAAGGCGATTATCTCGATCAAGGCGGAAGAAGAAGCGGATTGAATTACGATAATAGAATGGTTCCGGCGATACCGGCCAAATCGGCTCCGGTTTTAAATCAATGCCGGCTCGAGAAAGTGTCTCCGCAAAGATCGCATTTTTAAATTTTAGCTGATCCTGATAGGCAATGTTCTGGTGGTCGCAACCGCCGCATTGCCCGAAATAGGGGCAAGGCGGGTTCACCCTTTTTAAACTCGGCTCAATGATTTCTTTTATGGCGCACTCGGCAAAAGTTTTTTTATCTTTGACGACTTTGACCTCGATAAGGTCGCCCGGGACAGCCTTTTTGACAAGAAGAGTGCGGCCGTTCTCGGCGTGCCCTATCCCCCACCCTTCGTAAACCAATTTTTCAATTCTTACTTTTAGCACCATACCCCCTTGTGGCTTCGTAAAGGATAATACCTGCGGCCGTGGCGACATTGAGGGAGTGGCTAAAACCGTGCATGGGGATGTCAATGGCCGCATCGCAGAGGTCAATGACTTCCTGGCTGATACCGTCAACCTCGTAGCCGACAATGACGGCCAGTTTTTCATCTTTATTCCATTTGAACTTTTTATAATCAATGCTCCCGTCGGTTTGTTCGAGGGCGGCGACCTTGTAGCCGTCATTTTTTAGCTCTTTGACGGCATCTGCGGTTTTTTCAAAATATTTCCAAGCCACCCAGTCGGTTGTGCCAAGGGCTACTTTCATAATTCCTTTGTGTGGAGGCGTAGCCGTGATGCCGCAAAGGTACATCGCTTCAATTCCGGCCGCGTCGGCGGTGCGGAACATCGCCCCCGTGTTATAGGTCGAACGGATATTGTCCAAAACCAAAATAATCCTGTGGCGGAGAGAGTTCTTTAGAGCGTTAAGATCGCCTTTATTTAAACGAAGTTCTTCGGTGGTTAGCTTGCGCATACAAATAATTTTTAAACAAAAGGAAGCCGGCCTCTATTTTCAAATTATAACCGCTCTTCGCTTCTTTTAACGCTTTAAATTCCTGATCGTCTTACCTTGTTATGAATCGTCTATTTCAAATTTAGGCATCTAGCTGGCCAGGCGCTTTTTCACTTCTTCCACCGCAAATTTGGCGGGTAAAACTTCTTGTGAAGAGCTGCCCAGATCACGTAAAATAATCTCGTCTTTTATTGCTTCCCGTTGGCCGATCATAACCGCAAAACGGGCTCCGAGCTTTGCGGCTTGTTGAAGCTGCTGGCGCAGGCCATCATTAGAGGGGACGAAATAGACGTTAATATCTTCTTTCGTCAGCCCGTCGTAAAGCTTTTTGGAAACCGTCTTGGCCTTATCGCCCAACTGTAAGATTGATACCTCAACGCCGCGCCGCCGCTTCGGCGAAATCTTTTGCTCTTTCATCGTGGCGATGACCCGCTCGACACCGATAGAATAACCGACGCCGGGTGTTGCCGGACCGCCGAGAAGTTCGACTAAGCCGTTATAGCGTCCGCCGCCAGCCAAAACTAATTGGCGTCCCGAGTCTTGGGTTTGAGCTATTTCAAAAACAGTGTTGGTATAATAATCAAGCCCGCGGACCAATTTGGGGTCAAGGTCGTAACGGATGTCAAAATAATCGAGATACTCCAGGGTATCCTGAAAATGCTGCTTGCATTCGGCGCAGAGGGCGTCCAGAATAACCGGCGCAGCAGCCGAAACCTGCCGGCATTTCTCTGTTTTGCAATCGAGCAAACGGAGCGGATTTTTTTCATATCGGTTTTGGCAATCCTGGCAAAGCTCTCGCAGCTTGTCTTTGTAATATTTTTTAAGTTTAACCAGATATTTAGGCCGGCACTTCGGACAACCGATCGAGTTGGTGTAAACAACCAGATTATCCAAGCCCAAACGGATTAAAATCTCCCAAGCAGACATAATGGTCAAATAATCGGCTTTGGCCGAGGGATCGCCAAAAATCTCTGTTCCAATTTGATAAAATTCGCGGTAACGGCCTTTTTGAGGACGCTCGCGACGAAACATAGCACCGATATAATACAGACGAATCGGTTGCGACCAGGAAGACATACCGTTTTGGATGTATGACCGGGTAACACCGGCAGTGCCCTCCGGTCTCAATGCAAAGGTTATTTGCTCGTCCTCGCCTCGCGCTTGAAGCAAAAACATCTCTTTTTGCACAATATCGGTTTCTTGACCGATACCACGGCTATAAATTTCCGCGTTTTCAAAATGCGGCGTGTCTATCTTTTCGTAGCCCACACCCTCTAATGTGCGGCCGGCTATATCAAAAACATACTGCCAATAGTCCTGTTCGGCAGGCAAGATGTCTTTGGTTCCCCGTGGCGTTTGGTAAGCAACTTTTGTCATAGTTCTGGCCTAGTTAAAATATTGTTTCTAGTCAAAAGATTAACAGTTAGGGCAGCGTTTGTCAAAGTTAAGACAACTCAACCAGCCTTCTCTCGTCGATCCCTTTTAATCTATTGCACGAGGTTTTGTGAACCTTGATAATATGTTCGCTGCCGACATAGCCGATAACCCGGTCAGTACTTTTGGGCTTGCAACAGTTAGCTGCCACGTGCCTGACGCCATCTAATCCCCTTATAACCCGACCGGATTCTTTTAGATTGCCAACTTTTTTGGTTTCGCTGCTTGAAAAATCCGGATAAATGATTTTCAATAAACGGCTTTTGTTAAGAGTGCCTTCAGCCAATGCGGCTAGGGCATTGTCAATATTTTTATAAGGCAAACGGGAATCAGTAAAGACGCCTTGTATCTTGGTTTTGTCGAAGGGCGGTAATTTATGTTTGCTGGCCAGGTCATGGACCACTCTGGTACCCCTTTCGACCAAGGCGTCAAAATTCTTGGCTCTTAGAAAGTTTCTGATGTGATGCTTGGCGTTGGCAGTTTTGGCGAGTTTAAGCCAGTCATTGCTTGGACAGGCCTTTTTCGAGGTGATAATTTCAACCGTGTCCCCGGTTTGCAATTCGGTTCCCATCGGCATAATCCGGTTATTGATCATAACTCCGGAACAATGGTCGCCTATCTCCGAGTGAATATTGTAAGCAAAATCAACACAGGTCGAGCCGGCCGGCAGCTTGATTATTTTGCCCTTAGGCGTAAAAACAAAAACCTGTCGCGAGAAAAACTCTTCCTTGAACTGGCGCAGAAAGTCTTTTCTGTCTTCTATGTTCTTAATTTTTTCCAGTTCTCTTTGCCACTCTTCCTGATTGCGTTTGGCTGCCTTAACGCTTTTTTCCAGCCGGCTGTCTTTATAACTCCAATGGGCTGCCAGGCCGTGTTCGTTGATTTTATGCATTTTGGTGGTTCTGATCTGTATTTCAAAGATATCGTCCTCCTCGTTCTTAACGGTGGTGTGGAGCGATTGGTAGCCGCTTTCCTTGGGTCTGGCAATGTAATCGTCAATTTGGCCGGGAAGCGGCTGGTAGCAGGAGTGAATAACGCCCAGCGCCTTATAACAATCTTCGACCGAACCGACTATGACGCGGATAGCGATAATGTCAAAAATGTTTTTAATATTCGGTGTTCTTTTAAGCTTGTTGTAGAGGCTATAGAGATGCTTGGCCCGGCCGGCGATGGAGTGGTGCTGAATGCCGGCCCGGTCCAGCAAGGACTTTATCTTCGGAATCTCTTTTTCGATCACTTTTTCAGGGTTCTTGTAGGCATTCCGGGCGACTTTGATAAAATGCCGGTACTCTTCCGGATAGGCGTAAGGAAAGGAGCGGTCCTCTAATTTGCCTTTTACTATGCCCATTCCGAGCCGCTCGGCAATAGGGGCATAAATTTCAATCGTTTCGCGGGCATAAAACATCTGCTTTTCCGGTTTCAGCCATTGTAGAGTGGCAACATTGTCAAGCCGGTCGTAGAGACGGATGATCATAACCCTGACATCGGAAGCGGTAGCCAGGAGAATTTTTCTGTAATTATCAACCTGGCTTAAAAAGAGGGCGCTCTCAGATCTGGTTAGGGTTTTGCTTTTTGTCCGCATGGCAGCCACCTTGGAGACGCCGTCAACCAGTTTGGCGGTTTCTATGCCAAAAGCACTTTTGAGTTCTTCGGCTGTCGTTTCGGTGTCCTCAAGTGTGTCGTGAAGCAGACCGGCCGCAACCGTAGTTAAATCATAGTTATCCGCGGCAAGGCCGATGGCTATACGGAGCGGATGGGTAATGTATGGGGCGCCGGATTTTCGTTTTTGTCCGCTGTGCTTCTCTTTGGCAAAATTATAGGCACGAAAAACCAAATCACGTTCTTCTTGCGGGAAACGGGCTATGGCGGAGGATAACTTTTGGGGAATTTTGATAGACATTAAGTTGCTTAAGCAACTTAAGCTGCTTAAGCTTTTAAATTTCTCCCCTTTTTCAACACCAAACTATTATTTTCGAGATCAACTTTAATTTTATTGCCGGCTTTGAAGTCTTCGCGCAGGATGGCCTCGGACAGGGGCGTTTCGATATGCTCGGCAATAACTTTTCTGATCGGCCGGGCGCCAAACTTGGGGTCGAAACCGTTTTCGGCAATCCAGTTTTTAGCTTGGAGCGAAGCTTCAAAATAGTAACCCTGCTCCCAAAGTCTTCTGGCCAGCTCTGCAAGCTGGATTTCCACAATTTGCTTGATCGCTTCTTTGGTCAACGGATGAAAAACGATAACCTTGTCGAGGCGGTTTAGAAATTCGGGACGGAAGCTGTCTTTAAGGACATCCAGGACATTTTCTTTGAGTTTTTCGTACTGTTCTTTTGAATCGTCCCGCTTGGTAAAACCGATGCTAGCCTGCTTGTTTAAGATGTCGGTACCCAGGTTTGAAGTCATAATTAAAATAGTATTTTTAAAATCAACTTTACGGCCCTTGGCATCGGTCAGTTCGCCGTCCTCCATCACTTGAAGCAAGATATTGAAAACTTCAGGGTGGGCTTTCTCAATTTCATCCAAAAGAATAAGAGAGTAGGGATTCTTTCTGACAACTTCGGTCAATTTGCCGCCCTCTTCGTAGCCGACATAACCGGCCGGCGCGCCGATTAACCTTGAGACATTGTGGCGCTCCATAAACTCCGACATATCAATTTTGATCAGGGCATTGCGGCTGCCCATGACCTCTTCGGCCAGAACCTTGGCCAGTTCGGTTTTGCCGACGCCCGTTGGTCCAAGAAAGATAAAGGAGCCGTACGGCCGGTTCGGATTAGAAATGCCGACGCGCGCCCGGCGAATCGCTTTGGCAATCTCGGAAACCGCTTCTTTCTGGCCGACAATATGCCGCTCAATGCGGCTCTCCAGGTCAAGCAGGCCTCTTTTTTCGGCCAGGTTTAACTCGGTGACAGGTATGCCCGTCCAGCGGGAAACGACCCGGCTAATATCATTGGCGCTGACAATAATATTTTCGGGTTTGTCTTCCTGTTTGATCTGGCGGATCTTGTTCTCGATCTCCAACTCCTTTTCCCGCAGCTTGGTGGCCTCTTCATAACGTTCGTTGAGAATATAGTGCTCTTTTTGGCGCAGGAGCTTGCGCAGGTCGCGCTTGAAGACAGCGAGTCTGGCCGTGGTCGGCGAAACAGTCCGCGTGGCTGCTGCCGCTTCATCAATTAAGTCAATGGCTTTGTCAGGCAAAAAACGGTCGTTAATGTATCGTTTTGACAGCTTGGCTGCAGCCACGATGGCATCCTGGGTGTAGGTGACGTTGTGGTGTGTCTCATAGCGGTCTTTAATGCCGCAGAGGATGGCAACAGTCTCATCAATAGTCGGTTCTTTGACCATAATTTGCTGAAAACGCCGCTCGAAGGCCGGGTCACGCTCGACAAACTTCTTGTACTCGTCAAGCGTCGTTGAGCCGATCAGCCGGAGCTCGCCCTTTCCGAGCATCGGTTTTAGCAGGTTAGCCGCATCAACCGAGCCTTCGGTTGAGCCGGCCCCGACAACCGTGTGGATTTCGTCAATAAAGAGGATATAATTACCGTTCTTTTTAATTTCGTTCAAGATTTTTTTGACCCTGCCTTCAAATTGGCCCCGGTACATTGTCCCGGCCAAGAGCGAACCCATATCAATGGAGAGAATCTCTTTGCCGATCAAATTGGAGGGAACCCGCCCCTCAACAATTCTTTGGGCCAAGCCTTCGACAATGGCAGTTTTACCGACGCCTGGCTCGCCGACCAGGACCGGATTATTCTTAGTACGCCTGGAGAGAATTTGGACCAGCCGGGTTGTTTCGCTGTTGCGCCCGATAACCGGGTCGAGCTTATCGTTCTGGGCTAAGCGGGTGATGTTGGTCGTGAAAGTGCTTAAAATATTATCGCTTTTGATTTTGGTAGTTGATTGGTTCGGACCCGCCATGCCCCCCATTGGTCCGAACGGTCCGAATTCGTTCATCATACTCTCCCCCATCAGATCGGCGGAAAAATCAACACTACTCATTTCAGCATTTTGATCAATGGATTGGAGAGTTTCATTGATGCCGCCGAAAATCGTTTCAATCTGTTTTCGGATATCATCAGGTTTGACGCCGATTCTTTCGATGACAGTGTAGGAGCTAAAGTTGCGGTTGGAGAGAAGAGCCAGCAGAAGATGTTCGCAGTCAATGGCAAAATGGCCATACTTTGAGGCAAAAGAAACAGCCATCTTAATTGACTCCTTGGCGTCGCTGGAAATTTCAGCTTTGGTATTTTTTACTGCCGCTTTATTGACCAGCGAGGCGACCAGTTGGGCGCGGTCAAGGGTAACCTCAAAGCTGGAGAGGATTTCATAAGCCAGCGTGTCGCTATAGTTTAGCAAAGCCAAAAGCTGGTGCTCGGTGCTCATAACCGTGTTTTGTTCCCGGGCAATCCTCTCTGCCGTAATAAGGACTTTTTTTAAATTTTCACTAAATTTTTTGAATATGTTTGAATTCATCTTAACCATTTTAAAGAACGGACATTATAGATACAAGCCGCGGGTATTTTTTACGGAGCTTGAAACGCGGAATATATGGCAAATTCTTGAATTATAATTTGTCGTGCGTTTTATCGCTTAATGTTTTATGAAAATGTCCGTTGCCTGTTAAGCCTGTTGTCCGTCCCTGTGTATATTACGCGAAAAACCATTTTATTCTTCTTTTTCCTTTGCGTCCACTTTTTTCTTTTTGGATTTCTTTTTGTCAGATTCATCTTCTACCTCGTCGGATGCGACTTCGATATCAATGCCCCAGCCGGTCAATTTTGATGCTAGCCGGACATTCTGTCCGCCCTTGCCGATGGCCAGCGAGAGACTCTCCTTATCTACAAAAACCGTGGCCTTGTTGTCTTTGGCCGAAATGACGATTTTTTTGGTCTTGGCCGGAGAGAGGGCGTTCATAATAAATTGCTCGACATCTTCGTCCCAGAGCACAATGTCTATTTTTTCATCGCCGATCTCCGAAATGACCGCCTGGACGCGAGTGCCGCGCTGGCCGACGCACGAGCCGACCGGATCAATTTTTTCATCGTGGGCCACGACGGCAATTTTGCTCCTTGAGCCGGCTTCTCGGGCGATATTTTTGATCTCAACCGTGCCGGCGTTAATTTCCGGTACTTCAAGAGCAAAGAGGCCGCTGATCAAGCCCTCATCCGATCTGGAAACAATAATTTGCGGCCCCCGGCTGGTTTCTGTTACTTCTTTGACATAGACTTTTAATCTTTGGCCGACGTAGTAATTCTCGCTCCTAATTTGCTCCGACGAGAAAATAATGCCGTTGGCTTTACCGAGCGAGACGATCACATTTTTGCCGTCAATCTGCTGGACGTTGGCGTTGACAACTTGATACTCTTTATCTTTAAATTCTTTGAAAAGCAAGTTGCGTTCAGCTTCGCGCAACCGCTGGATAATAACCTGCTTGGCTGTTTGGGCGGCGATGCGGCCAAAATCTTCTTGTTTTGGTAGTGGGATCATAACCTCTCCGCCAATCTCTGCTTTTTTATCCAGCTTTCTGGCATCAGTTAAGCTAAGTTGCTGCTCAGGTTCTTCGACCAGCTCCTCGTCTTCAACAACTTCGTATATCCTAAACACGTCGGCTTCGCCATTTTCGGGATTTAATTTGGCCCGGATGATCTGGCGGGGCCGGCCATAGTCCTTACGATAAGCGGCCGCAAGCGCCGCCTCAACTGTTTCGATAACCGTATCTCTATCAATTCCTTTTTCTTCACATAGCTCATCGATCGCTGCAACAAACTGGTTGATTGGCTGTGCCATAGTAATCTCCTTTTATCTGCCTAAGAAACCAAAGTTGCTTAGGCACCTAGGTTCTTTTGACTAAAAACGGCCCGCATCAGCGGACCATTACACGTAATGTCTGCATTTTAGATCTTTTTTTATTATTTGTCAACAATTTGCAGGAACCGCTGATGTTGGTGAACTTACCATTGAAAAATTAGCGTATTAGTATTAGAATAATTGACACGATGAACAAAAGATCCGCTCAAAACCAGAACAATCTCTTTTATCTCCTGCGATACCTAAAGCCATATACCGGCTCGGTTGTTTTGACTTTGGTTTTTGTCATCATCGCTGAAGTTGCGGCGACATATGATCCGCTCTATCTCAAAAATATCATCGACTATATTATCGGCAACGTTGGAAATGCTCGCATTTCCGGCCCGATTCTTTCGCTGTTGATCATCTATTTCTCGTTGCGCGTCGGTACATTCTTTTTTCAATTTTTGCGTGATTATATCTTTGCTCCTGTTGAAATGGGCGTTGGCCGCAATGTCGCCCGGGACGTCTTTGATTATCTTCTGCGCTTGCCAATCAGCTTTCATCACGATCAAAAGACGGGCGCTTTGGCTCGCCAGATAGCTCGAGGAGCCCAATCGATTAATTTTATTCTCGATTTCTTGGTTATTAATATCTTACCAACTTTCTTTGATCTCGTTTTTGCCACGATTTTGTTGCTTCGGCTGTATCCTGCTAAATATGGTTTGATCACGCTTTTTACAATTATCCTTTACACCCTCTTTACAGTGGTAACTACCGAGCTTCGTCAAAAGTATCGCTTAGCTGCCAATATCGCTGATGATGAGACTTCTGCTATCCAAATTGAAACCATCACCAATATCGACACTGTAAAATACTTTGGCAACGAAAAGTTCCAGCGCGGCAAGTTCATGGATCGCATTAAAAAGTGGTACGATCTCTCGGTCCGGTCTAATCAGCTTTTTGCCGTTATTAGTGCTGGCCAGTCTCTGATTTTAATTATCGGTTTTGGCTTGATAGCTTATTTTGCCGTCAAACAAAGCTTGCTTGGTACCTTGACTATCGGCGATCTCGTTCTACTAACCAGCTACATTGTCCGGCTAGCTGCCCCTATCGGCGTGCTTGGATTTGTCTACAGGCGGATCAAAGATGGTCTGACTGATCTGGCCTCGATGTCACATATCTTTACCAATCCAATTGAACTTGAAGATCCGCCCAACGCTATTACTCTCAAAAATCCGGTAGGCAGCGTTGAATTTGTTGATGTCTATTTTGATTATGATAATCGTCCTGCACTTAAGGTTCTTAATTTAAAAATACCAGCTGGTAAGCGGATTGCCATCGTTGGGCCTTCCGGTGCCGGTAAGTCAACCATTGTTAAGCTGCTTTTCAGGCTTTATGACCCAAAATTTGGCGAGGTAAGAATTGATGGTGTCGATATTAAAAAGATCAAAAAAGAACAGCGCCACGAGTTAGTAGTCCTGGTACCACAGGAAACTATTCTCTTTAACGATACAATTGCTCACAATATTCGCTTTGGCAAACCTGATGCAAGCGATGCCGAGGTCATAAAAGCCATCGAACTGGCCCATCTCTCGGATTTGATCAGGCGGTTGCCCGAAGGGTTGGATACGGTCGTCGGCGAGCGTGGCGTCAAACTCTCCGGCGGCGAAAAACAACGCGTCGCCATCGCTCGCGCCATTATCAAAAAACCAAAAATTCTGGTCTTTGATGAGGCGACGAGCAATTTGGATGCCGAATCGGAACAGGAAATCCTCAAAGCTATACGGGAAGTCTCAAGCGGCAGGACAACAATTTCTATCGCCCACCGCCTACCTACTATCACCGACAGCGATATTATCTTTGTTGTTGACGGCGGCAAGTTAGTCGAAGGAGGCACGCACCAAGAGCTTCTTAAAAAAAACGGCGTCTATGCCAGACTCTGGAAGCAGTTCGTTAAGTAACTTGTTGAATTGTTCCTCTGATGATCTTAGCTGATTTTTCTAAGAGTTCTTGTTCTCTGCTGGTTAATTTAATATCAACGATATTTTTAATTCCGGTCCGGCCGACAACAGCCGGCAGGGAGAGGCAGATATCTTTAATGCCATGCTGGCCGTTCAGATAGACAGAGACGGCGAAAGTGTGATTCTCGTCGTATAAAATGGCTCTGACAATCCTGGACACGGCTAAGCCGATACCGTAGCAGGTAAAACCTTTTTTGTTGATCAGATAAGCGGCGGCATCGCGGGCTTTTTGATAGGCTTTTTCGACCTTTTCTTGCGTGTAGCCTGGTAATTTTGACAGCGGTTCGCCCATGACATTACAGTGGGAATAAACCGGCACCGAGCTGTCGCCGTGTTCCCCGATCAAATATGCCCCCATACTATCGGCCGCCACGCCAAATTCCTCGGCCAGAAAATAGCGGAATCTTGAGGAGTCGAGCGTGGTGCCGGTACCGAAGACTTGATTGGCTGGATAACCGGAAGTTTTGAGGGCAGCGAAAGTTAGAACATCAAGGGGGTTGGTGACCATCAGGATTATGGCTCGAGAGGTGTGCTGTTTGATCCGGTTGACGATATCGGCGATAATTTTGCTATTGATTCCGGCCAGCTCCAGCCTAGTTTGGCCGGGCTTCTGGGCGGCGCCGGCACTTATGACAACAACGTCGGCATCTTTGCAATCGGCGTAAGTACCAGCCCCGACCTTGATCTGGGGCACAAACGAGAGGCCGTGTTCGAGGTCGGCGGCTTCGCCTTGGCACTTGTCATGGTTGGCGTCTATCAGCACCAGCTCCGAGGGAATGCCTTCAATCATCATAGCATAGGCGGCCGAAGCGCCGACCGCACCGGTGCCGATGACGACGACTTTGTGCGAATCGTTAGCGATCTTTTTCATTTGCTCTTTTGAGGCGAAAAGTTTCCTGAACATATTCCTCCAATATTATATGTTTCCATCTTAACAAATAGTGCCCGTAAATACAAAAACCCCCGATTTCTCCAGGGGTTTTTGCGTTTCTTTGGCTCAAATTTATCGGCGGAAATTTCTGTCGCTGCCGCGTGATTTATCCATTGGTCGTGCAATATTGACAACCAAAGTTCTTTCGCCAATTGCTTTTTTGCCGTTGAATTCCTCGGCAGCTTTTTCTGCCTCTTCTTGGCTTACAAGGGTGATGAAACCAAAACCTCGAGATCGGCCGGTTTCACGGTCTGTAATGACCTTGGCGCCTGGCCTTTCTTCTAAGTCAAGAATCTGGTATCCGGCAGACTCAAAGATTTCTCGAAGTTCTGCATCATTGACTGTGTAAGGCAAATTGCCTACGAACAGTTTATTTGTCTCTTCTACCATTTTGTCCTCTGCGCCAGCTTTAGGCTGGCATACTACTTACTAATCGACCCCGCTTAAAGTCCCTCGGGGTGGTAGAAAAAGACTACCTCCGCTCGCGAGTTGCTCTAAACTGATGCAAGTATAGCAAATAATGATTAAAATGTCAAGACAGGAGCATAAAAATAATTAATTATTCTGCTCTGATTCGAATAAAATTATCAATCTGTACCGGCAGCTAAAAATGTCTGATTCGGCCGGTTAAAACAAACTTCGCTGGTTCGCTTTTATTTCGGGTTTCTTCTCGGTTTCCATTTTTTCCAGTTTTTTTAAGACCTTGGAAATGACGCTGAAATCGAACTTGAATTGGTTCATAATCGTTGTGCCGCGCAAAGCGGCCGCCGGATGGTACATCGGGATAAGAACGATTTTCTTGTTGTTAAAATAGATCCATTTCGGGCTGCCGTGAACTTGCGATATCTTGGCGTTAGGCAAAAATTTGCCCATCGAAAATCTCCCGAGCGTAACGATTATTTTCGGATCAATAATGGCAATCTGACGGTCAACATAGGGTTTGAATGCTTCAAGCTCCTCCGGAAGCGGATCTCTGTTTTCCGGCGGACGATAATAGACAACATTGGAGATCCAAATATCTTCGCGCTTGATGCCGATCTCCTCGAGCGTTTCATTTAAGAGTTTTCCTGCCCGGCCGCAAAATGGAATCCCCTGCTGGTCCTCGTTAAATCCGGGCGCCTCGCCCAAAAAGAAGAGCGGCGAATCGGGGTTGCCGTGGCCAAAGACAAGATTGGTCGCGGCAATTCGGAGCGGCAACTTCTTATCTTGTTCAACCTCGATACGTAACTTTTGTAACTCTTCCAGTTTTGACATAGCTCAAATATACCATAAATAACGTTTTTTTCAGACCTCGCGGCTCAAAAAATAGTCTACATCTAGTTTGGTTGACGATTGACAAATCAGAATTTGTGTATATATTAAAAAATAGTTTTTTAAGCCTATAAACGCAAGTGTTGTATGGGTTTGAAAAAAACACGAGGAGGAAAGAGATGAAGGGGGTACGGGTCTCTGTTCGGGCAAGAAAGTTCTTTTTCATGATGGTAGAGGCAATCTTGGCCTTTACCGTGGGATTGACAATCGTTTTGACGGGTATAAACAAGGGAAGTAGGATCCTTGAGAGCTACCAGCAATCCAAATACGCGCAGCTCGAGACGCGCAACCATTTTTGGGAGATGGTTGCCGGAACCAGACCACTTGATAGCACCGAACCTGGTAAGCTAGCCAGTGATCTACGTTTTCAAATGGGAAAATCCTCTATTCCCGGAAGAAAGCCTCGGGTCGTAAAACAACTGGCGTGCAATGATGGCTTGTATGCAGGTCTGAGTGAGACTGTCGCGGAAGCCGTTTTTGGGAGTTCATATTCGAGCGGCGGAATGTTAACGCCGGAGTTTACGAAGGATGTTCAAATCCTTCGTTTCAAGAATCTGGACTCTGTGATTCGACCAGCTGTTCGTCCTCCGGTCCCTTATGCAGACCAACTACAAAATAAACAAGCCAACGAAAGGATCGCGGCTTACAACCATTTCTTGAGGATGCTTGCCGGTCATGCGCCGGTTGATACATCCACTGATGGTAATCTTGCGGCCGACTTGCAGATCCAACTTGGATTTGCAACCAATCAGTCTGTAGCGGGTAAAGCACGATTCCGAGAGTGTTTTTACTGTCCCCCTCACTCTTTCGTGGGAGTTGAGCGGGCAATGGGAGTCGATGTTTTTACTGCTAAAGATGGCGGTAAGATCAGGGGTAGAGTTAGCGGTCCACTCAGCCGGCTTCAGTCGCGGAGAATTGAGCTTGAGTCAATGCTGGTGAAGCTCAGGCCGAATGTTCTGTCTGCTAAACGCCCTCTCTCAATAAGTCCTTTATTGATCTGGGCGGTAGTGACATCATTCGCTTACTGGCTGGTATCAACTATCGGGGGGCGCTTTGCGCTATTGCCCTTCAGCCAGGAATTAGGCTGGAAAACGGGCATAGTGCTGCTTGCTCCTCACTGCGTTCTTGCCACGAGGCTTTTAGGTCTTCCAAGATGGTATCGCGATAGGCAGAGTCCTGGCCATGAGGCCAAGAAAGTCGCTCTGATAATAATCGCTTCTCTTGGCAAGACTCCTGTTAAGGAACTCACTGATGAGCAACAAGAAACTCTTAGACGTGCCCAAAACCTTTTGAGCAGCATTACGCAATATGAAGCGAGACCTCAAAAAACTGGTCAACGAGAGGATGATTCTGTGCAAATCGACCAGCTCAGTGAAGCGGAGGCAGGATGGTACGCCAGAACGGAGGTGTTAAATCGCCAAAATCAGTAATTATCACTATGCTGCGCCGCGAGGAGCCCCAAGCTCCTCTTTTTTATATAATTATAATTATCGTTCTCAATTTTTTGTCACACCGATTTGACGGAGTTGAGGATAGTATTTTATAATTATGCATAACTCTGCGATTATCGCTTGTGAGATTTGAACTGGTGCGATGGCGAGCCGGGCTTGTGAGCTCGAAAGAAGCCAAACTGATGAGCAGAATCGGAAACAGATGTTTTGGGTTTATGTTTATATTCCAAGGCGACCATTTTAATCAACTCTTTGCCCTTATCAATGCACTTTTGCGCATTAGAGATGGCCGTTGTTGAAGGTGAAAGTTCTTCCTTCACCTCCTGGTAACTTTTGTCTTTGGAAAGCATCCGAATAATGTTCAAGCGTTGTCCAAGATATGCTCTCTCGCTTTGTGTTAAAAATGATTCAAGAAAAAGCCACAAGTCTTTTCTGTTTTTGGTACCAAAAACAACATCGACTAGCACATTGTATTGCTTGTCGCGTAGTTCCTCGTTGTTAAAACTAGAAATCTTACGCACTTTTCTTTCCCTTGGTCGCTTATTCGATAATTATACAACCATTTTTCCTACTCTGTCAAATCGGTGTGACAAAGGAGAGTAGAGATAACTTGTGCCCTAAAAACTTTTGTATGACGGAACAAGATTGCCGCGTCGCAGACTCCTCGCAATGACGGAAGGAAACGATATGATATCAACCATTTATAAAGTTTTTGAGGTGCTAGTACCGCTACATTTTAATTCTTGTTTAGATCGTAGTATGATCAAATCTTTCTGAAATAATCAGTTTATCACCTGTTACGCGGTACTAGGATTTGACGGCTGCGGATGTGATGAAATTTGAGATAATAGTTCTGACTTCACCTGAGTTCCTGGTTTCCATTAAGGCTAATTTTAGCCCTTTCACATTCTGATAGCCCTTCAAGTATGAGGCAAAGTGTTTTTTCATTAGGGCAAAGGGTTTTTTGTCGCCGTATAATTTTTCAAATAGAGCCGTATGATCGACTAAGGTTTTCAAAACAATTTCAAGAGGCAAATCCTCTTTTTTGATCTTTTTGTTGAACAGCCAGGGGTTGCCGAACACTGCTCGGCCGAACATAGCGCCGTCTAATCCGTAAATTTGCGCTTTTTCTTCTGCTTCCCTGATATTCTGGATATCGCCGTTGCCCAAGATTAGTACTTTGCTCCCTTTGGCCAGTCGGGCTGCTTTGCCAATCTCATCCCAGTGCGTTGGTACTTTTGACATCTCCTTTTTAGTGCGTCCATGAATCGTGATTGCGGCAGGCTTTGCTTCGAGCAGACATTTAATCCAATTTTCAGTCTCGATCTTATTGAAACCGATTCTGGTTTTAACTGAAACCGGTAGCCCTCCTGATCCTGCTTTGGCAGCGGCAATAATCTCTTGGGCAATTTTGGGTTTATTGATCAAAGCCGAGCCGGCGCCGTTTTTGACCACGTCCTTATCGGGGCAGCCCATATTGATGTCAATGCCGTCAAAGCCAAGTTC
>CAZGWE010000019.1:0-8127 GCA_964529405.1 uncultured Candidatus Saccharibacteria bacterium
GGCGCGGGGCGATCAGGCGCTCCTTGGGGCGGACAATCCCGAGAGCCGAGCCGGCCAGCACCGCGGCGGAGGGCTCTACCAGGCCCTTCAGGGTGGGCGTCTCGCCGCCGCCCCAGGCGGCGCGCGACAGGTTGCAGGCGTGCTGGAAGCCGCGCACCAGGTCGGCTACGCGCTGCGTGTCGGCAAACTAGTCCGATGCGCCCACGGCCAGGTGCATGGCGATGGAAAGCGGCATGGCGCCCACAGTGATCAGGTCGTTGACGATCATCGCCACCGTGTCCTGCCCGATGTGGTCGTAGAAGGTGCGCCCGGTGAGGCGGTACATGGCGTCGGCAACGGCGCTCTTGGTGCCCAGGCCCTCCTCGACGTGGGCCAGGTAGGCGTCCGGCGTCTCGATCAGATAGGCGCTCTCGCCCCTGCTCCACTTCACTTCTCTCGCTCCGAGATGCTCGGGATTACCTGACGTCATTTTCGAAGCCGCTTGGCACTCCCGCTTGAACGGATCCATCAGGCCATAATCGACTCCACTGGCCGCGTAAGACATCGGGACTTCTTCCCTTTCGCTCATAGCAAACCTCCCCTTTACGCCGAAGGCAAGTTTTTGAGCAGACTTGCCGATCGAAATCACTATAACAGAACAAAATGCAAAATCAATAATAGAATTTTCACCACATCTGGAGTGAAATAGATGTGCACCCTTGGGATATTTTTGCTTTTTACGCTTAAAAATGATTCAGGAAAGCCCGTTCGACAAAGGGGCGCGAATCTGGTAAAGTGTGCTTGGAACTAATTACTATTTGTGGATTTCCGCCGGAGTTTACCCCGTACTGAGTTACGGGGCGGGAATGACAAGCAAAAAATTAAGTATATCTTGCTAGACTAGGGAATTTTATGTCTCTTCAAATCGGTATCGTTGGCCTTCCAAACGTGGGCAAGTCGACCTTATTCAACGCACTGATCAAGGGCGCAAAGGCAGAGGCGGCTAATTATCCCTTCTGCACTATTGAGCCTAATGTTGGCGTGGTTGAGGTGCCCGATGAACGGCTAAAACCGCTGGCCGACGTTTCTAAATCAGCTAAAACCATTCCGGCTGCTATTGAATTTGTTGATATCGCCGGCCTGGTCCGTGGAGCAAGCAAGGGCGAAGGTTTGGGTAATCAATTTTTAGCCCACATCAGGGAATGCGACGCCATTGCGATGGTCGTGCGCTTTTTTGAAGATCCGAACATTATTCATACCGAGAATAAGATCGATCCGATCGAAGATATTAAAACCATCGAAACAGAGTTGCAGTTGGCCGACATTTCAACCGTTGAGAAACGATTATATTCCGTCGAAAAGGAGTTGAAAGCCGGCACTAAGGAATCAAAGTTGATACACTCCGGTTTGCAAAAGATTAAGGATGTATTATACGCCGGCAATAACGCCCGAGAAGTAAAGCTTGACGAACCTGAGACAGAAGCAATGAAAGGTTTGGCTCTGCTAACGATGAAACCGATACTCTATATCGCGAATGTTTCGGAGGATCAGCTAGTCAGCAAGACAGCAAATCAGCAAGACAGCAAGTATGATTTCGTTCCGATTAGTGCCAAAATCGAGTCTGAATTGAATGAATTATCAGACGAAGAAAAGACGGAATACCTCGAGGAGCTCGGCATGAAGGAAACCGGACTTAATACTCTCATTAAAAAAGCGTATGAGCTACTAGGACTAATCACTTACTTCACCTCCGGCGAGAAAGAAACTCGCGCTTGGACTATTCCAAATGGCGCCGCTGCACCCGAGGCAGCCGGGGTCATCCATACCGATTTTGCCAAAGGTTTTATTGCTGCCGAAATCATCCCCTGGCAGGATCTCTACGCCCAGGAAGGATGGAACAACGCCCGCGCCAAAGGATTAATAAGAACCGAGGGAAAAACCTACATTTTCCAAGACGGCGACGTGGCAGTTTTCAGATTTAATGTCTAAGACACAAATTAGCCTGAAACAGGCACGCAAATTGACGCGAATTCGACAAATGTTGCAATCTGCGTTAGTTTGTGATACTATCACATTATAATTTTAATTAACTTTCCCCGCCCAAGGCGGGGTCGGGAGTCCGATCTAAGTTGGACACGCGTGCCCGAGCCAGAAAGGAAAACTCAATGAGACAGTACGAACTGACTTATCTTATTTCTGACGATGTTAAAGAGTCAGAATTAAATAAGGTTACCGGCAAAATCGGCGGTTTTATCAGCGATTTGGAGGGCCGAATTCTTAAAGAAGAGATCTGGAAAAGACGAAAATTGGCCTATCCGATCAAAAAGCAAGAATTCGCCGTTTATGTTACACTAAATTTTGAGGTTCCGGCCGACAAGATGCTGGAGTTCGAACGCGATTTGCGGCTTCTTCCCTCCGTTTTGCGCCACATTACCATTGTCAAAGACTACGGCGAAGAAAAGCTGACTTTAACGGCCGAGGAAATCGCCGGTACGGAAGATATTGAGGAGGCCATCGGCGGCGAGCAATCATTCGAGGCTGTCGAGGGCGAAACAGAAGAGAGCCGAGACCTGATGGCAGTGAGAAAAACCGAAGAGCTGGAAGAAAACCAAACCGAGGAACCAGAAAACAAAAAAATCGAAAAATGGGCCGGAGATGAAGTCGAAGTCAAAGAAGAGAAAGTAAAAGAAGTAATCAAAGAAGAAGCAAAAGAAAAACCCCAGCCAAAGGCTGATCAGCCTTTGGCTGGAAAAAAGAAAAAAACCAAACCGGCAGGGCCGGAAAGCGAGGCGGATCGTCTGGCCAAGCTTGACAAAGAACTGGACGAATTGCTAAAGGATGACCTTTAATTAGTCCGTAAAGTTCATCAAGCTTCTAAAGTTCATAAAGTAACCTTATCAACCTTGCAAACCTTAAGAACTTTATAAACTATTTTGGGGGTTAACATGTTAAGTTTAAATCGAGCGCAAATTTTAGGAAATTTGACCAGGGATGCCGAGATGCGATATACACCCAACGGCCAGGCCGTGACCGGTTTTGGCGTTGCCACTAACAGAAAATGGAAGGGCCGCGACGGTGCGCCTGACGGCGAGGCGGTTGAGTTCCATGATGTTGTCGTCTGGGGCAAACAGGCCGAAGCAGTCACGCCAATGCTCAAAAAAGGCGGCCCGGTCTTCGTCGAGGGCAGATTGCAAACAAGGTCGTGGGAGGGCCAAGACGGGGTCAAACGCTATAAAACCGAAATTGTGGCCGATAGCGTCATCGTCCTCTCCAGCCGAGGCGGCGCCGGATACAATCAACCAGCCAACGATTCCAATCCGGTTGATAAAATTGCCGAGGAAAGCAAGCCCGCCGGCAGCGAAGATGAAATTAATATAGACGAAATACCCTTTTAGACTAATTGAAGTCTAAAAGGAAGTTTCAAAACACAAGATACAACCACCAAACAATATCCGGATGCAAATCAATAAATGTTTGAAATTTGATTATTGAGATTTATTTGGAATTTGTTTCTTGGCTATTGGTTATTGCACCTGAAAGGAGCCTATGGCTTACCAAAAACGTGAAACAAATTATGTCAGAAACAAAAAGTGTCTCTTTTGCAAGGCTAAGGTCAAAGATATTGATTACAAAGACACCGCTTCTTTGAGCCGCCATTTAAACCGCTGGAACCAGATTGAATCGGCCGGCAGAAGCGGCAACTGCGCCAAGCACCAGAGAGCGCTCGGCACGGCCATCAAACGGGCCAGGTTTTTAGCATTGCTGCCTTATACAATTAAATAATTGTTCAATTAACAAATTCACGAGTTAAAGGATTGTCCGTATAGTATCAACTTTTCTTTGGTGGTGGACGATTGAAGATAGATATTGAAGTTAGAAAGTAGAAGGCTGGATTTCGTCTATCTTCTATATTCCCAACCTCAAGATTCCTCTGGCCTCGACTGTCTATCATCAGTTATAAGTTGTTAAATTAATGGTACTCTCTGACCTATTTTAACTCGTTAATACGTTGAAAAATAAATTGGATGGCGAAAGTATGCTTTCAATTACCGATCTAAAAACCGGCGCCAGGTTGGCATACGAGGGTGAACCCTACGTTGTTTTGTCGTACTCCCACTCCAAGATGGGGCGGGGCGGGGCCGTCGTTAAGACAAAATTGAAGAATCTAAAGACTGGTAGGGTCATTGATAAAACTTTCCAGGGCGCGGACAAAGTTGAGGAGGCCGACATGGCCAAGAGAAAAGCGACTTACCTCTACTCCGACGAGCAATCGGCTTACTTTATGGATAACGAAAACTATGACCAGTTCGAAATTCCGCTTAGCAAAGTCAGCGGCGGCAGGAACTATCTGGTAGAAAATTCGCCTGTTGATATCCTCTACTTCCAAAACGAACCGATCAACCTTGAACTGCCAATCAAGATGCCGTTCGCGGTAGTCTCTGCGCCTCCAGGCGTCAGGGGCAACAGTGCCGGTACCGTAACCAAAAAGGTGGCCATTGAAACCGGCGCCCAAATTGACGCTCCACTTTTTATTAAAGAAGGTGATAAAATAGTTGTTGATACGCGCGACGGTTCTTATGTCGAACGTGCCAACTAACATAAATTGCTATTTTTCCAGTTGAACTAGCCGGCAAGCCGGTCATTTATCAACACGGCAATCATCCGATGATTATCCCCTACTCAAAAATCGCCAACGCCAAAGTGTTGGCCCTTAGGACTCAAACCGTTCTCGGCGAGGTGGCTGATTTGGTTATTAAAAAAAATGATTTATCGCTCTATGGTCTAATTTTAAAGAAACCGTCCCTTGGTGTTTTTGCCAAACCCAAAGCCATTGCCAGCCTTGATATCATCGAGATTGGCAATGGCCTAGTCCTGGTTAACGACAGCGAAAGCATTATCGAACTGGTCGAGGCAATCCGGATTAAAAAAGCTTTAGAAGAGGGTTTTTGCGGTATCGAACAAAAAGTTGTGTCTAAATCCGGCAAACGCCTGGGTAAGGTTTACGATTATCTGGTCGAAAGCCCCGACTATCGTATCATTAAATTTTATGTCAAAGGGACGCTAACCGAGCGTATTATCCCATCCTCGGCCGTCATTAAGATGGAGGGCAAAAAAATAATTGTCCAGGACGATTTTGAGCCGGTCAAGCCCGGAGTCCGGGCCATAGAAGCAGAGATGGCCTAGGACCAAAACCAAAAAACAAGAGTTCTGGTGTTATCATCCTGAACGATCTGCCAACCGGCGGAGAAGTGAAGCACTCAATTATTGCTCGTGCCTGGGGTAAAATCGAAGGGAGTCCGGCAAAGCGATTAAAATAGGTTTTGGGTTTTAAAAAGAGGCATGGTTGTTCAAGCCTCTTTTTAATTTGCTTATATCTGCGTGGTGGCAGATTAGCATTAATCAACCTTTTACATACCGTAATCCATGCCGCCGCCCATCGAAGGCATTGC
Organism: uncultured Candidatus Saccharibacteria bacterium; assembly: GCA_964529405.1. Classification (GTDB taxonomy): domain Bacteria; phylum Patescibacteriota; class UBA1384; order XYA2-FULL-43-10; family 1-14-0-10-43-13; genus CAZGWE01. The sequence goes on from CAZGWE010000019.1 coordinate 5,430, forward strand.
TGACGGCTCTTTCTTCTCCGGCTTATCGGCCACAACAGCTTCGGTTGTGAGCACCAGGGCAGCTACGGAAGCGGCATTTTGCAAAGCGCTTCTGGTCACCTTGGCCGGGTCAATGACACCGAATTTGACCATATTGCCGTATTCGCCGGTCGCGGCGTTGTAACCTTCGCCGGCACTCATATTTTTAACATTTTCAATAACCACGGCGCCATCGGTGCCGGCGTTTTCGGCAATCTGGCGCATAGGGGCTTCAAGGGCCTTCTTCACGATCTCGACGCCGATAGCTTCATCACCCGAAGCCGTCATATTTCTTAATTCGGCAATGGTATCAACCAGGGCGACGCCGCCGCCGGGCACAATGCCCTCTTCGATCGCCGCTTTGGTTGCCTCGACGGCATCTTCGACTTTGTACTTCCTCTCTTTCATCTCCGTTTCGGTCGCCGCGCCGACTTTGATAATGCCGACACCGCCGGCCAGCTTGGCCATGCGCTCGTTCAATTTTTCTTTGTCATAATCGGAAGTGGCTTTTTCGATCTGCTTTCTGATTTGGGCTACTCTGTCTTCGATAGCCTTCTTGTCGCCCTTGCCCTCGACGATGACGGTGTTGTCCTTGTCCGACTCAACCCGGCGAGCTTGTCCAAGCATATCTATAGTAGTATCTTCGAGTTTGTGGCCAAGATCGGAGGAGATAACCGTGCCGCCGGTCAAGGTGGCAATATCCTGCAGCATCTCTTTGCGCCTGTCGCCAAAACCGGGGGCTTTAACTGCCAGTACCGAAAGGACGCCGCGAAGCTTGTTTAAGATCATGGTAGTCAAAGCTTCGCCTTCGACTTCTTCGGCAATAATGACCAGTTCTTTTTTACCCGACTGGGCCATTGATTCCAAGAGCGGCAGAATCTCCTGAATCGAGCTGATTTTCTTATCGCTAATCAAAAGATAGGGATTTTCGATTACGGCCTTCATTGAAGCGGTGTCGGTAATCATATAAGGGCTGATATAACCGTTATCGAACTGCATACCCTCGACAATCTCTTTTTCCAAACCGAGAGTGTTGGATTCCTCGACACTGATAACGCCGTCTTTGCCGATTGAATCCATAACGTCGGCAATCAATTCGCCGATTTCGTTGTCCCCGGCTGAAACAGAGGCAACCTGAGCAATCTCGCCCCGGCCGGAGATCTCCTTGGAGTTGCGCTTGATAGTCTCAACAACTTTGCTAACGGCTTTTTCGATACCATGGCGGATTTCCATCGGGTTTGAACCGGCTGCTACGTTTTTCAAGCCCTCGTTGATCATGGCTTGGGCTAAAATTGTGGCTGTGGTTGTACCGTCGCCGGCAACGTCGTTTGTTTTTGAAGCGACTTCTTTGATCAGTTGGGCGCCCATATTTTCAATTTTGTTTTCGAGTTCGATTTCTTTGGCAATAGTAACGCCGTCATTGGTAATGGTCGGTGCGCCAAAACTTTTTTCCAAGACAACATTACGGCCTTTTGGCCCCAGTGTTACCTTGACCGTGTCGGCCAAAATATTGACGCCGCGGCGCAGACCATTTCGCGCTTCCTCCGAGAATTTGATTTCTTTTGACATAAAGCTCCTCGAATTTGATTAGAAAGTTTATAATGTTCGTAAGATTAATAAAGCTCGAAGTAGATTATTTTATGAACTTTAAAAACTTAATGAACCTTATAAACTAAAGTATGCCTAATATCTCCTCTTCCTTCATCACTTTGTATTCGACCTTATCCATCTTGACCTCATCGCCGGCATACTTGGCATAAAGAACTTTGTCCCCTATCGCGACTGAAAACTCGTGTTTTCTACCCTCTTTAAGTTTACCGTTTCCCAGAGCGACAACTTCGCCTTGGGCCGGCGCTTCTTTGGCCGTATCCGGGATAATGATGCCGGATTTGGTCACTTCTTCCGCTTCCAGAGGCTTGATAAGGACCCTGTCCCCAAGTGGTTTGAGCATAGTTACCTCGCATGGTTAATAGTTGTTACATCACAGAATGTAAAGTATACTTTACAATTTGTCAAGCCCCTTCGTAAAACATGGAACATGGAACGATATACACAAAAGACCGGCTTCAAGTTTCGCGATAAAAAAACGGTGGTAGCGTAAGGGGGACCACTACCACCAAGCCCATATTAGCTTAAAGTTGAGCTTAATGTCAAGGGTACACGAACTACCGCGAAAAGGCGGCCGACTAAGACCGGACACGAAAAGTCCGCGAAAAGACAAAAGTAGGGCGAGCACCATCGCACGGCGCTCGCCCATAATGTTCTCGCCTCCATTTCTCACGAATCGGCGGGCTCGAGGCCCGCGGCCTTAATCACCTTGATGACTTCAGCCATTCTGACCGGCTTGGTCATCATGGTGACGCCACCGAGGTCCTCCGGCAGCTTCTCCGGCGGCAGGCCGGAGAGGATGATGATCTGGCGCTTCTCTAGTCCCAGCCAGATGGCCTCCCGGACCACATAAAAACCCTCTATCCCGACTCCGTGCCCCGTGAAATCGAGGTCGGTGATCAGGAACTCGATCTCCGAGCCGGCGCGGCGAAGATCAAGTATCGCCCCAGCCGCGGTACTGTTGGAGATCACACTATAGCCGACCGTCCGAAGACAGTCGGCTATGGCCTTGCATACGCAATCCATGTCATCAACCACCAAAATCATCTGTTTTCTCCCTCCGCCATCAGTA
>CAZGWE010000019.1:8137-15602 GCA_964529405.1 uncultured Candidatus Saccharibacteria bacterium
GCTAACATATTTTTTTAACTTTGTCTAGTCCCTGGGCGGGTGGAACCTTAGTTCTTGGTCATTGTAAACAATTAAATTAGGGTATTTCCTGGTTCTGGGATCGCCTTCGATTTTTTTGATTTGAATTCGCTTGAGCACTTGTTCCACTTGATCCCCCAATCGCCCGCCCAATATCGCTTCCTGCAATCGGCCAGGGAACAGAAACGGCGATGCGGGGATTGGAAATCGGGCTTTGAGTTTTAAGTCGTAATTTTGGCTTTTGCCCTTTGCTTTTTGAGTTAAGAAAAGCTTTTCGTTCTGTTTAAAAAACTTTCGAAAAACTTTTTTGCTCCCCCAAACCAAAACACTTTTTGAATAGTTCTCGGCGCAGTAGCGATCCATCTTTTCTCCCCGGCCGGCGGGGATTTTTAAGTATGAAGTTGTCATAAAGTAATTAAAACAAAACTTGCCGGCATGATCATTTGATTCGTCGGAAGAGCGTTTTTGGCCGAGCAGGACGGCGATTAAGTTGACCAGAAACCGGACGGTAAAAATTCTGCCGTCCTTGGCGATTATTAAGAGATCTATATCGGAACTCTCTTTAGCCGCACCGGAAGCCAACGATCCGTTTAAGATAAGGCACCCTACAAACGGTACCATCTGCAGAACCAACGCCATACGCCCGGTTTTTTTTAAATATCGATTTGTATAATCAGAACAATGCTTATTGGCCATTAATTTCCAATATAGCACATAATCCACAATGGGCTACTTGCATTGCCGGGACTAAAAACATTAAGATAAAAAAAACACCGAAAAATTCATAGTTCTATTATTAAAACGGAGCGGAAATGGCCAAGTATATTTTTGTAGTGGGTGGCGTAATGTCATCAGTAGGCAAGGGCATCGCGGCGGCCTCGATCGGCACAATTCTGAAAAGCAAAGGCTATCGAGTAACAGCCCTTAAAGCCGACCCCTATATCAATGTTGATGCCGGGACAATGAACCCGACCGAACACGGCGAGGTTTTTGTAACCATCGATGGCGACGAAACCGACCAAGACTTCGGCAACTATGAGCGTTTTCTGGACGAGAATATCACCAGAATTAATTATATGACAACCGGACGAATCTATCAGCACGTCATTAACCGCGAACGCAACCTGGAATATGGCGGCAGGTGCGTCCAGGTCATTCCCCACATTCCCGAAGAGATTATCGGACGCATCAAGAAAGCTGCAAAGCAAGCCCAAGCCGATATTGCCATTATTGAAATCGGCGGCACTGTCGGCGAATACGAAAACCTTCTTTTCCTGGAAGCTGCCCGTATGATGAAGCTGAAGAACCCCAAGGATGTCATCTTTGTTTTAGTCTCTTATTTGCCGATCCCCTCCAAAGTCGGCGAAATGAAAACCAAACCGACCCAGCATGCTTCGCGCGAATTGAACTCCTGCGGCATTCAAGCCGACTTTATCCTCTGCCGCAGCGAAAAACCAATCGATAACAAACGCCGCGAAAAGCTAGCCGTTTTCTGCAGTATCGAACCCGAGAATGCTATCTCTGCTCCGGACGTTGATTCAATTTACGACATCCCGATTAATTTTGAAAAAGAAAATTTAGGTAACAAAATTCTCCATCACCTTGACTTAGAGGAGAGAAGTTCTGATTTAAGCGCCTGGGAGACATTTGCCCATCATGCCAAAAACGGCAAAAAAGAAATCAAAATCGGCATTGTCGGCAAATATTTTGGTACCGGAGATTATATCCTGGTTGATTCCTATCTCTCGGTTATTGAAGCCGTTAAACATGCCGCCTGGACGCAGGAGCTAAAACCAAAGATGACCTGGCTGAATTCCGAACAGTATGAAAAGAACCCGGCAACCCTGAAAGAGCTAAGCGAATACGACGGTATTATCGTCCCGGGGGGGTTTGGCTCGCGCGGTATTGAAGGCAAAATTGCTGTGGCAAAATATTGCCGCGAGCACAGAATTCCCTATTTTGGCTTGTGCTACGGTATGCAAATCGCCACAATCGAATTTGCCAGAAATGTCTGCGGTATGAAAGACGCCCACACCGAAGAGATATATCCCGACACTTCATACCCTGTCATACATATTATGCCGGACCAAAAAAAGAAATTAGCAGAGAAAAATTACGGCGGATCTATGCGGTTGGGAGGATACGCTTGTGCCCTGGTACCTGGAACGATAGCTTATCATGCCTATAACACAACAACTAAAGATTCTCTTAAAGATGCTGACATGCTGGCTAGCTTACCTGCCGACCTGCTAGTGGTGGAGCGGCATCGTCACCGCTACGAGGTCAATAACGACTATCGCAACCGGCTAGAAAAAGCCGGCATGGTCATCGCCGGCCTTAATCCCGAACGCAATTTAATAGAAATAATCGAACTGAAAGACCATCCTTTCTTTGTTGGCACTCAATTTCATCCCGAGCTTCAATCCCGCCCGCTCCATCCCCATCCCCTCTTTACGGCCTTTATCAAAGCCGCCGGCAGCCGGCAAACTAATCTTCCGGCCGCGCAGGAAGATTTTCTGCCCGTCATCAAAGAAGACCTCTCGCCCGCTGCCCCAACCCCGGCCCAGCTTCTCTAACTCTTCCGATTTACTTCAACACGATGTCGCGTTAGAACGGTATTGTTTAGTACAGAACTATATAAAAGACGGGAAATAATTTTTAAGAGTATATTTTCACGCCGGACGATCTTTTCTGCCGGTACCACTTGGCGATTTCGGAGGCAATAAAAGCGATAATAGCAAACAAGACAATGACGGAGACTTCATCCGCCTTCATTAAGACCAAATCAAAGACCGACCGGAGTGGCGTAAACATAATAACAACTTGCAAAAGGATGGATATTGTAATCGAGGTGAGCATAAATTTATTAGCAAAGAACTCCTTTGTTTTTTGCCAGAAACAGCTCCTGGCACGCAGCGAAAAGGCAAAAAACAATCCTGTCAATATGGTATGGAAAAAGACAAGGGTGCGGGCTTTCTCGATCGAATCCTGCAAGCCCCAAAGATAAAGGATAAGTCCCAAGACAAAGGCAACCGAAGAAAGAAAGACGGCACTTAAGATCGGGCCTTTCATCGAACTCGCCAGGGCGGGCCGCGGTTTTTCCTGCATAATGCTTTTAGCCGGTTTTTCAAAAGCAAAAGCCAGGGCCGGCAGGCCGTCAGTCACAATATTGATCCAGAGGATCTGAACCGTGAGCAGCGGCATCGGTAAACCGGCCAGAAAAGCAAAGACAACCAGAAAGATTTCGTTAAAATTTCCCGAGAGCAGAAAAACAATAGCATTCCTAATGTTGTCATAGATCGCCCTGCCGTAAGCGATCGCCGAGATAATCGTCGTGTACTTATCATCCGATAAAATTATGTCGGCAGAGTCCCTGGCCACATCCGTGCCGCGTTTGCCCATAGCGATGCCGATAGCAGCTTCTTTGAGTGCCGGCGCATCATTGACGCCATCACCGGTAACAGCTACTGACAAACCCATCGCCTTTAAGGCTTTGACAACCCTCATTTTGTTCTCCGGGGTGGCCCGGGCAATAATTTTTAATCTCTTTAAACGTTTAATTAATTCGTCTTCCGACAGTTTATCCAGCTTGCTACCCTCAATCACCTCCGAACAATCAGAACATAAGCCAACCTTATCGGCCACATAGCGGGCTGTGTCTAAATGGTCCCCGGTGATGATAATGGGGCGGATTCCGGCAGCCAGAGTCTGCTTCAATGCCTCGGCCACACCGACCGAAGGTTCGTCAACCAGGGCAATCAAGCCGATAAAATCCATCTCTCCCTTGCTATTCCGGGCCGATGTTTGAAAAAGGCGGGAAATCTCCAGATCAGAAATTTCTTTTCGCGACGATCTGCCGGTTGCTTCTTCCCCTTTGAATAGCAAAGGGGAAGAGGAACAGACGGCAAGCACCTTTAACCCCATCCGGCTCAACTCGCTGGCTTCGCTTAAGACTGATTCCGCCTGCCGGCTGTTCAGATCACAAAACTCAATTATTTTTTCCGGCGCCCCTTTGGCAATCAACAAATTATGCCGGCCGTTTTTAACTAAAACAGCCATATATTTCTCGGCTGAATCAAAAGGCGCTTCCATCTCCCGTTTGAACTCCGTCGCTTGCCGCAAAATTGTTCCGTCAATATCTCTGGCTTTGTTAGCGATAGCAATTTCAATCGGGTCCCCGATGAGAACATCCCCGGCTTTTAGATCAAGATTTGAGCAGATAGCGCCATAGAGCAAAACTTTCCTGACAGAAGAGGACGAACCATGCCCGGGATTAATCCGTTCGAGTTTGTCTTTTTCTAAAACCGAGACCATTCCTACTACCAATTTGTTGTCGGTGAGCGTGCCGGTCTTATCCGTGGCAATAACGTTGACCGTACCAAGCTCCTCCACCACGCCCAACCTTCTGACTATGGCTTTTTCTTTGGCCATACGGGAAGTTCCAATGGCCAATGAGAGAGTAATAATGGTCGGCAGGCTCTCCGGCACTGCCGCCACAAACAGGGCGATAGTAAAGGTCAAAAGAGGCAGGATTTCATAATTTTCGATATAGCCCAAGGTAAAAATCACAGTAACCAGGCCCAATGAAACAAAGGTTAGGATTTTACCCAGATACAAGCTCTCTTTCTCCAGGAGAATGGTCTCCTCGCCGGAGCCGACCAACCCGGCAATTTGCCCTAATTCCGTTGCCTGGCCTGTCGCGATAACCAGGCCGCGGCCGCGGCCTGCCACGACCGGAGTCGAAGCGTAAAGCAGGTTTTTACGGTCAGCCAAACCAGCTTCTTTCGAAATTTTTTGCTCGTTTTTGCCGACAGGCACGGATTCGCCGGTTAAAGAGGATTCGTCAACGCGCAGCGATTTGCTCTCAATAATTCTTAAGTCAGCCGGAATCTTGTCGCCGGCTTCAACCATAACAACATCGCCGGCAACCAGGTCCTCGTTGGGAATAACCACCACTCTCCCGTCACGGATGACTTTACTTGAAACGCGGAACGACTTTTTAAGATCGTCAAGCGCTTTCTCAGCTTTGTACTCCTGTAAGAAACCGAAGATGACATTAATTACGACTATGAAGGCCAAAATAGAAGCCTGGAGGGCGCCGTCAACGAAATAAGAGATAATGGCGGCAACCAATAAAAGAAAGATAAAAAAGTTATCCAGCTGGCGTAATAAGATGGTCCAGGGACCGGCCCGCTTTATTTCGGAAAGCGAATTGGACCCGTGCCTTTTAAGCAAAGCTTTAGCCCGGTCGCTCGAGTGGCCCTTTGACGCCTCAACGCCAAAATGGGTTTCCAGTTCTTCGATTGACTGTTGATAGAATTTAATGTCGGCCACAATTCCCTCCATTTATCCTTAAGTAATTTAGCCGGCTTAAGCCGGCTGTTTGCCGACCAGCCATTTTTCCGGCCACGGTACGTATTTGGAACGAAAATCAGTTTCCTGCAAGATTTGTCCGTCTCTCTCGACTTTATAGTGGAACTTGGCCGAAGCGCCCTGATGCGCTTTTTCAATCTGTTTTTCCTCGCCCGGCTGGAGAGTGTCGGTTTCGACATTAATACGGGGATCGGGGTCAACATAGTCGTAAACCTCGGGATCGCCGATGGCCACCCGGCGGCTGTCTTTGGTACCGTAAAACTCAAAGGTAATCTTGATACCTTCGACCTTCGACTGGACAAGAACGTGGCTGGCAAGATTATTCTGAAATTTAAAGTCCGGCGCCGGGTCATAAATGGTGGCATCCATACCGACCGGCGGCTCATAGTAGCCGACTCGATATTTGTGGTTTTGGCGTTCGACTATTTTCATACCAGCGTTAAGCGCGGCCCGAAACAGGGTGGTTGAAACCTGGCACAAACCGCCGCCGAATTCAGGTGTCGTTTTGTCTTCTTTTATAACCAGCTCCGGCAGGTAGCCCGATTTATCGCTAATCTCGCCCAGTTTAGCCAAAGTCGAAAAGGTCTCACCGGGTTTTAAGAGAATACCGTTCAGGGCAGCGGCCCCGGTCTGGATGTTGTGAACGCGGTTAGCCGGCGAACCCTTAAAATTAGTTATACCGACTCCGACTAACTCAACGATTCCCAAGTCATTAATTTGGCTCTCACTGATTTCCGGCTGCTTGGTTTCGACGATCAAGGCAACTTTTTGCGGGTTGGCAATATCAGAATTTGTACCGACACGCAAAAACAAAGCGCTAATAATGGCCGCTTTGGTCTGGTTTTTATCCAGGGTTTTGCCGATTTGGGAAATCTGGAAAAGGGCCGCCCTGCTATTATCAATCTTTAATTTTGCGTTAACCGGTTCGACATTAATGGCCGAAGCGACTGTGTTCAAAAAAGCGTTCAAGCGGCTGTCGTCGAGATATATCTCCAGATCGTCGTCCTTGACGCGCGACTTGACCAGGCCGCCAACAGTATCCTGGTCGAGCTTGTACTCCTGGTTCTCGTAGGTACAAACCAAATCGCCTTTTTCCAGAATCCGGTTAGCTTCAGCCAACCTGGCCAAAGCTTTCTCCTGGCTGACTTTGGGCTCATAGCTTTTGGCTTCGAAATTAATCGCTTCGTTCTTGAGGTTGGAGATCTGGTCTTTAAATTTTGAGACTATTTCATCTTGGGCAATGCGGCGGCCGGCTATCCTGTCGGCTGACAATTTAAATTTGCTTTCTTTATAGACGATTGAGTAGTCCTTTTCCGGCGCGTCTATCTCTTTAGCCATAGCTTTGATCTTGTCGTTCAGTATTTCCTCGTTGTAAGAAAAGACCATGCCATGGTCTGTCTTGATAAAAATGGACCGGAGCTGCTGCCAAAGAGCGGTTTTGGTCTTTTGGTCCCGGCCAACCTGCCAAACCTTGTCCACTGTCGCTTCGGCATCAAAATGCAAGCCGATCTCGGCCGGTTTGATCTGATAGCTCTTCGCCCCGTCATTGGAACGGTAAACCAATTTGAATTCGCCGGCGCTAAAGTCGCCGGCTTTCTTGGCCAGGAGCGCCGCAGCCTCCTCTTTGTTCCGCTTAGCCAGGTTCTCCCCCGCTACATATTGGTTGGTAAAAATGTGGTTGTAATTTAGAAGCGAATATGAACCAAAAGCTAAAGAGGGCATAAAAACCAGTAAAAAAATAGCAAGCAGAATGGCTCTGCCGATTTTCCGTTTACTCAACTTTTTAACCTCTTTTTTCTCTTCGGACACAATATGCTTAGTATACCTAAAATTTGCAAAAAATAAAAAAGTTTTGACGTAAGTATCCAATTCTTTCACGGCTGTCATTCCTGCGGAGGCAGGAATCTTAAGATCCCGGCTCAGCAGACTGTCCGGGATGACAGAAAGGGAAATACAATGAAAATACTGAATGGTTACGTCTTGACAAGATAAACTCTCTTTTGTTGTATGTCGCTAGGGTACACTTAAAATAATAAAACAAGCCTTTCCGGCTTACTTTTTTGTTAATCCCCTT
>CAZGWE010000020.1:0-313 GCA_964529405.1 uncultured Candidatus Saccharibacteria bacterium
TATGGCAGGGCACAGTGGAGCATGTTAGAAACTTTTATCTCCATAGTTCGAGTGCTAATCTGAGTTTTGCCCTATAAAACGCGAGAACCGCCGCCCCACAGAGTGGGGCGGCGGTCTCGGAACTTTATTCAGGTTGCCTTTCGGCACCTTGTGGACCGCTACTCCTGGTCCCAGTACGCGCGCGGATTTCTCCAGTCCGCAAGCCCGAGACGCTCCATGTACCGCTCCATCACGTCCCAGGCTCTGCCGCTGCACGCTCGTTCCTCCTCATCAGAGGAGTATTCGAAACCTCTCGTCATGCTGGCGACGGTGA
>CAZGWE010000020.1:323-15109 GCA_964529405.1 uncultured Candidatus Saccharibacteria bacterium
GTCGTGTCTCGATACGAGAGTGGTCGAACACTGTACCACAGATCGAACCGCCTATGTCATCCGTGGTCAGCTTGAAACGAGGCAAGATGTTACACAGAACCGTGATCGAGTCCCCTGCGACGTAGCAATCCACGATGAGACGAATCCGCTTATTCTGGTCAATTACCCAGTAAAACGGCCCCTCATCGTGAACGTACCAGCCTTCCGGCAGCTCAGCCTTGAGTAGCAGGGGGTAGCTGGGATCAAGGCCAGACACATCGATACCCAACCACCCCAGATCATCTTTGCTGACCTTTCTCCACGGCAGGCGGGTGCCTGCCTCGATCAACTTACGCATCTGTACCACATCCTGATCACGCTTGGCACAAGTTTCTTCTGCAGACGACATTTCTCCTCCTTAACCGACACATTTGCGGACCGACAAACCAGACCGCAGAATAAATACAAATTTCTTGTACCTACAAGCGAGCCAGTTTACCCCACTATCAATAATTTTCTATTTATACCACTTTCACTGCACTCTGTCAATGTTGCTCAAATCTAAATCGCTAGTTACTAAGAGGAAGGGAACACTGGTTCTCTTTTAGTTACAGGTTTTATCTTTCTGCTTAAACACCCCGCCCTGGGATGTTGGCGTAACAAAAAATGAGCAGTACACTGCTCATTTTTTGGTAGGATGTAACAGTTAAATGTCAGAAATTTTTATCTGGCATGCCAAGTTTCATCCAGTCTGTAATTTCCTCGGTTCGATTATCTTGAGATTTAAGAACCGATAACGGAATTAGAATATATTTTTTATCAATTACTTCCCTTAGAACTTCATCGTTGTAGTATTCCGCAAAATCATCTTTCGTAAACCTCTGAATTTCTTCCCCATACCAATTAGCGTTCTGCGCCTCAATTTTTGAGAGATTAATCTCTCCGTGTTTCCACTCAGCTAGAAAAACAAAGTGATAAACATTCTTATTTGGCATTAAAATATTTACCAACTTTATCAACCCCAGAACATCAACTTCTAGCCCAATTTCAGTTTTAATTTTTCTAGTTAGTCCTTCTGAAATAGTTTCTCCCAGGAGAAGTTTACCGCCTGGCAACGACATTCTGCCTGGCATCCATTCATTATCTTCGGGTTCTCTTACAAGAAAAATCTTATCATCTCTTTTAACGATAATTTTTATACCAATTGTACTCTCATGATTATATCTTTGATCAGACATACCACTCCAATAGTTAGTTTTGATTTATTATAACACAATTCTAGCTTACTTTGCCCAATACAAAAATAACCGCTCTAAAAGCAGTTATTTCTTTGGCAGGGGCTAGAGGAGTCGAACCCCTAACAAAGGTTTTGGAGACCTCTATTATACCGTTTAACTAAGCCCCTAAGCCTGCTTTGCTGAAAATCCTAAATTCGAATATCTAAATTCTAAATTTAATGATTTGGTCATTAGAATTTATTTAGGATTTAGGATTTCGATATTAGGATTTGAGAAACTAAGTAATTTTAAAGATTACTTGCTTTCTTTATGCGCCGTTCTCTTTTTGCAATTTCGGCAGTATTTTGGAAACTCTAAGCGCGCGATCACGCCCATACCTTTGAGCCTTTTGTCGGTGTGATAATTGCGGGCTTTGCAGACGGTGCATTCAAGCGTAACTAATTTTCTTGCTTCTTTGGCCATAAGATTCCTTTAATAAGAGATTGATGATAGACGATGGAAACTGGAAGATGGATTTTGAGGTTAGATGATAGAGGTTCGATTTGTCTTGACCTTGGCAGCAGATTCTAACTTCAACCATCTAACTTCAAATTCTATTCTCTATCTTCCATTGTCCACTATCAATACATTGAATTTGGAGCCAGCGGAGGGATTTGGACCCACGACCTTCGCTTTACAAAAGCGCTGCTCTACCACTGAGCTACGCTGGCTATTTGCTGGGAGTAGGATTCGAACCTACGAAGGTGTGAACCACCTGATTTACAGTCAGGCGCGTTTGACCGCTTCGCTATCCCAGCATAAGCAAGTTAATAACTTGCAATTATCAATAATCAAGTTCCAATTCCCAAACAATATCTAATTACCAATTTCTAAATCGTTTGATTATTGAGCATTTGAATTTATTTGGTGCTTGTTTCTTGATTATTGGAATTTGCCAATCTTCGATTGGCTGGAGCCGTTAACCGGGATTGAACCGGTGACCTCACCCTTACCAAGGGTGTGCTCTACCATCTGAGCTATAACGGCATCCGTCAGCTAATCATGCCCAAGGTCAAATCCTATCTTTCTGCTTCAAAAACAACCAAAAACATTAATTACTATAACATTCCGGGGGTTAAAAATCAACCCGGCGGCAGGCTTACTTCCCCCGCCAAACCGTAGCGTGGGAACGCATTTTATCTTCGGCTTCATTGGCCAGATCGCGATACTCTTCGTTGTCCAAATCCAAACTGGCGGCACGCTTCAATGATTTGGCGGCTTTGGCGTACTGGCGGACTTGCATAAAAGCGCTGCCAAGGACCGCGTACCAGCGCGGATTACCCCTGTCAATGTTGACTGCCTTCTGTAAATTTTCGATGGCCTCGGTAAAATTCTCCTCCCGCATTTGAATTTCGCCCAAACCGAAGTAAGCCTCGCCAATTCCCTTATTGCACTTAACGGCCGCTTTATAGGCTTCTACGGCATCATCAAAAGACCCGCGCAGCGAAGCAATTTTGCCGATCACAACGTAGGCCCGGCCGCACTTTGTATCCCGGCGCAAGACTTCAAGAGAAAGATTTTCCGCCTCCCTAAGATCCTGTTTTTCAATCGCCTCGTCGGCTTCATAAAGTATCCTGGCAATTTCAGGATCGCTCTCCATATATAATTTTCTGGCGATGTCTATATCTCCCGGAGAAACAATTTTTTTTTGGCCGCTGGCGATCGCTTCTTTTATCTCCTCGACGTTCTTGGGCGTAAATTTTTGCCAAAAACGCTTTTTGGCGGGCGCCGCTTCCTCCGCTTCGACGTTCCGCTCTTTTGTCTTGGGAAAATTTTTCAACACCATAAAAAGAGCGATGGCCAGACTGATGATAATAAGGATTTCGAGCAACCAACCTCCAAACATTATAACTTTTTGACAGCTTTTTTAAGATTTAACATCAGAACCTCCAGAGCCAGCCGCGGCGCCACATTTTGCTTGATTTTGCGGCGGGTCTCCAGAATCTTTTCGAGGGCTGAAACGAATTTCTTCTCCCGACGGGCGTTCAAGTAATAGCGGAAACCCTCTTCCAAACCGGCCAAAAAATCGTTTGTCCTTCCCTCTTTTATTATTTTATCTATTTCGGCGGAAAAAAGATAAAAATTTTTAGACATTAGGGCCGCAAACTCCTCCGCTTCGGAGGAAATCCCGCTTCCACTCTTGCTTATTCTAATTAAACGGCAACGGGAAACAATGGTGGGCAACAGGCAATTGTTTTCGGCCGCTAAGATAAAGGTGGTGTTCCGAGCCGGCTCCTCAAGGCTTTTCAGGAGAATATTGCCGGATGATTGATTCAACTTCTCCGCGTTATAGATGATTACAATCTTATTTTTGCCCAAAGGCGACAAATTGGCAAGATGCAAGAGATTACGCACCTGCTCCACGCTTATGGTCTTGCCATCAAGCTCCGCCGCGCTCAAAGTGATTACGTCTTCCGGCAGGCATTCCTTGAGCGCAATAAAACTTTTTATAAGTTTATTAATCTCTACCTTGTCATTGCCCAGAAAAAGGTAGGCATGCGCCCAGGCGTTTTTTTCTGCTTCAATTCTTATAACTTCGGATGCTTTCATTATCTAAAAATGTAGCAAAACACCCTCCCAATAGCAAGCCGATTGCCGAAAGTGAAGTTTTGCCAAAAAAGGTGTATAATCAATCTCAAATAATTTAGGAGTACTCATGCCCAAAGTAAACATTGAGGATTTGGATGAGAAGGTCCTGCTTTGCAAAGACTGCGGCAAGAAATTTTTATGGACGACCGGCGAACAGAAATTTTTTCTGGAGAAGGGTTTGCAGAACATCCCCAAACGCTGCAAGGTTTGTGTTGCTGAATACAAGGAGAAGCTTCATCAGAAACATCCCGTCTGGCAAATTAAATGTAAAAAGTGCAGCAAGAAGAACGAAGTGACTTTCGAGCCGAAAAGCGAGGATATTTTATGCGAGACATGTTTTGGCAAAGAGATCGAAAAACGCGACAAAGCCATTGAAGCAATGGGAGAGAAAGTGCCGGAGTAGTAAAATTATGCCTGTTATCCGTTCCTGGGCTATAAGACTACTCTGATTTTTTATTCACCTTGTCTATCGTCCTTAAACATTGGGTACAGAGAAGCAGGCCGTTAACTTTCTGCAAGTTCGGCTTGAATCTGCGGCGAGTGTGAATTTGGGAGTGTGAGACCAGATTGCCCTTCATCGCCCTTTTTTGACATAAAGTACATGACGCCATGGTAATTCTTCTTCAGGTTGTGTTAAAATTAGCTTGTTACTTTAAAACTTTAGCATAATTTCAGGCATTTATCAAGTTAATGTTCATATCCAATCTACTTCAAAATCCGTTTACGTCTTTAGTAGTCATAGCGGCATTTCTGGTCGGTTTGACCGTCCACGAATATGCCCATGCTTTTGTGGCCTATAGGTCCGGCGACCCGACAGCTAGGGTCGAGGGCAGGTTATCGCTAAACCCGTTTGCCCACCTTGACCCGGTCGGCACTCTCTTCTTTTTTATTGTCGGAATCGGCTGGGCCAAACCGGTACCGGTCAACCCCCGCAATTTCAGACGCCGCTCCGACGAACTAAAAGTAGCTTTTGCCGGGATCACCGCCAATATTTTGCTCGCTTTTATCCTTGCCCTACCGATCCGGCTTGCCTTACTGCGGGGCCAACCAGTCGAATACTCCGCTTTCTACTCCTATCTTGACCTCTTCGTCAGTGTCAATCTGATATTGGCCACCTTTAACCTGTTGCCGATTTTTCCCCTGGACGGATCCCGACTGGTTGAATATTTCCTCGACGAACCGTCTAAGCAGCTGTTCCGATTTTACGGTCCTTTCCTGCTTTTTCTCCTTTTAATTCTGGGCGGCCTGACGGGAACTTCAATCATTTTTTCCATTATGGAACCGATTCTTCGCTTTCTCTCTCTGGTTGTAAAGGGGACTTTCTCCTCGACTTTTTAGCCGGCCGGCATTGCTTTAATTACCAGTTATTAAAACATCCCAACCCGGATAAGGGGGCGGGGTGTTTTAATGTTCTTTAAGATTGGTGCTCTTTAGCTGCCAAGATAGGCGTAAGCGCCGTAAGCGAGAACTAAGATGGCGATAATAATCGCAACAACCGTTAAGCCGCTACTCCCATTTTTCTTGCTGGCCGCCGAAACTGACCGGCTAGAACTACTCGATTCTACAGGCGCCGCTTTTTTGCTCTCACCGTCATTTGCTACCGGCTCGGTTGTTGCTTCCGGTGTTGCCGATGCTTCGGCTTGAACATCAGGCTGGGCTGCAGCCGGCTGCTCCTGTTCTTTTGCGGTCTCGGTCTCCGAGACCGGCTTGTCTGCTGCTACGGTTTTTTCTTCTGCCATCTTTCCTCCACTATGCTATTAAAAAGTGTAATTTGGTCCCGGCTTGCCGCCCCCTGTCAGGGTTTTAATACATCCAGTATATACTAACCGGCCGTTGCTGCCAATACCGTCAATTTCGGTCGGTACCGTACAGGCCAATCAATTCCGATTTGGCCAGTATGCGGTCCGAGATGGCTTGTTCCAGCTCCTCTTTGCCGCTATCGGCTGCCAAATCCAGTTCCGTGTCCAGAGCGTAAAGTTTGAAAAAGTAGCGGTGTGTCCCGTAGGGCGGGCAAGGGCCGTTGTAGCCTCTTTTGCCCGTGCTGGTAATGCCCTCGACCGAATCGGCCGGCTGGCTGTTTTCTGCAATCTCTCTTCTCTTTGGGTCAATATTCCAAAGCAGCCAATGTACCCAGGTGCCGTCCGGCGCATCCGGATCGTCAACAATCAAAGCCAAACTCCTGGTCATTGACGGTACGCCTGCAATTGACAGGGGCGGGCTGATGTTTTCGCCCTGGCAGGTATATTTAGCAGGAATCGTTCCGCCTTCGTCAAAAGCAGGGCTGGAGAGGGTAAATTCCGTCTGTTCTATTTTACTCCTTTTCTCGATTAGCCGTCCACCAAAGCGACTTTTCCAGGTCAACTTTGTTCTTTTGTGTTTTTGGCACTATATTGACAAACTTTTTTGCTCACAGCCTCATCCATTATTCTCCCTGTGCCGTGCTGCTGAAAGCCTCATCTTCCAGTGAAGTATAAAGCTGGTCAAGCGGCCGGTTTTGCCAACTTTGGCTGCTTCTGGTGCTGTAGTAGAGTATTCCTCCGATCAATATTATCAGAAAGGCCAATATGCCGACTAATAGATAATAAAATTTAAGAATATTGCGCGTGTTCTCTATGCTTCGCCTCCGTTATTTAAACCTGAATCGAACATAGCGGATTATTTTCTTGATTGCAATGTTATGCCGGAAGGCCACTCCAATCCTTGCCTGCAGCTGATATCGGGAGGGTACTTCTAGCCGCTTGACGATCGCCATGCACTACATATAACGCTGACTCTGACGCAGGACAGCCAGAACAGCTTGGCCAACTGGCACCCGACCATAGACAACACTCAATGGTTCCCGAAGCGGCGGGTTTGAATGCCAGATGTTGTTAAGAGTGTTTACCGCTAATCCAAAGCTGTTTCTCCTATATGGCTTTAATATCTTTTCTTGTCTATGGTTTGCTCCGGCTGGTTTTAAGCAATTCAACTACCTCCGCGTCGCTCACCTGGTCAAAATTTTGATAATATGCCCCGACCGCGCCCAGAAAAGTCCGGGGAATCTCGAGCGCAACCAGCTCGTCCGCTTCTTCGGCAATAGTTTCCGCTATCTCCGGCGGTAAGACCGGTAAGGCGGCGACGATCCTGTCCGGATGCTTGCTCTTCAGGTTTTGAAGAGCTAAGCGGAAAGTAAGTCCTGTTGCCACGCCGTCATCAACCAGAATGGCGATCTTACCGGCTGGATTAACCGGGGAACGGCCCGATAAATACAACTCCCTTCTGCGGCGGGCCTCCTGTTGTTCTTTCTCCGCCGCCCGCTCCAACCAATTGCTGTCAACCAGAGCAGTCTCGGAACACAGAAGATGCCCTTCTTCGTCAGTGGCGCAAATTGCAAACTCCGGGTTAAAGGGGTGGCCGATTTTACGAACGATAATAAGGTCAAGAGGCAAATTTAAATGTCTGGCAATTTCAAAACCAACTACTGCCCCGCCCCGCGGCAAGGCATAAACCACGGCGCCCCGATATTTTTCCAATTTTTGCGCCAGCTGCCGGCCGGCGTCAGAACGATCCTTAAACATTATTATTGGTCGTGGATTAATATTTCCAAACACTCTTCTTTTTCGTTCCACTCCGATTCCGTACCCAGCTCGAGGCAAAGTTCCTGCATCTTGCGGCCGATTTCATTGGACCGGCCATAGCGGACCAATCTGGCTTGAAAGTTTTGAATAATTGTCGGAGTCAAGCACAACCGACCGGGCCGGCCGTCTCTGGTTTCTAGAGTGAAAATAAACGATTCGTCGTTCCGTTGCGTTTCGTCAACGGCATAGTCGTCAATAAAGTCCCCCGCGCTGTAAATGATCGGCCGGCGGCGATAGATTTCAATGCCGCGAAAAACGTGGGGCGAATGGCCGAAAACAATATCGGCGCCATTGTCCACCATGTCGCGGGCAAAGGACAAATGCTCCTGCGGCGGACGATAGCCCCAATTAGGTCCCCAGTGGATTGAAACAATAACCAGATCGACTTTCAGCTTTGTCTCCTTAACCAAACTTAAGAGATATTTGGCCCGGTTGTCCTCTCCGTCTATCGGCAGATAAAAGATGCCGGGACCGGGACCGGCCGCTTCCCACTCCGGCTGGTTGTCGGTACAGGCGATAAAACCGGTCAGGCACCCTTTGATATCGAGAACAGCCGGCCGCGAGGCTTCCAAAAAATTGTTGCCGGCACCGGCATAATGGATTTCGGCTTCATCCAATGTGTCCAGCATATCAACCAGCGCCTCATAGTCGAAATCAAGCGCGTGATTGTTGGCAAGAGAGACGGCGTTGATGCCGGCCACTTCTAAAGTTTTAATGTTCCTGCTGTCCGTTCGGAAGTGAAATGTTTTTGGCGTGACCGACCAGGGCGCACCGATGTCGGAGATGACACATTCAAGATTGCCGATCCGGGCGTCGGATTGGCTCAAAACAGGCAGGGTATCGCCCCAAACATAATCGGCCGGTTCGACGTCCAGGGTCTGGTTAATAAGCCGCCCCAACATAATGTCGCCCAAGAAAGAGATTTTTATTGTTTAGAATCTGAAGCGTATAGTAATAATTATGGTTTTGATCCATAATTCTTAGTTTCTAATTCATAATCCTATTTAAGGTATTTCCCGAACCACTCCACTGCCAGGCTGGCGACTTCTTCGAGCGTGCCGGGCTCCTCGAAAAGATGGCTGGCACCGGGCACGATAGCCAACTCCCTGTCAACCTGGATCCGGTCGCACGCCAGCCGGTTCAAAGCGACCACGCCCAAATCCTCGCTGCCGACAACCAACAGAGTGGGCGTTTGCAAACGGTCCAATGCCTCTCCGGCTAAATCAGGCCGGCCGCCGCGGGAGACGATCGCCTTGATTTCCCCGTTGAGGTCGGCGGCGGCAACGATAGCCGCAGCCGCGCCCGTGCTCGCCCCGAAATAACCGATAGACGCAATCTTGATTTGGGACTGGCCTTTTAGCCAGGAGGTGACCATTTTTAATCTCTCCGAAAGTAGGGCAATATCAAAGCGGTTGCGAAAATGCTGGTCCTCTTCGCGAGTCAGAAGATCGAAGAGGAGGGTGCCAAAACCGTTCAGCCGCAAAATTTGGGCAATAAAATTATTGCGGGGAGAGAAACGGCTGCTGCCCGAACCGTGGGCAAAGACAACTATGCCCCGGTAACTCTCCGGAATCGCCAAAGCGCCATCCAAAACGATGTCTTCAAGGACAATTTCGACCGATTGTTGTTCGACGTAGCTTTCATTTATAGCGCGGCCTCCACTTCAGGTTTAGGCCTTCTGTCCGCGCAAGTCAATGTGCAATCCACCCCGCTCTGGGCAGAAATCCGTCTTTGTGCTACAATCTAATCGGTTCCGTCCGAGATTTAAATTGGGCTTATATCTTTTTATTTTGGGACTTTTCGAGCAATCGGTAAGCGCCCCAAAGTTTTCGGGGCAGGACCAACATTTGAGCCGATCGTGGTCGGCTCGTGAGGTCACCCACTTGGTTCATGAGAACCAATTTAAATTATCGGCGGGACCATTCGACTTCGTTCAGCCGAAGACTTCGCTTTGCTTATAGCTTGCAGCCAGCCTGCAGGGATTGATAAATTTATGAAATTAGCCGGGGCATAGCGTAGTCGGTAGCGCGCTGGGCTGGGCGCCGCCCAGAGGGCTCTGCCCGGCGGGGGTCCAAATGACTTGCACATATATCTTGATAAGCAAAAAGGACGGCTTCAAATATATCGGTTCAACGTTTGATATTCAAAGGCGATTGCAGGAACATAACTCGGGTCAAGTAAAATCCACACGGAATCATTGCCCTTTTTATCTGTTGGGATATCGAAAATGTCACACAATTCAAGAAGCTGCACTTTGGGAGAAGAAATATAAAAGGAGCCACGGACAGCTAGACAGGGATATTCAAAAAGGCATCATCAAAATTACCGGGGCATAGCGTAGTCGGTAGCGCGCTGGGCTGGGGGTCCAGAGGTCGGCAGTTCGAGTCTGCCTGCCCCGACCATTAAAGACAAACTTTTTTTTCTACGAATAACTTAAAAGGTTCATTGAGTTCAAAATGTGTGACCTGTCCTTGTTTTCCTCTACCTGTTACCGTAAAGTTCAAGAACACTTTTCTGACGATGTAATCCCTGTCCTTCATACTGTGTGTTTTTCGTAATGCAGAAAACACATTAGTAAATAGTTCTAGGACTTACGCGGTTCATCTTATAATAGTTTGTCGTCCTGAGACCCTAGCAAAAGGTACCTGGGGTGAGTCTGCGATGTGAGGGATCTACAGATTAATCTGAAGATTTCTCGGGCCGGTGCTTCGGCTTGTCGAAATGACATTTGGGGATTATGTATTTTGTTCAATCGCGTAAGTCCTAAGTTCAATAAACTCTTTATATAGCTGCAAGATACGCAGCAATTTTTGTGTTTCGATCATCTTGGCGGCAAGGCTGGCAATACAGTTGGCACGCTTAATGCTCATTGTGCCATCCGGCTCAACTTGGCGTGCTCTGTTAATGGTGTCAGCAAGTAAATAGAGCACCATTTTGGGGTCGGTTAAGTCAAGCGGCTGCAAAGCGATCAAACCTCGCTCATAGGTCACGCTGCCGCCTTTCCTGGCTGCTTCAACTCGCTTTGCTTTGATATCAGGATCGTGCATGAAACAAAACTGACTATTTGCCATAGCGTGTGCTTTGCACTGCCTGTTGCCTTTTAAGTGAGAGCATTGCATTCTTGATCCCAATTTTCCATTAACCAGTCAAACTCAGCTACATCTCTTTCTGTTGCTTCATTGCTGGTTACTCTACACAAAATATCACTAACTCGTTTAGCGCGATCATCTTTTGTTTGCCGTACAGCAACAATTTCAAGTTTTGATAATCTACTTTCAATAGACATACTTTTGACGTTAAAATCATTGCCCTTATTCTACAACACCAGTTAAGTTATGGGTATGGGGTAGAGAGTATGCCCTACAGATAACTGGACGATTGACATGTAGGAAATAATGTTGTAGTATTACGCCACAGAGGCGATAAATCTCGTGTCGAGAGAGGAGAATGACAGTGTTTGTCACAAGAGAGAACGGGGTTGTAACCTTGCGCCCCGCGAACGAGAACGAGAGAGCAGCTCTGGTTGCCTTCTTTGAGGACATTCCGGAGAACACAAAGCTGGATGGAACGACGACTACTAAGGACCCCGGCCGCGAGTACGGCAAGTTCGTTGGAGTCGAGCTGCACTTCGGCGAGCGCTTGCTCGTGGTGACTGGCACGGATGACGAGGATGCTTACCGCGTTAACGGCATCCGCAATATGGGGTACTTCGGCTCCTGTGCGCCCATCTACGTGCGACAAGACAGCGGCGATGAGTTGGTCGTCACCTTGTTCCAGGCGGTTCCCTGCAAGCTTTGCAACGGCTGGATCTACGAAGCGGGCCAGGCAGAGTGGGAGGTTTGCGATGCCTGCGCCGAGAAGTGCGAGCACGAGTACACCAAGGAACCGGGCACCGTGATGATTCCGGGTGTCGGCCCGAGCGCTGACCATTTCTGCACCAAGTGTGGCAGAGCACAGAACCCGGAGAAGCTGAGTAAGATGACGCCGGAGGAGCACCATCGTGCTGCCGTCGAGGAGGGACCGATCGACCTGCTGATGACCAACGATGCCCTTTACAGCAAGAGGGAGCCGAGTCAGGTCGCCTAACCCGGCCCGAGAGTGAAGCTCGACGTGCGCTTAACCGCACTATCGAGCACACGCTCGGGCTTCATTTGTTTGTTACGCAAAATAAATCAGCTCACTGTCTGTAAGCTGTATCCGGTTCGATAAAATTGAGCTCTATTTGTTTACGGTGTTTTCGGAAGAGTTGCCAAGGTCAATTACTTGGCCATCACTGCCAACAACTTGGTTGTCGGCCAAGTTTGAAGAATCGTCGGAATTGCTGCCATTGCCGATCTCGGTTGCTAAATCGGTTAAATTGTCTTTTGTTCGTGGATCAAACATAACTTGGACATACACCAAGCGCTCGTTTTGTTAAAGAGTGACGCACAGAGCGCCGGATTTTTCCTCTTCGTAGTTCTCCAAATACTCGGCAGCACTTTCATTAAAACTGTTTACCGAATCTAAACTTTCTGTTATAATCCGGAATAGTTCGAGAGTAGTTTCTTCCTCTCGACCATAACAAACTAATTTCATTTTTTAATGCATTTGGAGCTGCGCTCGTCCAGCCCGTTACAACGGGCTGGACTCGCTAAAAGGCGTCCGGGAATTGACTGGGGAAAGAAAAACCATCAATCGTATGGGGTGTTGAACATCAATCCGGTATTGCCAGGTCTTTTTTGGTTAAACGAAAATTTCCATGCGCATCTAGCCTGCTATCAATTATTGCCTGATATTGATCATAAGGGAAATATTTGTTAGTAATTTCAATTGATTTTTGCTTTGTTTCCTGATCGCCTTGTTGGGCGGCTTGTTCACCAAAACCATAAATATGAAAGCACAGTTGATTGATCCGCTGGGTCTGGTCGTTAAACCAAAGGTCACCCCACTTCTCTTTTGTTTCCTCCCGATTTCGAATTTCTTCTTCTATTTTCATCTCAATTTGAGTGAAATAATCATCGTTTGAAAGTATTTTGTGATCAAGTCGGAATCCGCTACCAATGCCAAACCAGATAAAATCATCGTCTGTTTCATCGCTATAAGTGTCGAATATGTCACCGACTAACACTACACCGTCCCTTTTCCAGCTTCTTCTTACTACCCAACCGCCAAATTTCTCTCCTTGAATTAATGGATCAAAAGTTGTTCTTTCGTAGACGTAATACTGATCTTTTTCACGGCCTCTTCTAATTTCGGAAAGTGGCATAAGCTTATCCCCTTCTTTATACTGGGTTCCGCCTTCTTCCGGTTCTCGGACATAGGGGGTTGGTTTGTATTTGGCAGGATCCTTAGAGCGAATGATTGTTTTTCCCAGTAGAGTCACATAATACTCTCGACCACCAAAATGGCTGTTAATCATTGCCGCTTCTTGTTCTGCAACTCTTTCTTTTTTGATTGGCGCCCCATCCAAAATGTCTTCAATTAGTTGTTCCCTGTTACCATCGATATCATACTGTTGTGCCATTAGCGACTGGATATCAACTTCTTCTCCTTGAACCACACCCCCTTGCTCGTTGATAATTGCCCGATATAATTTTCCCCCTTCCATCATATAAAGCGGTATCCCATACTTTGCTGTAATTTCAGTAATTTCACTAATATCAGCTCGCTTGCTTGTTTGACCTTCATAAGGATTTTTACTAGGATCAACACAGAAAAAGAAACCGGCAAACTTTGGATCTTGGACGATAACTTCGTTATAACCATTACCTCTTTCACTGATTGCTTTTGTTATCTGTTCCTGAACGCCTTTTTCCAGACCCACGATCATTTTGCCGTGATCATCTCTCTCTTTAATACCCTTGGCTAAACTGCCTATGTCATCGGCAGATGCTGATTGTACCCGTCCACCAGAGAGAATAACGCCCATTTTACACCAGAGGTTAATATTACCGTCATCGCCAGCATGAACAGTTGAGGTTGCAATTACTGGTTCTAGGGCAAGTAATATTTTTAACTTGTCTTGCCATGTTGACCCTGTTTCCAAGAGGGAATTATTCTCTGGCGTGAAGGTGGGGTGAATTCCATGAACAATCGCACAATTATTTCGCAAGCAGACATTTTTAACGTCTCTGACCTTCTCTTCTTCTTGGAAATTTTGCCATTCTTGCGATTGCTCTTGCCAAAAATTACCTAGAATCTGTTTTGCCTCCTCCAGTTCGTGCCTATCCAACTGTTGTTGTCTAAGCTCGGCCAGAGTTGCAGTAATTTCC
This sequence comes from uncultured Candidatus Saccharibacteria bacterium, assembly GCA_964529405.1. Lineage (GTDB taxonomy): Bacteria > Patescibacteriota > UBA1384 > XYA2-FULL-43-10 > 1-14-0-10-43-13 > CAZGWE01. The sequence goes on from CAZGWE010000020.1 coordinate 14,037, forward strand.
CCAAGCTCTTCGCTACCTACTTCGTACTCAACTTTCTTTCCATCAATCTGTTTTCTAACTCTTTTGATTTCAAAAAGGTGGCCAGTCCTAGACAGGATGTCTTTGTTTAGTTGGGATAAATAGTCTTCAAGTCCTGTAATTTCCTTAGCCAAATTACCAATAAGGGTTTCTCTGCTTTCCGATTCTTGTTGCAAACCTTCAGCTTGAGTTGTTAAATTTTTTTGTCTACCAAAATATTCAGACCTCTTTTCATACAATGTCTGAGCAGTTTGATCTCTCTCCTCTTGGGAGTGCTCTCGTGTATATTTATATAAATCTTGCTCTTTTTCCATTAGTATCTTTCTGATTGTGAAATCTTTCTATGTTTTTCTAGTTCAAACTTGGGCAGCTGCTGCATTGGTGGGCCGATGAAAACTTGCTGGAATTGTTTACCCCAAGATACGCCATAGTTGCTCTCATAGAGTTTGACAAACGGAGTTAAGTTAAAAAACCCATTTAGAAGAATGTATGCCTCCCAAAGAAGTTCTTGGAGTTTATCATCAGCCAGTTCAATTTTTAGATCAAAAACTTAGTGGCGTAAACAATAAGTGGTCTGCCTCTTAATTCCTCAATTTCCTTGTAACAGGCTTTTCTTAATTCAAACAAATCATGGCCAGTCATCTGGCTTTGTTGGGTATTGCCTATTAAATCATTCCAATCTTGCGAAGTCTTAAATCTTTTTCGCTGTGGTTGAGGCGATGGCATGGCTATCTATCCTGAGATCTAGAGTCGATCCAATTGGCGACTTGAATTCTTGCTTTCGACCAAGTGCTAAATTAGTCTTGTTCAGAATATCGGATGTCTTTCTGTAATTCTTAAAAATTTTGAGTGCTTTAGGGTTTGCATTCAAGATAGCGGTTGGCATTACATTCTCAATTAAGCATTTAGAGTTTTTCATTTTGCTCCTTACTAACTGGATTTTAGCAAAAATCGAGTTTCAATACAATTAGAAATTGTTACGAATTGAAATAGCAAAAATGCGTTTCTTTCTTGTTTTCTTTTCTCTCCCCAACTCTCCCTAAGCCCTGCTGTTC
>CAZGWE010000021.1:0-14811 GCA_964529405.1 uncultured Candidatus Saccharibacteria bacterium
AGAAAGTGGCCTATGACCCAATCCTAAACTCTTGACATTAACATAGAATATCCCCTAAGCTACCTAAGCTCCCTTTAAGATTATTCCTTGGTATTTTTGCCTTCGATCAGAGCTGTCATTCTCTCGGTCAGTTCTTTGGGCATAATCTTAATTTTTAGAACAAAATCATCTGCTATGTCTCGCACTTTTTCCTCATCGTCGGAATCCAAATGAAGGGCTGTTAGCACCATTACTTTGATGTCTTTGGTTTTCTCGTCTGACTTTAAAATGTGTAATAATTCGTCGCCTTGCATTTTGGGCAGCATCAGATCGAGAAGGATTGCATTGGGATGATAATTTTTCAGGATCTCAACAGCTTCCTCGGCAGTGTAAACAACTCTAACATCGTAACCGGCCGCTTCGAAACGGGTCTTAAACATTTCATCGCAACCGCGATTGTCGTCAACTATGAGTAATTTATAGGCCATTGTCTAATCACCTTCTTTCAAAGATATTAAAGCATTCTTAACTTGTCATCCGCTATGTGCATCTTTTTGGGCTGCTCAACTACTTTATACTCTAAGGGCAATGAAAAGTAAAAGGTCGAGCCCTTGCCCTTTTCCGATTCAAGCCAGATCTTACCGCCATGAAGCTCAATAATATTTTTAGATATATATAGGCCTAATCCCGATCCTTGTTGCTCCTGGGGGTTCTCGGGGTCAAACCGGGCTGCCTGGTAAAACTTCTCAAACAAGTGCTTCTGATCCTCTAGTTCTATTCCCACACCGGTATCGGCAACCGAGATAACCACACTGTCATCTTTCAGCTTTGAAGTGACAACGATTTTACCCTTCACTGTAAACTTATTGGCGTTATTGATTAAGTTAGTTATAACTTCGCCGATTTTGCTTTGGTCAACCATCAATTTTGGTAGCGACTTGGATAATTTAATATATGCCAGATAATTACCCCTCTCCTTGGCCTTAATATCAAAGCCGGAAACAATCTGAGAAATGAATTCGTCAAGATCTGTCTCGCCCGGCCTGATCTTAAACCGATGTTGGTCGATTCGAGCGACATTGAGAATGTCGTCCGATAAGTTGGATAATCTTTGGGTATCAGTGAGGATGGGCTCAAAAAACTTCTTCTGTTTGCCATTAAGTTTACACATATCCTCACGGATCGCCATATCCAGCTTGCCCTTAATAACTGTAATCGGCGTGTTCAGTTCATGTGTTGCCATCTGCAAAAATTCATCCTTCATGCGGTCTAATTCCACGAGCTCTTTTTTGTCTTTAGCAAGCTCGCGAGTTAGATCTTTCAAGCGCTTATTTTGTATTATCTCTTTTTTAACCGAAGTAATTATTAGGTAGCCGCCATAGCATACAGCGATCAAGATAGAACCATTTATAAGTCCGCGTTTAAATGTTTCAGAAAGTAAAGTTTGAGCTACTAAGGCAAAAATAACAATGGTTACTGCGACTTCTGTAATAATTACTCTGATATTCAAAAAACCCCGTTCAATAATTGCATAGGCAGTGAATGCAAGGAAGAAGATGATGCTGTAAATTCCCCACCTGTAGATACTATCAGAATGAGTTATTAACGGCATAACCAAACTGAACAATAGTGCAGAAAAAGCAAAAAGCGAGGCTCCCAATAGTACACAAAAAATTTGGTCTCTCGTGGATCCTTTAGCCTTCCTGTATTTAGCTATTAAATTGACTATACTTGCCAAAGAATAAATTAGTAAAAATATTGAATAAGGAACATAATATCTTGCCGGAGCAACTCTAAAAGCAACATCGCTACTTGGAACTGCTACAGCTATCAAATTCTGAAAAGATAGTACAACAAAAACCAATGGCAACACTAGTAATATGTGCCACCAACGATTGAAGACATTCTTATTGTCCGGAAAAGACAAACAAAACACTAGGAAAAAATACACAACGAGTGATGCAGCGGCAAAACCTATTTTTACAAAAGGGGAAACGGAATTAAGGCTAGAGAACTTGGCTGCTAAACTTGAGAGAATCCATAGGGAAGAAAAAAGATTAAAAGCAAAAAACAGTTTGTTGTTAGTATTTCTGAAATCATTTACAAGAACAAGAACACCAAGAAGTAAACCAAAGACGGCAACCAATAGGGTTATTGTTGTATCGGTATCCATAATTTTTGCCTAATAGTGAGACCAACGAGCTACTATTAAGTATACAATAAACCAATTATTATTTACAAATATACAAAAAACGGGGCCGACCTTGGTTGGTCAGCCCCTAGCTAGTGTCATCATTGTCCTCTTTCCAGAAAGGATTGAGTTGTTCGATGAGCACACTGAAGCCACATGATTTCGGGTCTCCGCCGCTGTTCACGTAATCTTTGATGATTACAGGCGGCTTGACTACCTTGAATCCGTAGCTTCCCAGAACTCTGAGCTCGGGATCCTTGGCTTTGCCATCGTGCTGGCAGAGCGCGTACTCCTCAGGGCTCATTTTGTGGTGGTACCGGTAGTAGCCAGGCATTCTGGTTACGAACCGACATCCACGCTTGTTGTTGGCGACAGCGTAGTCGAACAGGAAACGGATAAGCTCCCCGGTTAGGCCCGCCCTACACCCTTCGGGTGTAACTGCCAAGCCGACGCCATGAAGCCAGTCGCCGTCAGGGTTGTGTGTACCCCTGATATGTCCGAAATCAGTTTCCTCGTCCCATGTGCTGCCAAGCAGTTTGCTACTGTCGATTAGCTGCACCGAGACGTAGCCTTCGATACGTCCGTTGACTTCGCCGACGATAATGCCGCATTCGGGAAAGGCTAGGATGCGGTCGATGAAGATCGACCGCTCGCCCTGCCAAATCCCTTTCCACGACAAGTCGCACACTCGAATTACGTCGTCGACGTCAGATAGAACGGCCGGTCTGATCTTCATGGCTTTTCACCTCCCCCTTGGTTTTCCACTGAGCAGACACGTGCTCAGCCATCCAGATGGTAACATAACCACCTAGTGATTGAAACTACATATATTACCATATTTACGATCGTTTGTCAATCTGGATTTGACAAAATGCCACAAATAGTGCTAAATAAGCTTGACGGCATCAGCCGTTCCCGACCAAATCGAGGAGGTGGTCATCGTGTACGTCACGAAATATGCGGTAGGCCTCACTTGCGGCTCGGGTCACCGGCTCATGGTCAATCTGCTGACCGGTGCCGTGGATCTACTGAACAACGACCTCTTTACTGAGATCATGAGGCTGAAAGAAGGCGTGGAACACTCCGTCAGACCTGAAGATCTGGCTGCTCTCGTCGAGCGCGGCTACGTCTTCCCTTCAGAAGCAGCAGAACAAGAGCTCTTCGACGAATTGAAGCAAGAATATCTTGCCAAGATTCAGCAGGAGCCGTTCAGCTTCTGGATCTGTCCGACATATGGCTGTAACCTCGACTGCACATACTGCTTCGAAGGCGGCAGCCGGGACAACTTCAGCGTCATCACCCCTGGCAACATTGCTGCCGCGTTTGCAGCCATGGATCGGCTCAACACTGTCTCGGCGCCACCCACGCTTCACGTTTACGGCGGAGAGCCGTTGCTCAACGGCAACCAAGCAGCAGTTAGAGCGATTCTTACGCAAGCTACTCGTCGCGGTTACATCCTCAACATCATCAGTAACGGCACCGGCATTCCCGGTTTCGTTGACATCTTGAGCGAGTACCGCGAAGGGATCAACTACGTACAGACCACTCTCGATGGGATTGCCGAGATTCACGACCAGGGCCGGATCGACCGGAGTAAGCGCGGAACATTCAACAAGATTGTTGCCGGCATCGATACACTGGTAGCAGCCCAAGTGCCGGTCCAGATCCGCAGCAACCTCGGAAGAGGGGGCGTCGAAAGATACGGTGAGTTCATCGACTTCGCCCGATCCAAGGGGTGGCTCGACTGTCCAACCCTGAAGTGCTACTTCACCATGGTGAACAACCGGCACTGCGCTGAGACGATCGACTGTCTCAATGAAGTCGAGGTTGCACAGGCAATGATTGCCATTAGGCAGATCGCCGAAAGTGATCTCGTTGGCGACTTTGACACCACGCACGTTCTCGACAACCTGATGGTCAACCTGGGCTACGTCACCAATAGAGGCATCGGTCCCAAGTTCCACTTCTGCAACTCGGGATGGGGCAAGCTGTTCCTGTTCGGTCCTGATGGACTGGTCTATCCCTGCCCTTCGGCGGCTGGCGACAGGAGCATGTCGATCGGCACGTATGCGCCAGAGCTCGATATCCGCGAAGACCTCTTTGACCGCTGGCGGTTCGAGTCAGTCGATAAGCTCGAGCGCTGTCAAGGCTGTGTCTCCATGCTAACCTGTGGTGGAGGCTGCCCGTTCAAGGCGCTCAAGCTGGGAAAAGGACAGCAGCTCTGTGACGATCCACTGGCTACTATGCAAGAGTTCGTCAATATGGCAGCGCCCGACGTCCTGGCCGAGGAAGGAGAAGGCGGCAATGAATCCTCATGACGAGGTGAGCCGTTTTTACAACCGGCTCTTCGCATTCCCAAAGCACTTTGACGAAGCACTGGCAGACCGTCTGGACGAGATCCTGAAACAAAGAGGCGGGCAATCAGTTCTAGACATGGGATGTGGTGCCGGTAACCCCTCCATTGGGTTAGCTCTGGCCGGCTACGAGGTAACTGCTATCGACACGTCAGCCGGTATGCTCGAGCTAGCCAGAAACAACGCCCAAGAACTCAGGGCCAGCATTGATTTTCTGGAATGCCCAATGGAGGAAGCAGAAATCCTGGGCCGACGTTTCGACCTGGTAATCTGCCACGACTCGCTCTATCACTTCGACACGCCTGACAAGCTGGCGCGCTTCTGTCACGAAACGAAGAAAAGCCTTGTCGTGCCGGGAGGATGCCTCTATATCGCCACGAAGCGCTGGGATCGTCTTGCCGGACGTGAAGACAGGCAGTGCTTCGAGCTCAGAGGTAGCGTCCCATGTGGGGATCGCCGCAACTTGGTCGTCTTTGATGTCTGCGAGAGCAATATGCTCACCGTCTTTCTCATCGAGGAGGAATACGGGCAAGCACGAAGTACGTCAATTCGGTTCCCATGGCACCCCAGGGATCCGCTGGAGATCCAAGATGCGCTCCGCAAAGTAGGCTTTGGCAACGTCCGCCAGGCCAATGAAGAAGAGGAGGCAAAGTACAACTGCGTCGGCCTGTTGGCTTGTTGACAAAGCCGACCGATAGTCGTAATATAAGCGTACAATGGGGGGAGGTGATCAGATTGAAGTCTTTCGGCAAGACCTGGAAGAAGCAGCCCCAGAAGGCCGCGGAGTCCAAGCCGGTCGTGCTGACGTGCTGCCGCTGCGTGTAACCGCGATCGCGGGCCACGCGAAGTTCCGCTCGTGGCGCCCGTTTCCTCCTGAGACGGTGCGCCACTTTTCTTTTATTAGGGCTTATATATGATAAATTTTACGTATAGTAAAGATCTCGAACTCAAAGAAATATGCTGGATTTACTCAGAGTATGATTTTTTCATAAAGAATAAATACAAGGTATTCTACCCCAAGATCTCCAAGGATATCGAAAAAGAATTAATAGCTAATCCTAAAGATAAATTAGCAATAAAGCAACTGAAGCAGCAATTCGATAAGATATTTGCGAACGAAGAGGATATTTACAAACGAACTCTTAGAACCACAGAATCAGGATGGCTAACAATTGGGGATAAATTCTTCAATGAGCTTGCGAAAATCCAAACTGGTAAAGGAATCAAAAATGTTCACTGTTGTATATCTCGCTATGGCCCCGGCGGATCATATTATTCACCAAACAAAATATCAGTCCGTGTAGTAGATAAATACGACAAAGATATACGTGAAGCTAACGAAAAGATTGCTCATGAAATTGTGCACCTAGCAATAGATAAATTAGTGCAAAAATATAGTCTTAGTTTTGATAATACCGAAAGATTGGTTGATTTAATCTTAACTCGCACTCCAATTTCAGAATTGTTGGTTGAACCTACAATTCAAGGATTTGGCAATGAAAACCTCGATGAATGTTTTAAGACTGCGTTTCCTAGCATTGAAAATGTTCTAAAATTATTCTGCAAGTAGAGTGTTAGTTCGAAACAGAACTTCTAACTTGTATAGTTCTAAAACATTGACACATGACTAGTTTATGTGGTAATTATAGTGCTGAAGGGGGGGCAATCCAATGGAAAAGGCCGTATTCATGCTCAAACCCGGAGCCGGCCATCTGGAAGAGGAGGTTCTGACTTCCTTGGCGGCGCTGGGGCTCCGTGTTCTAGCCTGCAGGTCGTTCACGTTCTCAGTCGAGCTTCTCCTGCAGTTCTACACTCATGGGGAGCAGCGGTTCAAAGAGAACTTTCGGAGCTTCATGTGCAGCGGCCCGTGCAAGATGTTCCTGGTCGAGGGAACCGGCGCCATCCAGAAGTGCATGCAACTTCGCGCTCAGATACGCCAAAAATACGGGGTCACGCAGCCCAACACTCTGGTGCATGCTGCTGACAACGTATTGGAGGCCGAAAATGAAGCGGAGATGATCCTGTCTCGAGTTGCTGGCGCACTGTAGTGCGCTAGCAACCGATCACTATCAATAGTCAGAGCTATCTGGCAACAGCATTCAAAATATCCCGAACCGAATTATCAATATTTCCCTCTAGATATAGATCAACTAGAGGGTTCTTTTTATCAAAATCATCCCCAACCATGGCGATTATGCTTTCCGGAAAAACAGATTTAATAATTGTATCGTTAACAACACCATGGTCTTTATCTCCAATGTGAATAATAGTACAGTCGCCAGCGTTGAGACCAGACTTTTCAAACCATAGTTTTAAGCCAGTGCCTTTATTCACAACAGTTTCGTTTACTTCGAGCCGGGCGAAAACAACCTCATCTCGTAGCTGCTCCTTAAAGAAGGATTTTCTCTTTATCAAGTACTCTTTGTTTAGTTTAACATCCGAACCGAGAATCTCTTGGAAAAGAGGAAAGCAATTTTTTCTCTTGTCAGCTAAATCATTAAAGAGATTGGGATATTCGCTCTTTACGATAGGAAATTCAATTCTAAAAACTTTATCGTACTGGATACCCTCATCAACATGACTTATTTTCGGATAAACATCAAACCAGCCTGCCGGATTTTGTGAAAAGAATAAGATTGAATAACGGTCAAGGTTATGAACAATTGATCTGTCATAAAAATATGCCATATCAGCAAAAGGCAGTTTCTTTTTCTTTATTAGATTAAAAATCGCTTTTAAAAGATTACTTTCTATTTCCGCTACTGGATCAAAATTATATTCTCCCTTGTGCTCTATGACCGAACCAGCCCCGAGGATAGCATTCTTAACATTGATCGCATCGCGGCAAAACGATTCGTAGCCGTACCTTTCCCGCCCGGTGTTAATCAAGGTAATCGTATTTTTCTTGGCCAGAACATTTTTAAATGCATCAAAAGTATTCGGCGTAATATAATTTGGGCCCATTTCTCTATTTACTAGAGTATCGTCCAAATCTACACTCAGTACCACTTGCTTACTGTCACGAACTTTTTCCCTCAACAATTGCAAATTATCTTTCATTCTCACCCCAATTAATAAACTTATCATTAATATAATCAGAAACGCTGCTATAAGGTCTTCGATCGCAAAGATATGGAACAAGAGAAAGAGAAAAAACCATGTCTTTCTCTGCAAACTTTCGCAAATTCTTGACGCCGATAATCCTCATGAGGAAGGCAGACTTGAGATATTCGATATCTTCTCTCCGTCCCAATTTACCACTTTTTTCCAATGGCACAACCACCGTCTCGTTAAACATTCTAATTAACTCTCGCTTAATCTCGGGCAGTGTATATTCGCAATCGATCTTAATTGACCTGTCATCCCGATCTAATTGGTACTCTGTATTCAGAAGCTGGTTTGCATCATACTCAAGATTGGTTGAGGGGAAGTCTGAATATTTTACGCCGAGGTAGTGACCATATATGAAAGCAAAGTATATAAAAATGGCCGCTTCCTGAAGAATTGAATTTAATCCGGCTGTCTCAAAATCGAAAAAGACACCGTTAGCCGAGATATTATTTTCCGTCAGATCGCCCTGAGTTACTGCAAAAACTCTTGGCTGGTCAGGCGATAAAATCATCCTGGCTTGTTCTAGCTGCTCGGTAATCGTTGTTGTATCGCCACCCGAATGAATTTGATAACCAAAAAGGTCGTTGCACTCAACATTTGCATGGGCCGCAGGAAAGGACATGGTCTGTCCGGCATAGAATTGACTAATTCTTCCGTCAGGCGTAAGCCTTTCGGCAAAAAACTTGTCGCTTGGGCCGCTAAGTACCATAGGCGATGTTACCGTGTCGCCCACTATATGTTGAACATTTTCGAAAATCGCCCTTGCTCTTCCCGTCCATCCCGCGGGATTAGCTTCTTCGGGCGAATAAATTCTTTTATTCAGGTAATTAGAGAGCAAACCTGCCCCACCTGGTCTCAAATCTTCGCAATAATTTTGCAGCATCAAGCCATATTCATCATCAAAGAAATGGTCAACAATCGGCTCATGGGGATAAGCATTAGCAGTCCTGTATCCAGACAGTTCGATTGCCAGATCCTCTGATTTGGCTACCTTGAAGTAGTAGGGTTTGTTTTCAATTACCACTTCACCGTAAACAGATTTGCCCGTTCGCTTTAAATCAATGATGTCATAATCAGAAATACCTTTAGTCTCAAAATAGTGGCCTAAAACTTCGCGGGCTTGTTCAAGTTCTTCAACGCCTTCCTGCTCCTTCAAACCCGTTTCAATTTTGGGAACATTTATTTCCGCCACTATATTACCAAAGCCTTGTTTCTTACTTCAGAAAAAGAATCAACGATATTTAATATGAGCAAATCGACCAGGCTGCTTTTCGTCAAAAGATGGCGTCTCATAGTGATAACGTTTAGAATGAACTTGAGTATTTTAACCTGATCAATAAAATAATAATCGTCAAAATGCTTAGCTATGAAAAGGCAAAATTCTTCTTCAATTTTTTCAATCACCCCCTGATCAAACGAAGCTGGCTGCGAATTGTTCAAAACCAGATAATCATTCTCTAAACGAAATTCAAGGGGAAATTGAGAACCCGCCTCTAGACTTGAATACTTTTCATCGCGACTCAGTACCACTCGGTAAAAACGATTGAAGAAGTTAAAATATTTCGCAATGTCCAAAGCTAAATAACCATCAGGATCAGCGTTTGAGATATCAACAATTTTTAATTCGTTTTCTCCCAGAAGAATGTTTGATGGCTGAAAATCGCCATGAATAAAGGCCTTGACACAACTTTCATGATTATTGAAAAGCAGAATAATGTTCTGGATCATCTCTCCAATCGATGGTAGTTCATGTACTATTTGATTTTTATTGTAGATGATTTTTTTGTTAATAAGATCACTAAATGCAATTTCTTGGTTGTCAATGCTTACACTATCAATTTCATTTAGTAATGATGAAAAGTGACTTTTGATATAAGCGCTATTCTTTTCATTATCATTCGTTTTGATGCTTGCTGTTTTTGACCAGAAGTTGTGCCAAACAATCTCTAAGATATTTTTCAGGATCTTATTTTGGTCAATAAGTTTGTCTTTCGAACGTAAATATAGTTCTTCAAGAGTGGGGCGATTTATGTACGGCACAATGAGCACTTTTTGATCTTCGGTTTCCTTCCGCAGGAAAATTTGGCTGTTAAACACCGGCTGATCATACATAAGGCACTCGGCCTCAACCTTTTCGCCGGTTTTAGCAAAGTAACGTCTCTCGCCGTTTTTGGCTAATACAACTTTGAGCGAATTAGTTAGGCCAGTGTTTACGGTCTCATAGTTATCGAAGTCTAAGCCTGCCTGTTTAGCCACTGATAATATTAGAGACAAGTAGTCCCGTTCTGGCGAGGTAGTTTTGTTGGTTAAATGAACTTTCATGTTTGTTGAATATTATAAGTCCCATATTACTCTTTGCTAAGACGTGATGTCAAACGCCTTGTATGGCTGGCGTTCAATGGTAAATTTTGGTTATAAAAAAATCAAATCCAAGATTGAAAAGAATTGATTAAGGTGATTGTTTTTGGTACTCTCGCAGTAGATTGGAGGCTTTTCAATGAAACAGTCGGATACGCCACAAACCGAAACGGCTCCCGAAACGGAGCATGCCCGATCAGCAGCCCGAAGCGACCCCGGCTATCGGCATCGCCCCGCAACCGTCGTGCCGGTTTCCTCTCCGGTGCCCGACAGTCCCTCTGTGCCCAGCCAGGGTGCGGTCAGCAGCAGCTTTCTCGACCGCTCCAGGTAAAGGCGACACCCTGCCACCGGGTACGCGACACTGCGTATCCGGTGGCCGTAATATACACAACACAATGAAAATTATCTTTCGAAAAATTACAATTAATGATTTGCCATACAGATTAAAATGGCTTAACGATCCCGAGGTGAACAAATATCTTGGACATCGGACAAGAAGCAGTACAGACGAAGAGTTTCATCGCCAGTGGTTTGAGGACTACCAGAAAAACAAGTCGAAAGAGATTTTTACAATTGAGATTGATGGTAAACCAGTTGGGCAGGTAGGACTGGTAGATATTAATCTCTTAGATAAGAACGGCGATCTGTATCTTGTCATTGGTGATAAAAATTACTGGGGCAAGGGTATCGGCTCGTCTGCCATGGAGTACATACTCGATTACGGATTCAATAAACTTAAGCTTCACAAAATCTGGCTTGAGGTTCTTGCTAGAAATTCCATTGCAATAAAGCTGTATGAAAAATACGGATTCAAAAGAGAAGGCCTATATAAGGATAATGTTCTGTACGATGACGGTTTTGGCGATGAAATTCGAATGGCTAAAATTGCTTAGAACGGTGTGAAGAGTACCTGTCGGCTAAACTGTAAAATTCACTCTATCAGCGATGACTTAAGAGCAGTTAAAACGCGTCCAGGATTATAAGACGGTAGCTCTTCGGGATCGATCCAACGATATTCCGAATGTTCTTCATTTAGCTTAATATCTGTCATCGACGACTCGCACTCATAAACAGCAATGACCAGCTTGTTAGTTGAATCAAAATCTCCGGTAATCAAACCATGCAAATCTTTAATTGAGATGATTACTGAGCTCAATCCAGTTTCTTCAAAAACCTCTCTTTTAATTGCGTCATATACACTTTCGCCTGGTTCGATTTTGCCGCCGGGAATATCCCAGAGATTGGCGTCGTTTTTATCTAAACCAGCACGCCTCATGATAAGAAGTTTGTCATTATGATAGATCAAAACACGTACGCCGTGGACTTTATGAAAAGTATTAACATCGGACATGAAATTATCCTTCAGGATTTCTAATTATCTCCGACTCAAAATACTGTTCTTGAAAGTGGGTTTGGACTTTGATTTCATTGTTGGAAATTTTACGGTAATTAGCCGGTACAACGACAAGCTTGTCATCGTCATCGTTAGTTCTATGGATAATTGCAATACACTTGCCGGTGAATTTCTTGAACGGCGTATCAACGCCAAGGATATAAGCATCAATTTCCTCGCCATCCGGGGCTTTGGTGTTTGGTATGAAGCCGTAATTAACAGGATAAAGAAAACCGTGCTTCGGATGTTTGCTTCCCAACGGCCGGTCGATTTCTACTTTTATGGTTTGACCCAGATATTTCGTGAGATTCATATATTTTTCTCAAAACTGCCACGACAGCGGATATCTCAAAGGTATCCTTTATTCTGCATCCATTCTTCAATTACTTCCAAGATATCATTCTTCAGTCTTCGGCAGTCTACATGCCATCGGTTATTTGTTATTTGGAGGTTTATAGTTTTTTGCTTGCCGCTAATATCAACATTGGGATGATCTTTTTTTGAGTTAGTCTTAATAACACCTAACCCATATGTGTGAACCAGATTATGTCTAAGCTCTTTAACAATTCCTTGCGTAATCTGACCATTACTATCAGTTATTTCGTACTCGCCAGGTTTGTGGTTAGCTAGGGATCCCAAAAACAGTCTTACATTTTGATTAGAATGGCCATTGGTTTCATCACCGAAGTTGTCGCGCATAACGGATCCCCAGATATCCATAAGACAAAAAAGAAACATGGTATAGCCGTTTGAGGGTCCTTCTAGCCTTTCCAAATTAAAACCTTCAAATAACTGTTTAACATCACCCTTGGTCCATTCCCAAAGTTTCTGGCAATGTAGCTTATTTAGGGTTACGCCTTGTCTTGCCATATTTTTCTCCTGTCAAATAACATTAAAAAGCATAATGATTTTACCCCTATTTTTTATTCTTCTTGCTGCTAAATAAATCTTTCTTAAGTAATTTTTGGATGTCGACATCAAGCAAATCACCCCAATAGCCGATCAAAGCCCAAACGCCGCCGGCAATTATCGAATAGCGTAAACTCTGAGTCGATTCAATACCAACCGCATCGTGCAACAAATAGTAGAACAAGCCAATGCCGAAACAACTAAATAGTACGAGACCGATAAGTCCCTTAGCATCTTCAATGAACCTATTGAGATCGTACGGTTCTCGGCCCATTCATTCCCCGCCATGATTATAATTGTTAAGACAAAGTAGTTTCCAAAACAGTGGCATCTTTGGCTTCGGCCAATTCAACTATTGCTTCACCGTATTGGCAAAATTCGCAAGCGGCGACCGAACCTGGGACATTATCGCTTTCCAGACAGTTTTTTATGTTAAAAATAGTCGGCTCAACCCAAGAGTCGTCGCCAGTATAGGGAATTAGTTGAATATCGAACTCCAACTTGCCATCAAATGCCTCTCGATCTTTCTTGCCATTGCAGTAAACAAAGAACCCCGTGTTACTGACATCAAAACCATTATGTCGAAGAAGCCACTGGTAAACTTCTATTTGCCGCTTGTAGCCCTCTTTGTACTCACCATCCAGAGTGATTTCTTCTGATGTTGAAGTAGATTTGTAATCGACCACGATTAATTGTCCACTCTTGTCAATCCAGACATCATCAATAGCGCCGTAAATTAAGAAATTAGTAGTTGGGTCAACGTATTGCACACCGGTAAAGTTATGACGCCACTGGTCGATTTTTTCATGATCAAATGGAGCAGCATCAATCCCATAAGCCGTCATCAGGGGATGTGGAGTTTTGTTAGCCCTATGTAGATCAAACTCCTTCTTAAGAAGTACATCAACCGCTGAGTTTAGAGAAAATCCTGGTCCGCTTGGCCGCTTTATGCCCAAACGTTGATCTAAATAGAAACATCTTGGGCAATTCACAAAAAGATCGATCTTGCTTCGACTAATTTTAAATACCTCTTCGCTTGTTGGATTATATAATCTCGCCGGCATATTTATATACCAATTATCTAGTTCAGGTATACCATTTTATGCCTGACTAAGCAAGCGAAAATTAACCTACTGATGGATAAATGCTTTGATGCACTTCGATCCCTAATCCGTATATTACTCTGCCCAACAAATTGCCGGTTTTTCCTTAATCTTCTCTTTCAAGTATTGTTCGGCTTCAAATAATCCGCCGATTTGATCAATCAAGCCGTTCTCTAGAGCCATGCGGCTGAGCATTGTGGAACCATCAGCCAGTTGCCTCACTTTTTCAATATCAAGATGACGGTTGATAGCCACTTCCTTGATAAAATTTTCATGAGTAAGCCGAACATCGCGTATTAATATTTGTTTCTCCTCCTCCGAAAGAGACTTGTCGGGATCTCCCGAATCCTTGTATCTGCCGGAATTTAACTCAACGTAAGTTAGACCATCTTTAGTATTCTTGATGGAGTTATCAAGATAAGACTGTGTCGTGCCGATACCGCCCACAGTTGAATTCTCTGCGGACATAATCCAACCGGCGCCGCTGGCCGCCTCGTAAGCAGCGGATGCGCCCATTTCTCTAATCAGTGCCAGAGTCGGCTTAGTTGACCGTTTTAATTCATTGGCTATCTCTCCGCCCGGAACAGTACCGCCGCCAGGGGAATCGATTTGAAGTAAAATAGCCTTAATCGAGTCGTCTCTCTGCGCTTCTCTAATTTGTTGGGTGATTCTTTCAGATGAGGCCATAGTAACTTTCTTATCATCCGAATCGAGAGCATAGGTGGCGTAAGTATCAAGTTCGCCATACAGCTTAATACCCTGTGTATTACAGTCTGAGTCAGAAAAGATATCCTCATCCGCGAAGAACATTAGAGCGATAAAAATCCAAAAGGCAATAACCGTAATTGCCACTATGACAATTTTTGCCCGCCGCCAAAACTTGGTTAGAAATAAACGAATGTTTTTCGCTTCCTTGGTCTTTTCCTTTTTGGTTCCTAACATAATATTTGAATATTCCTCGGCTTAATTACTTGCCCCCACGATGATTCCGCCATTTATGCGAACCAATGGCACAATCGATCAGGGGAGGAAGATATCAAGCCTCCTGTATTATTTATTGCTGCCCTCTCTTCTAATCTTTTGAATTGTTCTTGCCAAAATTTTAAAACAACCTGGATTTGGATCTAGTTTGGTTGTTTTTCCAAATATACCTGTGTCAGGAATCCTGATGATAGCAGCAAGCCCGGTCTTTTCTGGCGGTCTCTTCTTCTTGCGCATGTAATGATACTTTCCGGCAGCATAAAAATCACCCGAGAATTGGCCGCAATGTCCCGGCCCGCAATCAACGTATTTATCATTGCGGTCTTTCTTAAGCATTTCTTTTTTTCTTATCGCAAATTCAGGTTCGAAATATGAAACGTCCAGTATGTTTAAATTGTTACCGGTTTATTCATCTGTTAGTCTGGAGACAGC
>CAZGWE010000022.1:0-12679 GCA_964529405.1 uncultured Candidatus Saccharibacteria bacterium
AGTCCAGACTATGGAACAGCTCTGTTGGATGGTTCATACCCGATCGATAACCCTTCGGTTATCAATAACACCGCCCTGAATTATTCCAGCCTGTCGGGATTTAGCGTCGCTCCCGGCGCCAATTCAGCCGGCACCACCCGGTTCCAGCTCTCGCCCGATAGCGGTACTTCCTGGTATTGGTGGAACGGTTCGTCTTGGACCGCAGCTTCAAACAGCTATTCGGAGAGCGATACGGCAGCCGATATTAACAGCAATATCAGTACTTTGCCGGCAGGCAGCGGCGAGCTAAAATTTAGAGCTTATTTGCAAAGCGACTCTCTTCATCAAACGGAAATAAACGCGGTCACGGTTTATTACTACGCTCCGCCATCGGCACCAACCATGACGGCGGCCGGTAATATCGCCGTTAATTCAATCCGCTGGAATTGGACAGACCAGTCGGTTTCAGAACGCAGCTTCAATCTTTACGATGCCGACGATAACTCATTAATCGGAACGGTAGCCTCGACTACTACTTTGACAACCGGCCAGTCTTACTATCTAAACGAGTCGGGTTTGTCGCCGAATGTCCGGTACTCCCGTTATGTTAAAGCCAATGATGCGGATGAAGATGGCAGCGCTTCCGCTACCGCGGCTGTTTATACGCTGGCCAATGCTCCGTCGGCTCCAATGGTGGTGACGGTAAGCAGTATTTCAATGTCCCTTGCCATTAACCAAAACTCCAATCCGGCTGGAACTGAATTTGCTTTCGGTTTGGACCAGAACAATAACGGTGCGGTTGATACGGATAGTTGGGTTCAGACTGATGGATCACTCGGGGCAAGCGAATTCTGGCGGACCTACGCCCAATGGGGCGGGAGTGGCGGCATGGCGGTGACCGGACTTACGCCCAACAGCCAATACCGTTTTATTGCCAAAGCCAGGAACGGCGATGAAACCGAAACGGCCTTTTCTACCGCTTCGACCTTGACGCGGACATATGCCGCTACACCATTGGCGCCGACCGTCACGCCGGTCAATTCGACCACCTTAAAAATCGTTATCAACGGCGGTGCTAATCCGAGCGATGTCGAGTATGTTATTTATAACGAAACGGTTGGAAAGTATCTAAAACAGGACGGCACTTTTTCCGGCAGCGCCGTTTGGGCGGCGCGGGCAGACTGGAACGGTTCTAACGGCAGTTTAAATATAAGTTTAATCGAAAACACGATTTATTCATTCAAGGTTAAGGCCAGAAATGCAGATGACATCGAATCGGCTTTTTCGGACAATGCTGATAGAGCGACGCCGATTTCTCCGGTGCCGCCGGCTTCTGTCTCTTTGCTTGATGTTTCCGACACAACCAAAGTCAATTTCTACCAGCTTTCCCTGCAATGGGACGAAATTAATAATGCCGCCTTTGATTACTTTATTATTGAGCGTTCTATTGATGACAGCGCTTTTTCAAGCGTGACGACAACAGCCAACCAGTACTATATCGATTCAGATCTCGATTCAACCAAAACATACGCCTATCGAATCAGGACCCACACCGATGTTCCGGATGTTTCCGTGCCGAGCATGGAAGTCTCCGGCCGGCCTGGAGCAGCACCGGTGATCTCCAATTTGGAGGTTGGCAGTATCGGCCTAAATTCTGCTACGATTACTTGGACGACTAACATGGAAACTGATTCTGTTATCGAATACGGTAAAACCATCATCTACGGCCAGGTTTCCGGCAGCTCCGATCTTGTTACGAGCCACTCGGTTATCTTATCCGGTTTGGAACTTAACTCTCTTTACCACTTTAGAATTAAGGCTACCGCCTCGACTAATTCATTCTCTTATAGTAGTGATCGCAACTTCACCACCGGTCTCTCCACTGATCTGGCTGGCAACCTGGAGATTAGTAATATTGCGGCTGTGCCATCGGCTGGAGACGCAACTGTCGCCACTATCGGCTGGGTTACCAATAAGCTTTCAACCTCAAAGGTGCTTTACGGTATCACTGACAGTTTGGGCAGCGAAACGAGCGAAAGTACCACTAGCGGTTATGAACATTTTGTTTCTCTGGCTTCATTAACGGCTGGTACAACTTATTACTATAAAGTCGAGTCCAAGGATGCCCTTGGCAACGCGGTGGCTTCCGATGTTGATACCCTTACGACCAAGGTTTTGACCAGTTCCAGGCCGTCAGTCTCTTCGGTAGCCGTTTCGGATGTCAGCCTCAACTCGGCCATCATTTCCTGGAAAACCAATATCGTCACTTCCTCTATTGTTTCGATTGGCACGACCGACTCTTACGGTTTTAATATTGAAGATCAATCAACCGGCGTGGTGACCATCCATACTATCAAAGCTGCCGATTTAAATCAGGGTACGGTTTATCACTTTAGAGTTAAGGGCAGGTCGAGCGACGGAGTCGAGATTGCTTCGGATAATTATACCTTTGCCACTTTAACCTTGCCGGTTATCACCAACGTTAAGTACAAAGATGTCGATTCCAGAAGCGCCGCAGTAATCTGGGAAACAAATATCGAGACTGATTCTTATGTCGATTACGGTTTGGCCGGCAGCCTTGATCAATCGCAAGGTAAGAGCGATAGCGTAAAATCGCACAAAATAGTTCTGACTAACTTAAATCCGGCGACCGTCTATTCATTTAAAGCTAAATCAAGGGATAAATATGGCAATTCGGTGGAGAGCCCGATTCAAACCTTCCAGACTACCATTGACACAACTCCGCCGATAATCAAAGATATGAAGGCAGAGACGTCCACCATAAACGGCGCCAATGGCGAGGTGAAAGCTCAAGCGATTATCTCGTGGAGTACAGACGAGTCGTCAACCAGCCAAATCCAATACTCTTTAGGTGTAGCTGAAAAGGATTCTTACCAATATTCGACCGAAAAAAATGAAACCTTAACCAATTCGCACATCGTCGTTATTTCCAACCTCTTGCCGAGTGCGACCTACCACTTGAGAGCAATTTCAGAAGACGAGGCTGGCAACATCAGTGTTTCTGATGATTATACTGTTCTGACTTTGCGCCAAGACACCTCTTTGCTCCAATATATCATCCAGATACTCGAAGAGAGATTCTCCTGGCTCAAGGAATTAGCGGGAGGAGGGTAGGCCTATGCCGAAACCGATTATCAAGGTAGAAAATTTGGTTAAAGAATTCGGCGTCGGGGAAACCAAAGTTCAAATTTTAAAGGGCATAAATCTGGAGATTTACTCCGGCGAGTACGTTATCTTTTTTGGTCCCTCGGGTTGCGGTAAATCGACCTTGCTTAACTGCATTGCCGGCTTGGAGAGACCGGACCGGGGTAAAGTAACTGTTCGCGGCAAGGATCTTAATAAACTTAATAAAGTTGAATTGGCCAAGCATCGCAACAAAAAAATCGGCATGATTTTTCAGCAGTTTAACGTTTTGAAATCCTTTAATGTTATAACTAATGTTGCTTTGCCCCAAACCTTTGCCGGGGTGTCGAAAAAAAGAAGGACCAACCGGGCTAAACACCTTTTGAAAATGTTCGAATTAGACAAATTCGCCCGGCGTTTACCAACCGAAATCTCCGGCGGACAACAGCAGCGCGTGGCCATCGCCAGGGCGCTGGCCAACAATCCCTGGATTATCATTGCCGATGAGCCAACCGGCAACCTTGACTCAAAGTCGGCGACCGAAGTTATGAATATCATTGCCAATCTTAATATCAAGTCAAAGAGGACGGTACTGCTGGTTACTCATAATCCAGAATATCTTTATTATCCTCACCGCATCATTTATCTGCGCGATGGGCAAATAGTTAACCAAGTTGTTAATCGGAAGATCGAACACACGGAGAATGAAAATCTGGGGGATGTAATGGAGGTTAGCGATCTAATTGTCCATGGTAACAAAAGCGCCAAACAGCAAGGCGAAGGCAGAGATTATTTTAACGAGATGCTCGAGAAGCACCGCCAAGAAGTAACCGATCAACAGGAAAATGGCAGGCAAGATGACAACCAAACCGAACTTACAACACCATGAAATTTATTGACATCCTACGTATCGCTTTTTCGACCTTCGTCAACAATAAAATGCGGACATTGTTGACGGTTTTCGGTATCTCGATTGGCATCGGCGCCATTATCTTCCTGGTTTCGCTGGGTTATGGCTTGCAAAGGATTACCATTGGTGAGATTCAATCCATTAAGGCGCTCAAAACTTATCAAGTAACCAGCGGCGACTCGACTATTCTTTCGATGAAAGACGATGCCATTGAAAAATTCAAAAATATTAACGGGGTAGAATCGGTTAATTCCAACTTGACCGTTTCCGGTCAGATTGCCTACAATAAAACAAAGACTGATGTCATTATAAATATTGTGGGAGCGGAGTATCTTGATTTGGAGTCCCCACGGTTAGAGATGGGGGAGCTTTTTAGCGATGATGCAGAAAAATCGATCGTTATCACCTCCGTTATTGCTAGCGCTTTCAATGTCGATCCTAAGGAAATTGTCGGTAAAAAAGCCGGCATGACGATTTTTGTACCCAACCCCTCTGACGCGAAAGCGCCGTTAATGAAAGAGGACGAATATACGATCAAGGGAATTATCAAGGATAATGTCGCTTCTTATATCTTTTTGCCGATTAAGACGGTTGATATTCCGGCTGGCATAAGCTACACGGCAATCAAAATAAAAGTCGGCGAATCGAATTTAATGGGCCAGGTAAAAAGCGCAATTGTCGGTTATGGTTACAAAGCAACTTCGATCGGCGAAAAAATCGACCAGATGAATCGCATTTTTCAGATTGTCCAAACGGTTCTCTTGGCTTTCGGCGCTATCGCTCTCATAGTTGCTTCGATCGGCATGTTCAATACCCTGACGATTTCGTTGCTTGAGCGGACAAAAGATATTGGCGTTATGAAAGCAATCGGTGCCACGGACCGCGAAATTTACCTTATCTTTCTGGCTGAAGCTACCTTGATTGCGACTACCGGCGGCGGTCTTGGTATTAGCGGGGCGCTTATTCTTGGTAATATTTTGAATATTTTAATTAATACTTTGGCCAAACAGGCAGGCGGTACCATGCTTAAGCCGTTCCAGACGCCGGTTGAATTTGTTTTGATTATCTTGGCTTTTTCGATCGTAGTTGGTTTTCTGACCGGCCTTTATCCAGCCCGCCGGGCGGCTAAACTTAATCCGCTTGATGCATTGAGGTATGAATAAATATGACAGAAGATTATGACAAAATCGAAGAAGAACTCTGGCGGAAAGAACAGGAAGAGCGGAGAAAAAAAGAGATGCCTGTTTCGGGCAAGTCGGTTTTTCAAATCCGGCAAGTTCTAAACCAAAAAACAGATCACCATGAGAAACGTAAATCTTGAAACGGGGAAACCGAAACATATAACGCCAGATAGGTTAAGCGCACGCCTCGGATTCCACGTTTTACGTTTTACGACTTTATCTGTGCTCGGCCGCTTTCATCAATCTTATACTCAAAACCAAATGGGTCGGGTGGAATGGCGCGCAAGATTTGGCCGCCGACTAAATCGTTAATATCGGCCGGATATTGGCCGAACCGTTCTTTGTAAATTTTGACAGCTTGTTCTAAAAAGTCGAGAATCTCATAGTGGGTAATATAAGCTTTTGCCCGCTCGATTACCACTTCATCCTTAGAATTTTCAGCAATACTAATCCAAATTTGTTTGGTCTGTTCTCTCAAATCCGGCCTGGTACCATAAGTGGCGGCTATTCGTTTGATATTATCCGGCGCCCCTTTGGTGTTGGCAGCAATATCAAAATACTTGGCGGCATTTTGCGTATCGGAAAGCTCGATATGATAAGTTGTCGCCATGTAATAGGGAATGCGCCAATCTGGCTCGGCGTCTGTTAAGCCCTTTTGAGCCAGCTTAATAGCCTGGTCAGTTTGACCAAAAGTTGGCATGACTAATACGCCAAAGGCATAAGGATAAGAAAATTTTGAATCGAGATCGGTGGCCAGGGCTAAATAGTCATCCAGTTTTTCATAATTTCGGCTTTCACCGCCGCCCAGATATTGAATGGCTGAAAGCCACATTAGATCGGAGACAGCATTGTGTAAACCCAAGTCGGCCGCTTTTATAACATCGGATGTTAAGACATTTGGCTCGGAATAAACCGCCTTGGCACGACCGGAATCATAGAACACCTGCATCGAGACAATGCCGGCAAGAAGGAGGAAAATAGATAACATTTTTAGGTTGAATTGCACCTAAATGTCCAATTTCTAATTACTAATTTCTAATCAAATCCCAACCGGTAAGTGTCCATGTTCTGATTTTGGTCATTTGAGAATCAGTGATCGAGATTCTATTAGATATTAGAAATTAGGACTTATAAATTTCAGAAATCTCTTTTTTTCAACGCCAAATTAGCTAGATACAGTAAAATCGCCGTATAAAAAATCGAGTAAACAATCGGATAAATGATCTGGCCGGAGGTGGGAACGACACCATGGACGATGCTGTTTCTGATGTTAAACTTCTCCAGATTGGGTAAAAGATAGTAGACCGCATTACCCAAATATTTTTGAACTCCGCCCGACTTTTCGGCATATCTTTGCAGCAGGCTCAAAGAGTGGCCGATACAAAGTATGATGATTGCATAAATCGTACCGGCTAGAGGAGCGGCAAAAATCGAGAATAAAATTGTCAGGCCGACGAAAATCGAGAGTTCAAAAAGCAGCAGAACGATTGAAAGCAGCGAAAGATAATCAAATCCGCCGCCCTTAACATAAACAATAATTAAATAGACCATCGTCATAAGCAACACTGTCAGCTTGATGCCGACCATTAGCCCGACAAACTTGCCCAAGACAAATTGAACTGTCGAAACGGGTTTTGAAAATATGACATAGATGGTTTGTTTGTCGATTTCTTTGTAAATTAGCGACGTGCCGATGAAGACGGTGATAATGATTGAAAAAATATAAATGCCGGCCAGACCAAAATCTTTGATGATCTTGATATCTTCGCCCAGCGAAATTGAGCCGGAGAGTATCGTCGAAAGCAGAAAAAGCAGGGCAAAAGCTAAAATGCCGTAGAGAATGCGGTCGCGGATCGTTTCTTTGAAAGTATTTTTGGCAATTTCAATAATATTATTCATTTTCGGTTACCACTTCGACAAATCTTTGTTCTAAGGTTTTTTGGTTGCAAAACTTTTTGACCGGACCGGCGTAAACTAATTTCCCCTTGTCAATAATTCCGATTGTGTCGCAGATCTCTTCGACATCAGACAGGACGTGAGAGTTGAAGAAAATCGTTTTACCATCTTTTTTAAGTTCTAGCAGAATATTTTTAAATTTCAGTCTGCCAATAGGATCAAGGCCATCGAGAGGTTCATCAAGGAATAAGCAATCCGGATCATTGACCAAGGCTTGGGCTAGTCCAAGACGCTGTTTCATACCCTTGGAGAAGTAACGAATTTTTTTACTTTTTGTTTTGATTAAACCAACCAGCTCCAGTATCCGGATCAGCTCATTCTTGCTTTTCTTGTTTGGAAAAAGGTTACTCATGAAGGATAAAAATTCTAAAGCGTTAAGATGTTCGTAAAAATAGGGATCTTCCGGCATATAGCCGATTCGCTCCCTGCTTTTTGGGGAGAAAAGGTCATTATTATCGATTTTTATACTACCCTTATCCGGTTTTGCTAGTCCCACAATCATTTTCATCGTCGTCGTTTTGCCGGCGCCGTTCGGCCCCAAAAATCCAAAAATAGCGCCTTGTTTAATCTCAAGGCTCAAATTATCAACCACTTTCTGGTCATGGTAGGATTTTGAGAGACGGTAAATCTTGATCATATCTCTTGATATTTTACGAACATTGGGGCAATATAGCAAGATATGAAAGATCGGAAAATCATTGCCATTGTCGGGCCTACTGCCAGCGGCAAGACCGGCATTGGCGTAAAATTGGCCAGAGAACTAAACGGGGAAATTATCTCGGCGGACTCGAGACAAGTTTATCGTGGACTGGATATCGGTAGCGGCAAAGAGTGTTTTGCTGATGTAAAACAGCGGTTAATCGATGTTGCTGATCCCGGAGAGAAGTTTACCCTATTCGATTGGTTAAAACTTTCGCGGCTTGCTATCGACGATATTTTTTCTCGCGGCAAGGTACCGATCATTGTCGGGGGAACGGGACTGTACGTGCAGGGGTTGGTTGAGGGATTTACGTTGGAGCCAATTCTCAATTCTCAATTCTCAATTCTCAATCAAATTTCAGACCGAAAGACTATGCGGAGCATGACAATTGAACAGTTGAGAGCGATGTTATCAACACTTTATCCACAGGGTTATCCACAGGTTGATGAAAATAATCCCAGGAGACTCATCCGGGCGATAGAGCGGGCTCAAGAAGGACTAAAACCGATTAAAATCAAACCCAATTTTGGATCTTTGCAGATCGGCATTGATCTGCCCAGAGAAGAACTCTATAAAAAAATTGACGATAGGGTAGAGTCGCGGTTCTCTGCCGGTATGCTTGAAGAAGTTATCGGTTTGATATTATCCGGTGTCGATGCGAATTGGTTGATAAAATTAGGGCTTGAGTACCGGATCATCGCAAAATTTGTAATTCAGCACTCCCCTGTCTTACAAAAATCCAGATTTTCTTCTCTTTCTTTCTGCCATCCTCGGGCAGGCAACGCCATGACCCGGGGATCTTCTGGCAAGTTTAGCTCTCCCCTGTTACAAGATTCCCGTCTTCACGGGAATGGCAAAAAAATCAATGAAGCTGTCCAAATTGCCGATGATCTTAGGCAATTATCGGAGTATGGAGCGATGGAGCAGGAGCTCAAATACAAAATCCATGCTTTCGCCCGGCGGCAGCTGACCTGGTTCCGGCGGTTTCCGGAAATTAAATGGTGCCCGGATTATAATTGTGCGCTAAAAAAAGCGAGCAATTTTCTTAAAGGTTAATCTATTTCCCTCCTGGTCTTTTTTGTTGACAAGGACTCTAATTTTGATATATTAGATAACACTATGCAGATTATTGGTCGGCGATCTTTAACCTGCATGGCACCGGTTCGGAGGGGGGTAAAGACAGTGATATCTAGAAATGAAAGAGTGGAGTGGTCGAATGGCCATTTCATTCTGGAGACTGAAATTCAGGGCCAAGATAGACACGGCACTAAGCCGCCGCTGGAAGCTTTACATAGGCTGGTTGCCGGCTGGCTTAGCGACAACTTTTCCGACTTTGCCAATCCGGCGACGCGCCGGCAAAGCACGGGTGCACCTGGCCGGCAGCATTACCTGTTGCAGATCGAGTGCGCCCGGATTGATGCCTTTTCGCGCCATTTCGCTGGTGTCCATGTTGTGGCGCCATCGCCTTATTGCGGGAAGGTTCTGCTTGTCCGTATGCGCTTGTCCGGCCAGCCGTGCCAGTGGAAGGGAGAACTAGTCTGTCCCAATGCCAAGATTGCGGAAGCTGCCATCAGGCACTTCTGCCCAAAGGCGTACGCTTTTGTCAAGGGGTATGTTGACCAGCAGGTTAGCCAACTCAAACAGTCGGTCAACGGTCCCCCAGATTTGGCTAGAGCACGGGCTTGTAGCATCTACAACCGGATCCGGCACGCCGAGAAGGGCGTTCGCCGGCTGTACAAAAGAGGCGCACTTCGCCGGCTAAGCCATTTGCTTATCCAGAGTGGCGCTGTGCCAGGGGAGAAGCTGCCGGAGCGGCTACTCCGTGAAACGCTCAAAACCATCTTCATAAGCCGGCATGATCTGGCTTATGAAGAGGCACGTTTTATCCTGGTACGCGTCGGTCTGCTTCAGCCGGTTGGAGAGAAGCTCAATGCTTTTGTTCTCGACCCGCTATCCGAAGAGTATGCCGACGATTACTTGAGGCGGGAGGAGGAGAGGAAACGGGAACAGCGCGCCGACCGTCTTAGGCGTCTGAAGAGCGCTCAAAAGAGTGCTCTTCAAGAGGCTGGCAAGCTTCTAATGCGATCAATCGCCAAAAAAGAGTTGGCTAGCCAACTTGAGGCGCAAATTACTGCTCTCGAAGCAGGGATGGAGATTGATTTAATCGCCGCACTTCCCCGTCCGATTTCAGGAAACGGCAAAAAGAAGTGACGGGGAGAACAACTGATATGGGCTAGGTTTCATACCGAACGCTTCGGAGTGGCACCAAGCCCATTTTTTAATATTTCCCCCGTTTGACTTTTTAATTTTTAATGCTGGGAAACGGTTTTAACGGATTAGTTAGAAATTTATTTGATTATTGTTCGAGCTTGGGCGAGAACTAATAGCGAGAAACTTCTCGTTCGCAGACTCACCCGAAGAATATTTATAAGCTAATATAATTTAAAGGCGTTTCTTGCGGTGCCTAAGGATGCTTAGCTTGGCTAGCTCTTTTTCCATGGCAGCCACGGCATAGGCATATTCAATATCATCTTTGGCCTCGAGCTTACGTCTTTCGGCCGCTTTTTTGGCTTTTTCAATCTTCAGGGCGTCAAGTGATTCAACATCTTCGGCCGTATCAGCTAAAACTTTGACCAAATTATTGGCGATCTCAACAATACCGCCCTCGGTTACCAGAGGGTGTTCCTTGCCGCCGGATTTGACAATGATCTCGCCTGGGCTTAGCAGGGAAATGACCGGTGCGTGATTGGGCAGCACGGCGATTTGGCCCTGCGGCGTCGGCAAAAGTACTTCGGAAACTTCAGCTTCGAATTTGACGCCTTCAGGGGAGATTAGTTTTAGCTTAAATACATTCATTATAAGTCCTATGGGCCGTATACGACGTATACGTCTTATGATTTCGCAACCTGCGAAATGCTGCCTTTCATATAAAATTCTTGCTCAGGGACACTGTCATACTTGCCCCCGGTAATTTCCTTAAAGCTTTTGACCGTGTCGGCGAGCGAAACATATTCGCCTTTGTAGCCGGTAAAGTTTTCAGCGACGTGGAATGGTTGAGAGAGGAATTTCTGGATTTTTCGGGCACGCGAGACGGTTAGTTTATCCTCGTCTGATAACTCTTCCATGCCCAGCACGGCGATAATATCCTGTAAATTCTTATATCTTTGTGAAATTCTCTGGACTTCGCGAGCCACGTTGTGATGCTCCTCGCCGACAACATTCGGATCTAAGATAGCGGAAGAAGAAGCCAGCGGGTCAACAGCCGGATAGATGCCGAGGGCGGCCAATGAACGGTCAAGCACAATGGTCGAGTCAAGGTGGGCAAAGGTGGTGGCTGGAGCCGGATCGGTTAGGTCATCGGCCGGGACATAGACAGCCTGGACCGATGTAATCGAACCTTTCTTAGTTGAGGTGATGCGTTCCTGTAACTCGCCCATCTCGGTGGCCAGGGTCGGTTGATAGCCTACGGCTGACGGCATACGGCCCAAGGTGGTCGAAACTTCGCTTCCGGCTTGGGTAAAGCGGAAGATGTTGTCGATGAAAAGAAGCATATCTTTGCCTTGGTCGCGAAAATATTCAGCTTGAGCCAGGCCGGAAAGCCCAACGCGCATACGAGCACCGGGCGGCTCGTTCATCTGGCCAAAGACCATGACCGTTTTATCCAGAACGCCGGAATCCTTCATTTCATGATAAAGGTCGTTGCCTTCGCGCGTCCTCTCGCCCACTCCGGCAAAAACGGAATAACCGCCATGTTCGGCGGCAATGTTGCGGATGAGTTCGGTGATCAGAACGGTTTTGCCCACGCCGGCCCCGCCGAAGAGACCGACTTTACCGCCTTTGGTGATTGGAGCGATCAGATCAATGACTTTGATACCGGTTTCAAAGATCTCGGTTTTGGTTTCTTGATCTTTAAAGTCCGGGGCCGGTTGGTGAATCGGATAGGATATAGCATCCTTCGGTGCCTCTTTTTCGTCAATCGGTTCGCCGACAACGTTAAACATGCGGCCAAGCGAACCCTCGCCAACAGGTACTGAGATCGGGGCGCCTGTACTTTCAACCTTGACGCCGCGTTCCAAGCCATCGGTTGAACTCATGGCCACGGTGCGGACAGTGTCATCGCTCAAATGCTGTTCAACTTCCAGCACCAGGCGATTATCGCCAAGTTTACACTCCAACGCATCATAAATTTTAGGCAAATCGCCTGAAAATTTGACGTCAACGACTGCGCCGATAATTTGGGTAATTGTTCCGGTTTTACTCATAACATACTCCGTAAATTTTCAATTTTACAATTTTCAATTTTCAGTTTTAACATTATGAATTGATTGAAAATTGTAAAATTGAAAATTATTTCATGGCCTCTGCCGCACCAGCTATCTCGGCTAACTCTTTGGTAATTGAATCCTGGCGGATGGAATTATAAGTTAGAGTCAAATCATCAATCAAATCCCTGGCGTTGTCGGTGGCGTTTTTCATAGCAAACATGCGGGCCGAATGTTCGGAGGCATTGGATTCCAGGAACAGACCGTAAACGACAACGCGGATGAATTGGGGTAGAATTCGCTCTAATATTCCATCGATATTCGGCTCAAACTTATATTCGACTTTATCGATATTCTTGTCCTTAATCTCCCACAACTCCGGCAGATCGATGTGATGGCGGTCGATCGGCAATAGCTGTTTAATAACCGGCGTTTGTTTTAAGGAAGAAACAAAGTGGGAATAGATTAAATCGACTTTGTCGTAATCATTTTTAATATAGCTCTCGATAATGAATTTAGAAATCGGCCGCGACTCCCAAAATTCAAC
>CAZGWE010000022.1:12694-14569 GCA_964529405.1 uncultured Candidatus Saccharibacteria bacterium
GAATTCGGCCACTAAATTCAAGCCCAACTTTTTGGCTAACTCGGCAGCCTTTTTGCCAGCTGCAACAACATCAACGGAATAATTGTTAAATTGTTTCATTGTTTCATTGTTTTTTTTGCCGTCATCCTGAAGCCGATTCTGATCGGCTGAAGGATCTAGCGGAGTGCTATCATATCGTTTCACTAGATTCTTCGCTTCGCCAGAGCTTTGCTCAGAATGACTTTTCAAGTAAGCTGCCACTTTTCTGCCAAGATCCGAATTATAGCTGCCGCACAAGCCTCTGTCAGCGCCGGCAATGATTAAGAGTGAACGCTTAACTGGCCGCTTATACAATAGAGGATGATTCTTGGAACTCGACATCTCAGCCAAGGTCGTCAACATCGCCCAGGCATTTTGGGTGTAGCTTCTGGCAGCAGCGACGGCGCGGATGGCTTTTTGCATCTTAACAGAGGCGATCATCTCCATCGCTTTGGTTATCTGGCTCGTATTTTTAATCGAACGTATTCGTTTTCGAAATTGTTGGGTAGAAGGCATGTTGTTAACTCAAAACTTAAAACTTTCTTTTTTTGTCATCCCTGACTTGATCAGGGATTCATAGAGATAGTTATTAATACTATTGCTCTGGATTCCAAATCAAGTTTAGAATGACATAAATTATTGACTTCTGTCCTGAAAATGTTACAATACGGCGAAGGGAGGTGAGGGGAATGAAGTTCGTGGGGTGTGCCATCGTAACAGCGCTTTCTTGTTGGCTCTGTTGCAAACTTCGGGAAAAGCGCGAGGCGGATGAAAGGGCAGCCTTATTCGAAAGATTTCGGTGCAGGTTCGGCCATCATATCGAACGCTGCATCAAGGTTGCCACCGTTGCTGTTTGGATCCTATTTTTTTGCCGGCTTTAACGCTGCCACAGGAAGGGGTGCTCCCATGTCGTTCTGCCCAATGCCAACCGGCAGCGGGCTTTTTTGTTTGGAAAGGTACAAATGTTATGCCATCCCTAGAATTATTTTTCCGTCATCTCGAGGAGTCTGCGACGAGAGATCTCCATGATAGTAATTTCCTTGGTACTTTATGAAGAATTCACCATTGTGGGGATTTCTCCTCGAAGACTCGTCGAAATGACGGTAGGGTCAGACTCATCGAAATGACAATGGATGTTGGGTTGTCGAAATGACGGTAAAGAAAAGACTCGTGACAGTTGAGGTAAAACTTAAAGTAAATCGTTGTATAAATCTATTAAGTGGGGATTCATTTTTTCGATCAATTCCAATTTCTTACTTCGGCGATAATCTTTGATTTGTTTTTCTCTCTCAATGGCGCTTCTAGGATCTGCAGACTCTTCAAAATAAAGCAATTCATCAATTTTATATCTTTTTGTGAACCCTTCAACCAGTTTATTTTTGTGTTCATAAACTCTACGGATCAGATTATTGGTAACTCCGGTGTAAAAAACGGTGTTCCAGTGGTTTGACATTATGTAAACATAATAATGTTTTTCCATAAAGTTTTTCTATTTATGGAGATCTCTCGTCCTGATCAGAATCAGGATGTCGAGATGACGGAAAGAGATTAAGCCTTTTCTTTTTCCTCGGTTTCCCCAGCTGTCCAGCTGTCCAGCTGTCCAGCTGTCTTGCTTTCTGCTCCGACTGTCTTCGTATTCTTGACTAAAAACTCTTTCAGCTTTTCTTCCTCCGATTCGGTCATTTCGCCTTTGTCGCGCAGGGTTTCGAGCAATGATTTCAAACCGGTTCGGGCTTTGGAAATGATTTGTTCCTCGATTTCTTTGATCTCCTCGACGGCGTAGCCATCCAAATAGCCATTGGTTGCAGCGTAAATGATGATAACCTGTTCCTCGACCGGCATTGGGCTGTACTGAGG
>CAZGWE010000023.1:0-11339 GCA_964529405.1 uncultured Candidatus Saccharibacteria bacterium
AGCAAAGACGACAGAAATCGGAATGTGCCCGTTGTAACCGTCTTCATAACTCAAGAATATTTTATTATCCAAAACTCGGCGGACCTTCAGCGAGCCGATAGCCATTTCCTTAATCACTTCGTCAATAATCGCAGCCGGTTTCTGCGTTTCGACGACAAAGGCGGTGATTTTTGCCTTTTGTTCCTTTAGCAGCTCAACCGAAACGATTGAATCTTTGCCGCCGCCCACCGGCACTAGCGATTTATTACTCTTCTGAAGGCTCCAAGACTTTGGTTTGTGGTTATTATCAAACGGGAATTTTGCCAATTTGTCCGGATCCAGCCGGTTTTTAAACAGGAATTCGCCCAAGCCTTTGCGATAAATCGTATTCCAGAAAGACGCCTGTTCCTTTGACAGCGGAGTGTTTAGTTTTATCTCGCCGGGACAATAAAGTTTAAAGTAGCTGATACCCAAAATAAGGTGGACGCTTTGCAGGAGGTTGTCCAGAAGACCGGCGGGAATTTTGTCGGTTTTCGGAACACGCGGCAGAAGAATGGTTTCCCTAAATTCCAGCGGTTCGCGGTTCTTAAATTCAATCTTATAATTAAACAAAATCTTCTTTTTGCGCGGTTCAAATTTATAAGAGACAAACTCAAAGTATTTTGGGCTGACTTTCATGGTAATTTATCCACAAAAACTAATAATTTCCCTGGCCGACCAGGGCTAAT
Source organism: uncultured Candidatus Saccharibacteria bacterium (assembly GCA_964529405.1). Classification (GTDB taxonomy): domain Bacteria; phylum Patescibacteriota; class UBA1384; order XYA2-FULL-43-10; family 1-14-0-10-43-13; genus CAZGWE01. The sequence goes on from CAZGWE010000023.1 coordinate 708, forward strand.
ATCAAACCGGCCACCGCCGCCACGGAGCTGACAATCCAGAAACGCATAGTGATTTTATATTCCGGCCAACCGATGGCTTCAAGATGGTGATGGAGCGGAGAAGAGATAAATATTTTCTTGCCGCCCCTAAACTTCTTCGACAAAAACTGGATGATAAAACTTAAGCCCTCAATCGTAAAGACCAGGGTAATGAGAGGCAAAACAACAACCGAATTCGTCAGAAAAGCAATAACTCCCAACGTCATACCAAGCGCCATACTGCCGGTATCCCCCATAAAAAAACGGGCCGGGGGGATATTGAACCATAAAAATGAGAGCAGCGCGCCCATAACGGTGGCGCAAAAAGCAGCCAGTTCGGTTTTGCCGAGAGTTAAAGCAATAAAGGCAAAGGCGCCGTAAGAAAGAGCAAAGACGCCGCCGGCCAGACCGTCAAGGCCGTCAGTTTCATTGGATGCAAAAGCCATCCAAACAAGCATTATTATAAAGAGAGGGACATACCAAAAGCCGATAACAAAATCGCCATAACCGGGAATGTGAATCGAGTTCCAATCCAGTTTGGAGTAAAACCACCAGGCGCCGGCAGCAGCGATAGCAGCATAGACTAAGAATTTGTCGCGGAATTTCATGCCGCCACCTTTTTCGCCGATGCCGCGCGCATTCCAAAGATCATCAAGCGCGCCGACTAAACCCGTCGCTACCAGACAAAAAAGCGGCAGCCAGGTTGCCCGGCGCTCAAGGTTAAAGGCCAAAGTCAGAACGGCGACCGTCATCCAGATGAGCAAGCCGGCCATCGTCGGAGTACCGGCTTTTTTGGCGTGCATCTCGGCATAAACGGGCGCTTCCTTGCTTTCGCGGATCCGTTTGCCCAACTTATTGCGGTATAGAAAATTAGTAAAGACTGGCGTCCAGGCCACGGCTATGACGAACGAGGCCAGTGCCAGCCAGAGCATCTTCATCAAATCGTAGGTAGATACGGTTAATAGTTCCATGAAACTCCCAAAACAATTTAGCGATTAAGCAATGTTTAACATCTCCGCTTCTTTTTTAACCAATATGAATCCTGTCTTACCAGCAGTTTATCTGCCTCCTCCGGATTGCGCATCAGTTTTTTGACTGTTTCCTCAAAGAAATTCCGGTTTTGCGACGCCTTAATTAATATAATATCATCTTTTTGGACAAATGAATCGAGCGCCGCGTCCAAATCATGGCGGCTGCCGAAAGCTAAAGCCTTGGCGCCAAAAACCGATTTCATCTTTTCCGCTTCCGGACCGGCAAAAACAGCCAGGTCGCACTTGCCGCGGGCATAAACGGCGACTTCCCGGTGAATCTCCCGGCCGAAATCGCCCAGTTCGTTCATATTACCCAGAATAAAAATTTTTTTCTTGCCGCTCGGCAGATCAGCCAAAAAGTCAAGCGCCGCTTTAACCGAGGCCGGGCTGGCGGCGTTGTAAGTATCGTCAATAATCATCGTCCCATCCTTGCCGGGCAAGACGCTCATCCGGCCGGGCGTTGGTTTCATCTTCTCGAGCGATGCTGCGATTTGAAGCGAGGGGATTGCCAATCCGTCACCGACGGCGAAGGCGAACAGCTGGGCATAGGCCAGATGGGCCCCGACCAAGGCGGTTTTAATGGAGATTTTTTTGCCTGTTTTAAGGAGGCGATACTCGGTGCCCTCGAGAGAAAGTTTAAAATCGGCCGCACGGTAATCAGCCGAACGGTTGCTTAGCCCGACCAGTTTGATTCGGCTGTCGTTTATTCCGGCCAGCTCCCGGTCGTCACCGTTTAAAAACGCCTTGCCGTCCTCCTTTAAGGCTTTCAAAATTAATAATTTCTCCTGTTTGTATTGGTCTTTGCTCTTAAAATAAGCCAGATGGGCCAAACCGAGCGAGGTGATAACCGCCATATCGGGTTCGGCTATGCCGGTTAAATAGGCCATATCGCCGGGTTTGTCTATGCCCATTTCCAGGATTAAGTATTTTGGATAATCTTTCATAAAAGTGCGAAAATAGGCGGCGATAAGAAAAAACGGCCAGGCAGCCGGAGAGGGAACCTTATTATAGCCTAATATTGTCAGGGGAACGCCGATCTCCGTGTTTAGATTGCCGCTGTTGCGCCAAACCGACCCCTTGTAACGGTCTTTTAAAACCCGGTAAATTGCTTCTTTGGTTGACGACTTGCCAACCGAACCGGTGACGGCAATAATAAAAGGCTGGTGACGACGGATCACCTTAGTGGCATAGCCGCGGAGGAGACGGTGGATGGTTTTAAGAAAGAAGTTTTTCATGATGACAGATTTGACGGTAGGCGATAAGATTTGATGGTAGATGGTAGAAGGTAGAAGATAGAATTTGAAGATGGATATTAGAGGCTGAACGATCCAACTTCGATCTTCCATCATCTACCATCAAATTATAATCAGTATCCTCCATATTTCAACGGCCGGATCTCTCTGGTCGGCGCAACCCTGTAATAGTAATTTAGTAGATAAGATGAAACCTCGCCAAAGAGCACGGCGGAAGTGTCCTCCGCATACCGGTTCGTTTTAGGCTTCTCCAACTTAACCAGCATAGCAAAACGGGGATCCTCGGCCGGGGCAAAACCGGCCAGAGAGTGGTTGAATATGCCCAAGCCGTCCTCGCTTTCTTCATAACCGCCCTCGGCCTTCGGTATCTGGGCAGTGCCGGTTTTGGCCGCCACCGCAAACCCCGGCACTCCCGCCCGCCAAGCATGGCCCTTATCAACGGTTTGCGTCAGCATTCCGGATACGGCAACAGCCGCCGGTTCAGCAACAACTTTTTTTCCCTCCTCCTTTTCCTTCTTCTTTTCGCTGCCATCCGGTAGAATCATTTTATCAACAATATGCGGATAGATATAGACCCCCTTGTTGGCAATAGCGGCGTATGCGGCCACCAATTCAATCGGCGTAATTGTGATGCCCTGGCCGAAAGAGATGGTCGCCCGGTTAATATCCCGCCACTGTTTAAGCGGCGGCGCATAGCCGACCACTTCGGTGTCAAGGTCAAGGCGGGTTTTGTCAAAAAAACCAAAATCGTTAATATAGGAATATTCTTTTTCTTTACCCAGCTTGTCGGAGATCCAAACCATAGCCACGTTGTCGGAGTTTTGCAGAACCGCAGACATATCCTCCTCGCCGAAGGCTTTATTCTCGGCAGTATGGATTTCATAACCGTCAACCACGGTATAATTGTTAAATACCTCCCTGGTTTCTTTTGTTACCACCCCCTGATCCAGCGCTGCCGCCATAATAACCGGTTTAAAAACGCTGCCCGGCTCATAAAGGTGGGCGATGACAGGATTAACAAAAACAGCCGGGCTGGTCTCGGCAACCTCCCGGAAATTATTGGGGTCATAATTCGGCCAACTGGCCATGGCCACGATTCCGCCCGTCTTGACGTCCATAATGACGACGCTGCCCGAGTCGGCCTGGAATTTGTTGACAGCCTCCTCCAGCTTTTTCTCGACAAAATACTGGACAGACCGATCCAAACTCAAAACATAGCTGATGCCGTCTTTGGGGTTTTGCTGGTTTAAGAGATTAATAACCCGGCCAAGCGTATCTTTTTCGCCCTCAACCTTACCTTCAAGCCCCTTTAATTCGTTGTTATAGTGCCCTTCGAAACCGTAATTACCCTCGCCCTCGGCATTGACAAAACCTAAAACATGGCTGGCCAATGTGCCCTCCGGATAGTAGCGGCTGTACTCCGGTACGACTAAAACGCCGGATAATTTTTCCGCTTTGACTTTATTCGCCTCATCCAGGGTCAAACCTTTTTTGACCGGTGGAATATAAACTTTATCGTTGTTTATCTTGTCAAAAATCTCTTTTTCGGACATTGCCAAAAGCGGGCCCAGTTTGCTGGCGGTTTTCTCTTTCTGCCTGACATTTTTTGGTACTACCCAGACGGCGAATTTTTTGACGTCGAAAGCCAGCGGATAGTAACGGCTGTCGTCAACTTTGGAGTTGCCGACATAAATCTTGCCGCGCTGGGCTATTTCGATTTTCTCGAAACGCTGCTGGTCTTGGGCCAGATCAAGATAGCGGTCATGCCCAATAATTTGAATTTCAAACATTCGCCAAACCAAAATCAGATTAAAAGCAATAACCAAAAAACCCGCGGACTTTAGCCTCCAGTTAACTAACTTATTATAAGATTCAATGTTGTCCAAAGGTCCTTCGGGGCGTAAAAAGCGACGCTTGTAATAATCAGGCATGGTTATCCTAAGTATATACTGCCAACACAAAAACGACTACATCGGGCCGGCTGATAATGAGAGTTCAGCGAGCCGGAGCGGTCGAATTTAGATGCCCTACTTCTTTGACCTCTTCCAGTACGCCGGTCTGTCCGACGACCTCTTCGGCCTTCTTTTCGATTTTTGCGTCAATCTCTTTGAGCGAGTTCAATCTGGTCTGTTCAACTTGCAGGCTCTCTTTTTCAAGCTGTAACTGTTGTTTTTTGTCATCCAAATCTCTGATCTTAACGCTCCGGTTTGCGCCGGCCGTTGACTGGGTTAGGTAAACCATAGCCAGAACTGCGCAGATTGCCACGGCAATAAACTTAATGGCATTCTGGCCGATCACAATCTCCCGGCCGACAGTTTTTTTTCGCGCGCCTCGAAAGCTGTTATTGCTGTTAGTCACGGTTAGAATTCTACCCACAACACCCTCCATTAATGAGATGTATAACGCGAGGCGTAAGGCTTTGCGCTTCAAAATATTTAATTGTTCGAGTTAGCAGCCAGCATATTTTTGTCTTAGTGAATACGCTTACGCCATATTTTTGTTTTTTACTGTGCCACCCTTCCTTTTAGAGAACTTTGGCACAGAAACCTTGCCCCTCCCCTGGCTTCTTCCCGGAAGAATTTTTGAGGATATAATTTGCATTTGCTGGCTACTAGCTTGAACAATAAACTTTTGAGACGTGAGGCGTTTATCTGATGTATTTAACGATTCATCCTTCGGACTTCACGCCCCGAGCCTCGTGATCAAAAGCCGATTTCGACCAAGTTCTCGGCGATTTCGTCCGAATCGTCTTCCATTTTCTTCTTGAATTCCTTCCAACTCTCCTCCGGCCAAATTTCCAGGCGGTTGTAAACACCCGCCACTACTACCTTGTTGTTAATGTCGGCGTACTCTTTTAAATACCCTGGCAGGTTAAGCCTACCCGCCTTGTCAAGCTTCAAGTCCATGGCGCCGGCCAGCATCAGCCGGGAAAAACTTCTGGCATTCTTTTGAACAATCGGCAATCCGGCAATTTTCTCCGCCATCTTTTGCCATTCGTCTGACGGATAAAGCCAGAGGCAGTGGTCCAAACCGCGAGTCAAGACACAGCCTGCTGCCAAGATCGCCCTGAATTTGACCGGAACAGAGAGCCGGCCTTTGTCATCAATGCTGTGGCTATATTCTCCTATAAACATAAACGTTATTCCGGGATTAAGCGTTATTATTTAGGATTTATAATTTTTGTTTTTGGAGTTGCTCCCACGACTTCCCACAACTTCCCACTACTCAACATTTTAGGCTCTAACTTGCCAAGCGTCAACACAAAAACAACCGCCGGCCGTGGAATATCGGGGCGAACAAAGGGCGAGATTTGACATTTCCCTCTCTTACAAACAAAAAAGCCAGCAACTTGTGCTAACTTTTTACCAAGCAGCGACCCGGTTTTAACCCGACCGACCGGCAAATTTACTACAACACGACACAGTGTTATCCGGATTTATCTTTTCCTGATGATGACAAATGAGACAAAAAAATTTTCGGACACTTAGCTTTGAAGAAGCTTTTTGCTGATTATGTCAGGCACTTCATCAATCTTCACCCTCTCCTGCTTCATCGAATCGCGTTCGCGCAAGGTGGCGGTACCGTCCTTGAGACTATCAAAGTCAACCGTGATACACCAGGGAGTGCCGATCTCATCCTGACGGCGGTAGCGCCGGCCAACCGAGCCGCCTTCATCATAAAACGTAGCAATGCCGGCCTTGCGCAGATCGGCCGAGATATTCTTGGCGATGTCCGGTAAACCCTCTTTTTTCATTAGCGGAAAAACAGCGGCTTTGATCGGAGCGACTTTGGGATTAAGCCGCAAAGTGACCTCGCCGGCAGCCCGGCCATCACCGCCGTCTGATTCATCGTAGGCATCAACCAACAAAGCCAGCATCGCCCGCTCAAAACCCATCGAGGGTTCAACAACATAGGGCGAAAGCTTGCCGGGGACTGTCCCCTTTGGGGGACTGTCCCCCTCTTCTGTGTACTTTAGGTCTTGGCCGGAGAATTTTTCGTGTTGTCGGAGGTCAAAATCAGTTCGCTGGGCAACACCGGCCAACTCCGAGGTACCGAAAGGAAAATCATACTCAACATCGGAGGTGCCGGATGAATAATGCGACAGCTCCTCCTTTTGATGCTCCCGCACATGCAGGTTTTCTTCTTTGATGCCAAGGTCAATATAAAAATTCTTCCACCGTTCAATCCAATAGCGGTAGTGTTTTTCTGACTCTTCTTTGTCGGGCTTGATAAAGTATTCGATCTCGCCTTGCTCGAATTCCCGGGTTCGAAAGATAAAATTGCCAGGCGTAATCTCATTTCGGAAAGCCTTGCCGATTTGGGCGATGCCAAAGGGGATTTTAATACGAGTTGATTGAAGCACGTTTTGAAAATTCACGAAAATGCCCTGGGCTGTCTCCGGACGCAAATAAGCCGTAGCCGAGGTATCTTCTGTCACGCCAATAAATGTTTTAAACATTAGGTTGAATTGTTTGGCATCGGTAAAATCTACACTTCCGCATACTGGACACTGGCTTGCCTTTTCTGCCTTTCCGCCAATAAATTTTCCCTCTTTTATGTGATCGGCCCGATAGCGCGCGTGGCACGAGAGACACTCAATAAGCTCATCGGCAAAGGATGACAAGTGTCCGGAAGCTTCCCAGATTTTGGGATTTTGGATAATAGCCGAATCAATGCCGACAATATCATCGCGCTCAACAACAAAGCGCCGCCACCATTCATCTTTAATGTTCTTCTTCATCTGTGCGCCTAATGACCCGAAATCAAAAGCGTTAGCAAGGCCGCCATAAATTTCCGATGAGGGATAAACGAAACCGCGCCGTTTGCAAAGTGCCACAATTTTTTCCATTAAATCGTTTGCCATAAGACCCCGAAAACTAAATATTACTTTTACAATACCACAAAACTACCCCGTCTCCAACTTAAGAGCAAACAACCGCTCTTAGAGGCGGCCGAGCAAATTTTTGGCTGCTTCATAATCAGGATCGGCTTTCAGTACCATCTCAACTGTCTTTTTAGCTTTATCGGACCGGCCGGATAATTTATAGCTATTTGCCAGCTGCAGACCGATGTTGCCCTTCGTCTTGCTGCCGTCATAATATTTTTCCAGCAAAGAGACAGTCTGATCGCTTTTGCCGTTTAGTTCATAAAGATGCGCCAGATTTATGACGGCAGTCAGATAATTCGGGTTATACTTGACGGCCTGCAGGTAAGCTTGTTCAGCCTGATCGAAGTGCCTCAAGTCGCGATGGAGATTGGCTATGCTGTTTAAGGCGGACGCGTCCGCCGCCGAATTTTCTAAAGAATTGCCAAAGGCCTTTAGCGCTTCTTCCTTTTTGTCTTCTTTTTGATAAACGCCGGCAAGCTCGCGCCAGGCGGTTTTATCGCCGCTGGCAGCATTGACAACTTTAAGATAGTATTCCTCGGCCTGCCCGAGATCTTTATCCGATAACGCTTGCCTGGCCAGCGCCAGATAATCGGTATTGCTTTTCTGCTTCTGATCCAGCTCCCGCTGCAAGGCGTATCCGGCCAGAAAAACAGCCGACATCAGCAGGCAAAGCAAGAGCAAAGCCGGACGGGAACGGAATTTCTTGAGCGAAAAGGGCAGCTTTAGCAAGTGCCCGGCCGCCCGAATATTTTTTAGTTTAAGCCCCGTCATTTTATGAGTTATAATTAATAAAATTTGAAATAAAGCGGCCGAAAATTATGCCCAGAAGCACGACGATCAGATAGAGGAAGACTGTTGAAGCCACCCAAATGTAAAGCAGCAAATTTTTGCCTTCATATTTATTCATAACGCAGTGCTTCCAGGGGATTTAATTTCGAGGCTCGACGGGCCGGCAGGAAACCGGTCGAGAAACCGACAATACATGAAAAACAGAGCATAATGGCCACAAAAATAAGCGGGGTGGTAAACATATCAACCGCTTCGCCGCCGACACTCTTGGCCAGGGTGTTGATACCGAAGTTAACCATTTCCGACGTCAAGACGCCTAACGCCAAACCGGATAAACCGCCCAGGACGGATATTAACACGGCCTCGGTCAAAAATATCATATAAACTGCGCTGTCGTCCGTCCCCGTTGATTTCATAATACCGACATCCCTCGTCCGTTCCAAAAGGGCGATAGTCATAGTGTTAAACATACCGATTGAAGCAACCACCAAAGCTACCCCGCCAAAAATCGCCAGGATTATCTTAACGATATTAAAAACCAAATTGAGCTGTCCCATCGTATCGGCGACAGATGAAGCGCTAAAACCGTTGTTCTCTATCTCGTTTTTAAGCGTCATCAAATCCTTCTGGTTGATAACCTTGACCTTGGCCTGGTTCACGGGCAACTCCCCGGTTTTGGCCAGCAGGTCGGACGAGAGATAACTGATGACGATCGAATCGTCCAAGAAAACTCCCATTATTTTTATCTTTTCATTCATATTTTTTACTTGGCTGCTGCCGATGCTTTTAACAAACAGGTTTAAATCAACCGATTGTCCAATCAGGTCGGCTGTGGCTTTGTTCAGCCCCTTGACCAGACCGGTCGAGACAACTGCCGATTGGCTTGAATCATCTTTGTAAAAATCGCCGGCCTCCAGTTTGATGCCTTCCAGACCGAAGAAATCTGTCGGAACAATGCTGGCGACACCGTCAATCGCCTTGCTCTCAAACGAAGCCTTGATCGGGACGGAATTGATAGCGATAACTTTGTCAATTCTGGGATCGGCTTTATATTTATCAACAAAAGCCTTATCGGGAGCGGAAACCTTGCCGGCCGAAACATTGACGGTGTTGATGGCGCCGATTGAAGCGATACGTTTCATAGAGAGGTCCTGCAAACCATAGCCCAGGGAGACAAGAAAAACAATCGTGGCGATACCGACGCCGATACCCAAAATCGTCAGGGCGCTTCTCATCTTGTTGCCCCTCAAATTGGAAGAGGAAATTCTGACAACGTCAATAACCCTCATTTTTTACCCGCTTTTTTGCTATCTTCTACTTTGGCGCTCTCTTTGGCCGCCGCTTCGGTTTCGCCGTCTTTTTTGGCGCTTTCGGCTTTTGCCTCTTCCGGCTTTGCCTCCGCGTTGCCTTTTTCCTTATCTGTCTTCTGGTCCGTCTTCTGGTCGAGCTTCTTTTTCTCCTGCATCTTCTGATAAATAACCAGGTCCCCCATCTCCATAACGTCTTTCAGATTCTCGTTTGGCGCATTTTCTATCTGCCTGTTGACCAACACGTTTTCAATCCTGCCATCCTTGACATAAAAAATACGGTGCGGATAAATTTTATAGTCGGGGTTGTGGGTAACTAAAATTACCGTTCTTTTTGATTTGATGTTCAACCTGGCCAATATCTCCATCACTTCTTTGGCCGCCTTCGAGTCGAGGTTGCCGGTCGGCTCGTCGGCAACAACAATCCAGGAGTTCGTCGCCATAGCGCGAGCGATAGCAACACGCTGTTGTTGTCCGCCGGACAACTCGGTCGGCAGGCGGTTGGCATATTTGTCTAAGCCGAGCATAGCCAAAAGCTTCAGAGCCCTCTCGTGGCGGCGCCGAAACGGCACGCCGTCATTGGTTAGAGGAAAGGCAACATTCTCCCAAACTTTAAAGGATTTTATAAGGTTAAATTGCTGGAAAACGATCCCGATCTTGCTGCGGCGGAATTTTGCCAGCTCCTTGCCGTTTAATTTGGCCACGTTCTCGCCGCGGATAATAACTTCCCCGCTGGTGGGCGGTTCAAGCCCGCAAATGGTATTTAGAATAGTACTTTTGCCGGAACCGGAGGGACCCAAAAACATAACATACTCGCCGGGGTAAATTTCCAGGCTGACGTTATCCAAAACAGTCAACTCATCGTTTCCGACAAAATATTTTTTGGTCACGCTCTTAAGTTGTATAACCGGTGTTTTCGGCACGAAACCCCTCCATTAGACTTATAACCAAGTATATCATAAAAAAAACAGACGGACGAGACGGACAAGATAATTGTCGTCAAAAGCACCTGACTTTCGCAAATTAGTGTCCTGATTTTAACTTCTTCAATAAAGCTTCAACAGCAGGCGGGATCTCCGCTTCTGCCTCGTACTCTTGTCCATTTATTACCACTGTTAATCAACTGGGGACGTTTCATTTCCAGCTACGGTTTTGGCGATAAGGGGATTCTTTGTGTTCGATGCGGTACTTATTCTTGCGTTTGGAACTATAGGTAAAGTTAACATTAATCGTGGCCAACTCAAGCTACTTTGGCTAGTTTTTCGTTATCGTCAAAACCGTAGCTAAAAATGAAGCGTCCAGTATGTTTAAATTGTTACCGGTTTATTCATCTGTTAGTCTGGAGA
>CAZGWE010000024.1:0-9825 GCA_964529405.1 uncultured Candidatus Saccharibacteria bacterium
CTGTGCGCTAGGGGAAGGTCTAAGCCCGAGTGAATGGCGGCCGTAACTATAACGGTCCTATGGTAAGGTAATAGCTGCCATAGTGGAGTGAAAGACTCCTACTCGAACTTCAAATGCCTTGAAGATGTAGGGTAAAAATTTGGCTATATGCTGGAAAATCTCTTTAATTCCAACGGGCAATCGGTTGGACTGCGGAGACAATCAGCAGGAAAGACTCCAAATCAAATCGGAGAATCCTCAGAGGCCATACGCCGAACCTATCAAAAGATAGTGAAGATATGGTCCGATCCTAATGGCGACATTGGGAGTATCAAAAACATGATACCTCGCAATAAGCGAGCAACAAATGTGATACACAATAAAGTGTGTCTGGAAGAGCGAAATTCCTTGTCGGGTAAAATTCGTCGGAATTGCCCGAAAATGGTGGTGACACCATTTCAGCAAACCAGCTAATAACGGTGAAGGCCCTCTCGAATAGTCGAAGGGTTAATACCGTGGGAAGTCCCCCGAAAGTTTTCGGGGTGACCCCGTAACGACTGAGTCGAAAGACAAGATTCGAAATATTATTCGAATAACACGCTGGCGCTTGCAAAAGTAGTATGTCATGGAGTTCTTGGAAAGGAATAAAATGAATTTAGATTCATTTATTTCTGGCTTTACGGAAGGCGAAGGATGCTTCTGTGTCTCGTTTAATTTGAGAAACAAATTAAATACTGGCATCGAAGTCAGACCGAGCTTTTCGATTAGCCAGAATAAGCGCAACTTGCAGTTATTAAAGACTATTCATAGTCGATTTAGCTGCGGCGCGATCAGATTTTCAAGAAACGATCAAAACTTCAAATTCGAAGTCAGGTCAATCAAAGATTTGGTCAAAATTGTAATACCATTCTTTGAATCAAACCCATTGCTTGGTGCAAAAGAGAAAGATTTTCAAAACTTTAAAAAAGTTTGCGAAATAATCTATCAAAATTTGCATTTAAACAAAGAGAAGCTCGTTGAGTTAATTCATATTGCCTATCAGTTAAACGGTTCTGGCAAGAGGAAATATAAACAAGAAGAGCTCCTAAAACATATTGCAAGCTGAAGATATAGTCTAATCCATTAGTAATAATGGCAATACAATAATGAAGTTCCGACCCGCACGAATGGCATAACGATCTGGACACTGTCTCAACGAGAGATCCGGTGAAATTACACAGCCGGTAAAGATGCCGGTTACTTACAGCAAGACGGAAAGACCCCGTGGAGCTTTACTATAGTCTGGTATTGGATCCGGGAAATTCATGCGTAGAATAGGTGGGAGACTTTGAAACCTCGGCTCTGGTCGAGGCGGAGTCAACAGTGAAATACCACTCTTGAATTTTCTGGTTTCTAACCCCGATAATTATCGGGGGACAGTGCTTGGCGGGTAGTTTAACTGGGGCGGTTGCCTGAACGGACATCCAATTCTTCGTTACAACCCGAGTTTTTCGGGTCGGATGTCCAGGGGCGTTTCGATGGTGACATCGATAATTCAATTCGGCTATATGCTGGAAACTCCGAGTATGGTATAGTACTCAATAGATAACCAAGTTACCTATTAGTAAAAATCTATACCTGCGGACAATCAGCAGGGAAGAAAGGAAAAAGCATGGAAAATGGACCATCAGTAGGATCAGAAGTCGGTGCAAAGGATGTCAGACAAACATATCTTGAGCAATATCGTGGCGCGATGGCTAATAATGAGGCTGGAAAACAAGTCGTTGAGTATAACACTCAAACATTTGAAGTAGCCTTAAGCCGCTTAATCACGAGAACCAGCGGCGATCCTGAGATTGTAAATGCGGTTCGCGATTTGGTAAACAACTTGGATTGGACATCTCGACTCGGTGATGAAAACGAGATGATGTCTTCGGGCGCGACTAAAAATGTTGCAGAAGCAATTCGAACGACCGCAGAAACATTACGTTCACAACGTATTGCATAATTCCTTTCCCCTCAACGACTACACGCCGAACTCTCTTCTGTTAAAAAAGCGCAGCCCGCGTTGGAAGAGATGGAGATATAGTCTGAACTCTGCAGCGATGTAGAGATCCCAGCAGAAATGTGTGGGACGTTTTAATTGTTATAATAAAAATCTGTCATTTCGACGAGTCTTCGAGGAGAAATCTACCGATTAATCTGAAGATTTCTCGCCTTCCATCAGAATGGAATGGTGTCGAAATGACAACTATTTGTTGAATCTTGAATCAAGGTAATGACTATTGGTGGATCCCTGCCGGAGCTTACCCCGTACTTAAGTTACGGGTCAGGGATGACATCGAAATGTCAGTTCAGGATGACGCAATTGAATAATAATTAATATAGCAACAACATTGCCTAAATTGTAACGGAGGCGTTCAAAGGTGCGCTTAGCCCGGATGGAAATCGGGCTTCAAAGTATAAAAGCATAAGCGTGCTTAACTGTGAGACCTACAAGTCGAGCAGACGCGAAAGCGGGATTTAATGATCCGGTATTGTCGTATGATAGACATACCGCTCAACGGATAAAAGTTACCCCGGGGATAACAGGCTGATCGCATCCAATAGTCCACATAGACGATGCGGTTTGGCACCTTAACACATTGGGGTGCTACAGAAGTAATTCTGTACCACAATCCTTCGATACCAATCAGGTTTACCCTGAGCGAGGTCGAAGGGCAAATTCGGCTTATAACGGTGAACCCCTATTGTTTGTTCGCTTTCTATTCGGTAAAATGAAGAAGAAGCAATAAACAAGGGTGATACCGTGGGAAGTCTAACGTCAATTCAGAGAGAGATTTTAGTCGGAAGTTTATTAGGCGACGGTGCGTTGCGCAAGCAAGGTACTAGAACCAACGCACTTCTTGAAGTTAACCACTCTTTTCAATATAAAGAATATGTTGATTGGAAGTGGCAACATTTCAAGAATTGGGTTAAAACTCCGCCAAAATCTCGCCATGGCAATGGCAATCGTATTACTTATCGCTTTACGACTCAAAGCCTTCCGCTTTTTACAGAATATTATTATAAGTATTATTCGAGCGGCAAAAAGGTAATTTCGAGCGACTTGGTCCTCTCCAATTTGACTTTATCAGTTTGGTTCATGGACGATGGCTCGAAGAGTCGTAACACATTCTATCTAAATACGCAGCAGTTTGATCTGGAAAGCCAGAAGATACTGATGAATGCATTAGATAGAGATCTGGGTATTAAATCTAGTCTAAACCGCGATAAACAATACCTTCGAATTCGAATTAAAACGGAAAGCGCAAATAGATTTAGAAATCTAGTCGCGCCCTCTCTGTTGCCATGTTTCCGCTACAAAATTGACTATGACCCCGTAACGACTGACTCGAAAGAGGAGATTTAGCTTGATGTAAAAAGCTAAATAACACGCCGATCCCTACAAAAAAATAAAGGATATGGTTTTTAACCTAAAGTCCAACAGTAGGGTAAAGATATAGTCTGCACCATAAGTAATTATGGATAAATGTACGATGTCGGCTCATCCTATCCTGGGGCTGAAGCAAACCATCCATGCAAATGGATTATCTGCTTTCCCTTAAAGAAATTTAAGGGTAATTAAACAAGCCCAAAACGGTGAAGGCCATAATACTGTGCTTCAGGGAACTGCGATTGCGTAATCTGCAGGTCCCATTATAATAAAAATTATGGTTAATACCGTGGGAAAGGAAACTTTTGTAGCCAATCGAGCTTACCTGTCTGGTTTTCTTGATGGTGATGGTGCTATTATGGCGACCATCGAAAAGCATCAGGAAAAGAAGTTTGGTTTTAGGGTCCGAATAATTATCAAGATATCGCAAAAAGATGAAAATGCTTTGCGCTGGTTTCTTGAAACGTTCGGTGTCGGCAAAATCAGGCAAAATATTAGATCGTTTGATTGGATAATCAAAAATCAAACAGATGCAAAATATCTAATCGATCTGATGCTGCCGTATCTAAAAGCCAAAATTAAACAGGCAGAAATTGCAAGAAAGATTCTAGAACTTAACAACAATGTTGGTTCGAAAGATCAATTTTTGTCAATAGCTCGGTTAGCCGATTCATTGTCTTTTTTGAACGTCCGATCCAAAAATCGGCGTACAAATTATACAACAATGGTCGAAGAAGTTTTCTCCCGTAACGACTGATCGCTGTTGTTTTTTGGCAACAAGCGTGAGATATAGTCAACTTCTTGACGTATCAGACGGCTTGCATCTACGTTCCGATTGGCGACAATCGCGAATATGATGAAGGTATAGTCTGGCACTCCGAGTAATCGGAGATTACAGATAGAGGTCCCAAGGGTCTGGCTGTTCGCCAGTTAAAAGGGTACGCGAGCTGGGTTCAGAACGTCGTGAGACAGTTCGGTCCTAATCTGCTGTGAGCGTGGAAACTTGAGCGGGTGTTCCCCTAGTACGAGAGGACCGGGGAGCGTGAACCTCTGGTGTATCTGCTGTTCTACCAAGGGCAGTGCAGAGTAGCTATGTTCTATTGGATAAGTGCTGAAAGCATATAAGTACGAAGCCGGCCGCAAGATTAGGTTTCTTAGATCCCTCGAAGATAACGAGGTTGATAGGCTCTAGATGTAAGGGCAGTGATGCCTTCAGTCGTGGAGTACTAATTGATCGATTAAAATATTAACTTTATAGCTTGACTAGCAATTACTGGATTTTTCCAGAAAATCTTTGAGCGCTTTATGGTACTTTCAAGCGGGTTTTCCCTGCTTGTTTGACCTAGCTCAGCTTTGTTTTTCTTGATGTGAGCCAGGCGGAACTTCTCGCCTTGCTCCATGAGGAAGAACGAGTCAATTTGTAATTTGTATGTTGGTGGTTTTGGCGAAGTGGGTACACCTCTTCCCATTCCGAACAGAGAAGTTAAGCACTTCAGCGCCGATGGTACTTGGACCGCGAGGTCCCGGGAGAGTAGGACGCCGCCAACATAGAGATCGCAAGTTGGCTTTTTTGTTTTCTGGTGCCAAGATGACTTTTATAGGAAATACCGGGTTAAAAATTCTCGATCCAATTAAAGATTATGCTACATCATTATCGCTTCCCGCAGCAGCGGGATGATTTCGCCGTATGATTTGGCGGCGCTGCGATAAGCGGCCCGGCCTTTATCGGTCAGAGTGTAAACCTTTCTAATTCTGGCGCCGGTCGGGACTTCGATAACAGTCACATAACTCTCGCTTCTAAGCTGCTCAAGCGCCGGATAAATGGTTGATTCAGTCGGCCGGCAAGTGCCGCTTGAGAGTTCTTCGACGCGTTTGACTATCCGATAGCCGTAACTTTCCTTGTCTTTATAGAGAACCTTGAGCAAGAAGAATCGAATTAATCCCTGATTGATTAGTTTCCGCCAATATCCCTCTGAGGTTAAGTCCATTATTATTACTCCGATTACTCAATTAACTAATCATGAAAAGAAAAAAGCCATTCCCTCGGCTTTGTTTTGTCTTGCGGCACTCCCTCGCTCGTCGTAGTAATTTTAGGGTATATCATTGGCAACTTATTGTCAATGGTAGATTCGTGCTATAATCGAATCAATCGGGAGAACAAATGAGGACTAAAATATTCATTGACTTTGACGGTACGATTTTTGATACGAGGCAATTTAAAAAGGGGCTGTTTGACATTTTTTATGCCTCTGGATTTAACGAAGACGAGGTCACTGCAACTTATCAATTGGAGTGTCTGGATTATCTCTATTCGCCGGAGGATCACATTGCCCGGTTGGCACTGATCCATGAATTTAACAGGACTAATTTGCGAAAGAGGCTAAAAAAGCTTTACGGCCAGTGCCCGCAATTTGTTTATGGCGACGCGGAGCGCTTCCTGCTTCATATCAATCGTAACCAATACGAAGTTGATCTTTTTAGCCTGGGCGACAAAGAGTTCCAAATGAAAAAAATTGAAGCGTCCGGAGCGGTCGGATTCTTTGACAATATTTTCATTACCGGCAAGCAAAAATGGATTAGTCTGGAAGAATACATCACCCCCGGCGAAAAATTTATTTATCTTGATGACCGGGGCGATGCGGTTGCCGAAGCGGTAAAAAAATATCGGCATTCTTTTTGTGTTGAAATAAACCGCTCCAAACATCCGACCGACCCGATGGAACCGGATAAAGATTTTGGCAACATTACAGTCAGGGATTTCGACCAGTTTATGCAGTATTTGGAGCCGAGAATAAGGGTTCCGTAGGAGCGGCTGAAAGGAGCTGTATGCCTGAACTTCCAGAGGTTGAGACAATCAAACGCGGCCTGGAAACAAAGATTGTCGGCAAGAAAATCACCGATGTTGAAGTGGCAAACTATAAAATCTTCCAAGGCCACGGACACGATGTAACGGGTAAAAAAGTGGTTGGCATTAGGCGGCGAGCTAAGGTTTTGTGTATTTGTTTAGAGGGAGATAAAAACCTGCTTTTCCATCTCAAGATGACGGGGCAGCTGATATATCGGAAAACGGAAGACGGAGGACAGAGAACGGATTTTGCAGGGGGCCACCCCACCAAAGATTGGCTGGCGGAGCTGCCGAACAATTTTACTCGAATTATTTTCACTTTTAATGACGACTCAAAACTTTTCTTTAACGATATGCGGATGTTCGGCTGGTGCCGGGTGTTGTCGGGCGAAGAGGTTAATAATATTTTCAAAGAGGACTACGGTCCCGAGCCCCTTCGACTTGCTGACGCTCGCTCAGGGCAAGCCCCCGATGAATTTACTATCGAGTATTTGGTGTCGATGGCCAAGAGGTTTCCCAACCGCAAGATAAAGCAATTTATCACCGATCAAAAAATTATTGCCGGAGTGGGCAATATCTATGCCGACGAAGCCTTGTTCTACGCTAAAATATCGCCTTTGAGATTAGTAAAAGACATAAGTATGGCAGAGTATGATAAATTAAGAAAAGGTATTATAAAGTCGTTAAAGCTCGGTATTAAGTGGGGCGGCGCATCAGTCGATACTTATGTCAATGCCGAGGGTGAAGTAGGTGGTGCCCATCTTCATACCAAAGTTTATCGCCATACCGGCAAACCTTGCCCTGATGGCTGTGGCGGCGCGGTCAAAAAGATCACCCTGGGCGGCCGCGGGACGCACTATTGTCCCGCTTGCCAGAAATGATTGAAAGCCATTGTATTTTTATTGCTTTGTGCTAATATTTTAACAAAGCATTCCGACAGGAAAGGGGAACGAAATGGGTATTTTGGCTGCAGCGCTCTGCGACATAGCCGTCCGGCAATCCGGCCGGCCGCCGGCTTGCCCGTACTGCGGTGCAAGCCTGGTCTCGGTAAGCGGTACCGAGATCAAGAAATGCTGCCCGCAATGCGGGCAGAGCAGGTTCCTGCTTCTGGTGCCGCCTCTGCCGAAGGCAGAGGCTCTGGTTGGATTCGGCCAACAAAGGGTTCTGGCCGCATGACGATACGGCCAGATTGTTGGGGCGTGGTGGCAATGGAAAACCCCCACGCCTTTTTCTTTTGGCTGATAAGTTGACGCTGGTATTGCTTAGCAGGTAAAATGTCATTGATTAATTCATTGTTGCATAGAGGAGAATGTGATATGCGAAATATTGCCGCCGTTATATTGGCCGCCGGCAAGGGGACGCGTATGAATGATGGAA
Organism: uncultured Candidatus Saccharibacteria bacterium; assembly: GCA_964529405.1. Lineage (GTDB taxonomy): Bacteria > Patescibacteriota > UBA1384 > XYA2-FULL-43-10 > 1-14-0-10-43-13 > CAZGWE01. Next base: position 7,617 of record CAZGWE010000024.1, read on the forward strand.
ACGGCTCGCCGATCCCCAAGGTTATGTTTGAGATAAACGGCGCTCCAATGATCCGCTACTCCGTCAACAACATCAAAGAGGCGGAAATAGAAAAAATTGTTCTGGTGGTGGGATATAAGCAGGAGCTAATCCGCTCTTATCTGGACGGCGAGGTGGAATATGTTGTCCAGGAAGAACAGCTGGGCACCGGCCATGCGGCCGCTATGTCCAGGAATCTCTTGAAAGGCAAAACGCAAGCAATTCTGATTTGCTACGGCGATATGCCGCTCTTTCAGCCGTCCACAATCAAACGTCTCGTCGAGCTTTTTGAGACGGAAAAGCCCGTCATCGCCATGCTTTCTGTTGTTTTTGACAATCCGGAATTTTGGGCTTACGGCCGGATCATTCGCGATAAGAGCGATCGTGTCATCGGCATTGTCGAGCAAAAAGATTGTAATCCGGAACAACTGAAAATCAAAGAGTCAAACCCCGGCTTTTATATTTTCGATGCAGACTGGTTTTTCAATAATTGCCGGAAACTAAAATCAAATAATGTCCAAAACGAGTACTATCTGACCGATATGATCGGCATTGCTGCCGGGCAGGGCAAAAAGATTATCGCGACTAGGGTCGAGCATGAATGGGAAGCGCTGGGTATCAATAATCCAAGCCAATTAAACCAGGCCGAAGAAATTTTGCGTTCCAAGGCGGCGGTACCGGCTAAAGTGTAAGGGTTCAGAAATTTTTTTAGCCTAATTTTCATTATTAGTAAATGATAATTTGAATTAACACTGTATCGTGTTGAAGTGAATCGCGGAGGGTGTTTTGCTATAATGGCAGTATGATATTAAAGACGGCCGGGATTGTTATCAGAAGGCAAAATTTTTCCGAGGCTGACCGCATACTGACTATATTTACGGAACGGTTTGGCAAGGTTAAGGCTATTGCCAAGGGGGTGCGCAAAATTAAATCGCACTTGGCAGGCAGCCTGGAGCCTTTTGTCCTTTCGGATTTACAGTTGCATGAGGGTAAGACGTTTTATACCGTAACCGGAGCGGCCGTCAAAAACGGCTTTCCCGTCTTGCATGAAGACCTCCGAAAAATGGCCGGCGCTTTTTATGTCGGTGAATTGGTTGACAAATTCGAAAAAGAGGGCCAGAAGTCGGAGAGGGTCTTTGAGTTATTGGCTCGGATGTTGGAGGTGGTTGACCGCGATGATTATCGGCAGGACCAGGGGACAGTCCCCTCTGGGGGACAGTCCCCTCTAAGCAGCTCCCTCATTCTTCGCATTTTTGAAGTTCAGCTTCTTAAAGAGTCCGGTTTTTGGGGCGACCTGTCGATCTGCCTGCACTGCAAGAAAAAACTGCAGCCGGCTGAAAACTATTGGGATGGCGAGGAGGGCGGCATTATCTGCGGCCGCTGCCAAGGGCAATTCCACCATGGCCGGCTTGTCTCGAATAATCTGATTAAATTTTTCCGCCTGGTTGAAAAGGAGGGTTTTGATCTGACCGGCCGGTTTAATTTTAAGCGGGAACTGGCCGCGGAAGCCGAGTCTGTCCTCTCCGGTTACATCAAGGGCGTTTTGGAATCCGACCTGAAAAGCCGGCACTTTTTGCACCATCTCTCTTGAGGCTTTGCAAGAAACGCCAAAAAGTCCTTCCATTGTTTTTTAGTTTATAATATAATAAGGGATAGAAAATCCTAAGTGTATGGAGGGGAGTTTTGTCTTTACGTAGGCAAATCAGGTTTTTGACTTCCAGCACTCTTAAAGTACGGCGAAAAATCACATCGCCTGTTTTGGGGTTGATACGAGAGATTGTAAAAAGAAAACGAAAGACAAATCGGCCGTCCGGCGGAGCTAACCCGTCGTTCCTGTCTAAATTATTAATAGTCGTTTTTTCCCGCTCGCCGAGGGTAAATTTTGCTAAAATTAAAATCAAACCGAATTTGACGGCCGGCGTAAGCAAGGATAAGGCGGCGGTTATTGACGAGACGGTCGAGGCCTTGCGCCAAAAGGCGAATGAGATCGAGGCGTTGGATAGAAAGATCATCCAGCTCCAGCAATCCGGCCGGACATCAATTAAGGTGATGAACAAGCTCCATGTTTATTTGAGTATGCGGAGCAGGCTCTACCATCATCTCCATATCAACCCTTATATGAGCCAGATCAACCTGTCCGCCCTCTTGATCTTTATTATTACTTTCGGCTTTTCTATTGCCAGCAACTTCT
>CAZGWE010000025.1:0-9735 GCA_964529405.1 uncultured Candidatus Saccharibacteria bacterium
GTCTAGGACTGTGCCTTTTCTTTATATCCAGAATTAAACACGAACCAGTTGCCCTCTTCAAACAGCAAACCCACCCTATCGGGCAGGTGGGCCTGCTGTTGCGGGGTGGGTCGGTGAGGAATAGTGGGGTTTCTACCCCCACTCAATAGTCGCCGGGGGTTTGTCGGAGATGCGGTAGACGACTGCTCCGACCTCCCGGATCTCGTTGGTCATGCGCCGGGAGACTGTCCGGAGGAAATCATAGGGCAGTTCGGCGAACTGGGCGGTGAAACCGTTGACACTCCAGACCGCCCAAACCGCCACGACAAGCCCGTTGACGGCATCGTCACCCTTGGTACAAGTAGTCACCGACTTGGTGACTATGGCGCCAGCCTGCCAGACGGAGTCGTAGAGGTTCCACTTGCGCAGTTCCTCTATGTAGATGTTGTCAGCAGCACGGGCAATGGCAAGACTCTTGGCATTGACCTCGCCTTCGATGCGTACCACCAGACCGGGGCCGGGGAAGGGATGGCGCTGAAGCAGCTCCTCTGATACTCCGATGGCCTTACCGATGCTGCGGGCCCCATCCTTGACACAGTCATCGAACGGGGTCAGCTCGGGTCGGCTGAAGCCGAGGTTGACGTTGTGGTGAAGCTTGATTTACGCCTTGCGGGCACCGCCATCGTACCCGCCGCCGCTCTCCGAGATGTCGGTGTACAACGTGCCTTGAGCAATGAAGTCGGCCTTGAACAGGTCGGCCTGCTGCTCCAGGACGCGCTTGTAGACATCTCTGACCGCGACGCGTTTGTCGCACATCGTCTCCTTGCCGCGGAGTGCTGCCAGGAAACTCTCAGTCGCGTCAACAAAGCGCAGGTCGAGCCAGGGCAAACTGCCGAAGTGCTTTCTGACGAATGCCTCATCGTCAGGGCGATCGACCCCCTGAATGTAGACGGCCTGGACTTGGCCAGGGCGGTAATCGACCGCCTTGCCAAGCAAGCCTGCCGTGCCAGAGGAGTCAGAGCCGCCAGAAAGTGCCAGGAGCACGCGCTTGTCGTGGCCGATCCGGCTGCCCAGTTCTCGCACCTTGCGAGCAGCGACATCCTCGGCCGGGAAGCGATCCTTGGCACCACAGATGCGAAAAACGAAGTTCTCGAATATCTGCGGGCCGTGGATAGTTTCCGTGACCTCGGGATGGAATTGAACGCCCCAGAGATGGCCAGCTTGAGCGGCCGCCGCTGGTGCATTCGCCGTCATCGCGAGGACATTGCAGATCTGGTCATCGCCTACCGGATTCATCTCGATCCGGTCGCCGTGGCTTTCTAGAACCGGCGCATCGGCGACGCCAATGCCCTCGAACAGGGCGCTTGAGCGCAGGATCGTGAGTTGGTGGACACTGAACTCTCGTTTCTCGGCAGGCACCACGGGGATGCCCAGGTGCTTTGCCCAGAGCTGGAAGCCCAAGCAAATCCCGAGAACCGGAATTCCCGCATCGAAGATGCGGCAGTCAAAGGGCGGTGGCTCGGAGTGGACCGAAGCCGGACCGCCGGACAGGATGATCCCAGTCGGCTTCACCTTGAGGACATCCTCTACAGTGACGCTGGCGGGATCGGCTACCAGGCAGAAGACGCCCAGTTTTCTCATCTGCTGGGCGATCAGGTGATCGAACTGGCTACCCATTGCGAAAAGCAGGAAGACCTCTTGAGTTCCACGAACTCGCATTTCTTCCTCTATCGCCCTGAGCGCCTCATCTGTTGCTCTCTTTAGTGTGGTTAGCACTCTTTCCCTCCAATCGTATACAGTGTGAGGCAACTTGAGGCTATGCTACCACAAATTTAATGAGTTCGATAGTATTTTGATACTTCTAGATAAATTAATTAGACTATCCAAACACTATGCAATAGTTGTTGTATACTGGTACCATAAATCTAGACAGCAAAATAGCCCAATTCTCTGGTAGAATCGGGACACAGGAAAGGATATGAAAACGATGAAGAAAAACTTTATTTACCAGGCAGCGTTGAGCTGCAAGCGCGAGTAAATTTTGTGCGGTTGACTGGCTGCTAAGTAATAACGTGAAGGTCGCTCTGTAAAATCCTGAAAGCTTGGCAGATTTCGGTCAGATTTTTCGTGATCTAACTCGCATCCTTTCCAAGCGCTTACATTCAATATATAATAGCAACTAGATAAGAAAATATGGAGGGTTAAATGTCAAAATTGGCCATCGTTCTGATCATAGTCTTTTCATTTATAGCCGGCTTCGGCGGCGGTTTTGCTTATGATCTGACTCTAGGTAAAGAAAAAACTGCTACCGCAACCGGCACCGCGACCTCTACCGCAACAACAACTAAAACCCAAACTCTTGAGGAGTGCCTGACAGAGGTTTGGGGCGCCGATAAGTACGCTGCTATCTCGACTAACTCGAATTTGGCCACTACTGATGATAATCTGGCCGCTTTAAAGTGCTATAAGTAAAATATTGATGATAGACGGTGGAAAATAGAGAATAAATCTTGAGATTAGAAAACAGAAACTGGAGCCGACATCTATCTTCGAGCTTCAAATTCTACCTTCTATTCTCTATCGTCTGCCATCAATTCGATTGGAGATAATATGCGTTATCTAAAATTTACAATTATATCGCTGGGACTAATTATTGGACTTGGCATGTTTAAGGTCTCCGCTGAAGAAGCGGGTAAAATGGACTCCGAATTGCTTTCTTGTCTTGAAAAAGAGATGGGCAAAGAAACCGTCGAGGCCATCAAATCAGGCGCTCGACAACCGACGGCCGAAGATGGCAAAAAGGGCGAAACCTGCTTCAAACAATACGGCTCGCCAATCAAACAAACGGCTAAAAAACAGCAGGATCTTAATTTCTCCGATCAAACAGCCAAGTGTATGGAGAAAACCCTTGGCGCTAACTACAAAGAACAGTTCCAAAAAGCCGGTTCAGAGAGTGAAGGCAGAAAACTGGCCGAAAAGGCCAAAAGCTGTTTTGGCGGATCTTCTGGTGAACAAGGCAAAATTCCCGATGAAGTCAAACAGTGTATTACTAACACCATCGGCGAGACCGAAGCCAACAAGATGTTTGGCGGCAATCGCCCGGACCAAAACAGCGAAGTTTACAAAAAGATCGAGAGTGCCGGCTGTTTCAAAAATATGGGTCGTGACAGCAAAGGCAAGATAGAAAATATTCCCGAGGACAAGAGAAAGTGTATTGAAGGTATCATGGGCCAAGTCAACGCCGAACCAACCGAGGAACAAAAACAACAAGTCGGTGCCAAGTGTTTTGGCGACAGCAAAAAGGGTGAAAGTAGCAGGCAACGCTTACCCGAAGCAGTTGAATCATGCTTAAAGGAAAAAGTTGGCGCTTCTTATCAGGATAAATCACCCGGCAACATGACTGCCGCCGAAAAAAACGGCGCTAACGAGTGCTTTCAAAAGTACGGTTTCAGACCCGAGGGCGGTGAAAGAGCAAGAGAAGAAGCCCCTCCGGCAATGAATGATGGTGTTAAAAGTTGTATTGAACGCGTCACCGGCCAATCAATGAGTGGCCGGCCGACTCTCTCCGACGATCAGAAAAACGCCATCAACAGCCAGTGCTTTAGCGGTAAGGCCGACGAGATAACCGGCGAGGGCGGCGCTAGAGGCAAAAACAAAGAGGAACAGAATAGCTGCGTCAAAAACATAGCCGGCGATAATCCCGGCCCTTATACCGGCGAAATTATGGCAAGATTAAACAGCGAGTGTTATGGTGAAAAACAGAATTCGACTAATAGCAATCCTCGCGCGACGGACGATAAGCAGGCCTGTGTCGCCCGGCTCTCCGCTGACACCTCGGTTCAAATGACATATGAAGAAAAACAAGCCCAAATTAACAAAGAGTGCTTCTTTGACTTAAATTACGGCAAGACCAAAGATGAAGCCTATGATAGCTCCCGATCCGGTAGCGGTGATAATGGGACTAACGTCCAGCAAAGTGACGAACAAAGGGGTCGCAGGTCCGGAGAATCTGAGGGTGGCAGCGGAGACAGATTTGGCTCATAACCAAATCATTGAGAATGATTTGCCGGCACACATGAAGTGCGGCCATCTTCTTGTTGGCATCCCAAACACAAAACAAGCCGGAGATCTCCGGCTTGTTTTTGATTTTTTTATTCTTGTCTTCGACCGAAGTTTACTGGGAACACACATCTTTGTATGTGCCGCCGGCATCAAACGGGCTGGTGGTGTAGCTGCCGATCATATATTTGCAGGAAGCCGGAGATAATGCCTCAAAGGTAACTCCGATAGCGTAGTTATCACCGCTAACACCGTAAACATAAGCACTGCCTGTTTTTGGATCTTTGGGTGCAGTGCTGATATAAGACGGTTGCAAAGAGGAAAGAGCCGCCGGATAAGCATCACTGTTGGCATCGTAATACAAGCCGAGAGCAGTTTGCAGCTGTTTGACGTCTCCCTTTCTTTTGGTGTCGCGCGACTTGACTCTGGCGCCATTGACGTTAACGATGACAATTGCCGCCAAAATACCGATGATGGCGATAACGACCAAAAGTTCGATTAATGTAAACCCTCTGCCGGAACGAATTCGGCCCAGGGCAAGAGCTCTTCTTTTCACTCCTCCTCCTTGATTATGTCATTAATATTATAATTTTTACCCCCGCATAATGTCAATAGCTTGCGCTTACTATTTTCGGCCGGGAAATTTTTCCACCTCTCCGGTCCGCTTCAACAGGCTGTAGAAAAAAAATAATTATTTTTATTGGAAATTCCAAATAGAAATCGCATCTCGAATATCTGCTCGCTTTACAAAAATGGACAAAATTCTAAAATTAATCGTGGTTTAAGATTTAGTCAAGGAGGAAAGATGAAGATAGATAACTTTAGGAAAAAAATTGCCACTGCCGGCGTTTTGGGTCTGATGGCGCTGCCGTTTATCCTGCCTTCCGTCACCAGCGCGCACTTTCGCGGCAATGTCCGAATGCAGCGCCTTATAAACGGCTCCAATGAATTCATGTTCCTTCAAACCGACCGTCTTGACACAAGCGTCAACCTGGACCAAAACTTCTTAATGAACCAGAGATTTTTCGGCCGAAGACTGCTTAACCAGGGCATATTAGGCGATGTTTCCGCACGAAAAACCATCGTCATAGACCGGACCAACAGCAACAACGTGATTATCTTGAGCAATGTCTTAACCGGGCCCGGATCGGTAAACGTTAATCGTGTTGTTTTGCGCGTCGATCACAGTTTCTTCGACCAGCTTACCAGCCGCGTCAATGCTGACACTGACATCAGGATCCGGGTCAATACCGGCAACAACACCGTTGCCTTTAATACCGCCGCCGGCGACCTTGTAACGGGCGATGTGACAATTTCTGTCCGCTGAATAATAAGTAAGTATCGTCTCAATAGTACAAAAAACACAAATCTCCCGGAAATTTCCGGGAGATTTGTGTTTTGGTTGATTCAATTAGATCCCGACCCGCCTCAAGAAACCTCTGCCGCAAACCAAGGCTGCTACTACAATCAGCGGGAGTTGCCAATTATTGCCTTCCGTACTTCCCGTGACCGGCAGAGTGGCCGTACCGGCCGTTGACGTTGATGTTGATGTTGCTGCAACCGGTTGGGCCGAAACCTGTGTCGTGTTAGTTGAAACATTGCCCGAAGTATCATAAGCGCGAACAACATAGTAGTAGGTTGTGCCATTGGTTAAACCGGCGTCCTCATATGTTCCTGTTGTTGTATTGCTGATTGTTGTAACCAGGTCGCCCACTGTTCCAGCTGTCATCGAGCGGTAAATCTTAATACCGGCCAGATCCGTGTCGGTTGGATTACTCCAAGTTAACGTGACTTTAGTATCCCCAGCCGTAGCGCTAACTGAGGTTGGCGTGCCGGGAGGAGTTGTATCAGTAGCAGAAACAAGTGCGAATTTTGTAAAGTGGTTAGTCTGATAAGTAACAGTATTTTCATCAGCGTTAACGGTCACATTTTCCAAATCCTTCCAGGTGCTCGTTGTTTCGTCATAGTAGGCCGGAGCCAAATCTTCTTCATCTGATATGCCGCTCTCGGTCAATGTGTCTTCATCGTACGAGTCTTGGATAGTAACATAACCGTTAAAGTTTTTTATCTCTGATCCGGTTTCTGTGGTAGCGGTAATCTCATAACCATAATCAAGCGGTTTAGCGTCAGCTTCCTCGGCTAAATCTGATTCTGGTTCTACAGACAGAGTAACTGTGCCCGAGGTTGCCAAAGTATTAGCTGGAATGTTGATAACTGTCTCGTCACCCAAAGTGACGGTCTGTTGCTTGGTCGGATCAAAGCTAATTGATTGTGCTGCCGGCAAAGTATAAGATTGTTTCTCAAGATGAATATCTTGAGTGGCGGTTTTTAACTCAGTCAAGTCCACAATGTATTCAGATGACTTATAGACATCCTTTTCAATTTTCTTTGAGGCCTTCAAGTGCCATTTGGTGCCACTGGAAACGTTGAGCGTGTAAACGCCGCTATTGTCTGAATTTGCATCAGCATATCCTCCATCCTCGCTCCAGGCCGTTATATAAGCTTGGGTTGCGCCGCCGTTCGCGACTGTTCCGGTAATAGTGGCATCTGCTGTCCTAAAGACCAAATTAACTATAGCCGGGGTAGCGGCATCTACCGTGACTTCCTGACGCTTGGGATTAATATAACCCGAGCCGGACCACATAGATCCGCCAACCCAATATGTGCCGGCCGGAACTTTGAGCTCGTAATTACCACTAACATCACTTGAGGCACCATTGGACCAGTAATTCATACTTGATGTCTTTTTCTCATTCGGATTGCGGCTATCAGCCGTAATCCAAGCCCAGCTCATAACCGACCCGTCTGCTTTCTTTGCCGTTCCGGAGATAGTTGAATCTGCCTTCTTGAGTGAGATATTTTGCGTGACTGTCTGACCAGCTGGGATATTTACTTCCACGTCTTCGCCGGTCCCCGAACTGTAACCTAAACTTTTATCAATCCACCAGCCAAGCTTCCAAGTACCGGCCGAAAGTTTCATTGAATAAGTGCCATCCTCTTGATTCAAATTTGCATTCATCCATGAACCGTATTTACCCTTTGTGGCGTAAATACTCATCCATTTTCCGGTTACCGCTATACCTTGATCATCCTTAACCGTTCCCTGCAAGGTGGCATCATTTTTTGTTGCTGCCAAGGCAATAGAAGTTGTTTCGTTGTCAATCACCGTTACCTGTTTTGGATCGGGACTGCCATAATCTGAACCATAAATATAGACGCTAACATCCCAAGTGCCGGCCGGTACCTGAAGAGTAAATGCACCATTTGTTACCGAAGCACCAATGTTACCCCACTCTTTGCTGCCGTCACTAGCACTAGCCCAGGAGGAGAGAGTATCCAGGACATTACCATCCGGATCGGTCACTTTTCCATTAATTGTCGCGGTGCATTTTTTGAAGGTAAAGTTAGCTGTTGCAGTAACACCGGAAGTCACCGTAACATTTTTAGGGTCTCCGGAATAAATGTAACCGGAATTCCATTGCGGCCAGGCGCTCACACGCCAAGTACCCGGTGCTACCAACATCGAATAACTGCCGTTAGCGTCCGTTGTGGCATTGGCCCAATCATAAGGGTCATCTTTCCAGGCATAAACCGAAACATTAGCAACTCCCGCGCCAGTGTTATCAAGTATTGTTCCGCTTATTATATCAGTTTTCTCCGATAAGACAATATTGCCAAAATCCTTTTCTTTGCTATCTTCAATGTCGAAATTATCAATCTTCGGCAAAGAAAAACCAGCTTCCGATGTGTAGCCGCTAACCTTGTATGTTCCGGCCGAAACCTTTGTTTCAAATGATCCGTCTGCACCGACATTGGCATAAAAATATTGGTTCTTGGCATTAGCAAAATTTAGGCTCGTTGACCAGCTCGAAGACAAGGCGGCACCGGTTGATTTTACAATTCTGCCCTTGACGGTCGAATTAACAGAGTCAACTATAAAAGGGTGTGTTTTACTCTCTGTTGTAGAATCATCGGCAAAAGTGACCTTATCTTTATCACTCCAAGCATATGACCAATCGGCCGGCCAATTTGTCGCATAGATCGAGAGTTGCCAAGTTCCGCCAGTCACCTGAAAAGAATATTCGCCCAAGCTATTTACGGTTGTACTAGCGTATCCATTGCCATTTTGTTTATAAATTGAGACTGTTGCATTTGTAACAGCCGTTCCGGTTGCAGAATTCTTGGTAATTGTTCCGCTCACCGTCTTTGTTGTAGCCAGAAAGCTTGAGTTCCTTGTTGTCGTTTGGCTGCTCGTAACCGTTACAGAAGCATTGTTTGGCGCAAAATAAGTCTTGTTTGATCCGTAAGTGTAGGGACCGTATATGCTGTATGTATATGTCCCCGCCGATACATCGCCAAAACCGTATTCACCATTTTTATCGGTATAGGTATAGTATGAGGCCCAGGAAGACCCGTTGTAATTATAGACCGAAACGCTGGTAAATGGCACTGGCGTAACACCGTCAGAATCAGTAATGGTACCCTTAAAGTTAGTATTGCCGCCTATTTCAAAGTAAGGACTGTTGTAATCACTTGACCAATTGGCCGAGCCATCCAAGTTGGTTCCGTAGGCACTTGTCCAAACATGAACAAAATGGTAACCGCCGGTGGCTGGGTTTATAATATTGCCCATCTTTAAAGTTACGGTTGTTCCAGCAGCAATCGCCTGATTCGTATAGCAATACAGGCTTCCCCAGCTATTTCCATAGCATGAATTGATTGAACTTGGCGATGTATCGCTGTCAATCGTTGGATTGCTAGAGTTTGGATAATTGTTAACCCAAGAACTTCCCGACGAGCTCCCGCTTGGACCGAAGAACTGGATATTTATGACGCTTCCCCACCTCGGTATTGCAGTTGAGGTTGTAAAGGTAAATGTATATGTGGCCGTTGCTGATTTGGTCGAATCCGAAACCGAAACAGCTAAATCGGAAAGCGCTCCATAAGATCTTGCTTTTTCCGGACTATAGCCGACACTTGCAACTAACACAAAAAACAGAGCGGCAAACCAACTTGCCCGACAAAAACTTTTGATCGAGTGCATAAATCCCTCCGGAGGATATATTGTTAGATTAATCTAAACATACCTCGAAGGGAAACAGAGCGCAATAGCAAGTTATCCACAGTTTTAGCCTGCGGGGATAGATATTTTAGTGCAGGTACTCTTCCAGAATTTGGGACTTTTCTAGTTTTTTGAGTTTCTGTAAAGCCTTGGCTTCGATCTGTCTGATACGCTCCCGGGTTACGCCGAATTCTTGTCCGACCTCTTCTAAAGTGTGAGTCCGGCCGGTTTCCAAACCGAATCTCATCTTTAATATCTTCTGTTCCCGCGGTGAAAGTTCGGAGAGCGATTCCTTGATCCGATCCTTCAAAAGCTGGCGAATGGTTGACTCTTCGGGCGAAATGTTTTTATCGTCCTCAATAAAGTCGCCCAATTTTGAATCTTCCTCTTCGCCCACCGGGGCCTCAAGAGAAACGGTATCCTGGGAAATTTTAATGATATGTTCAACTTTATCAACGTCAAGGCCCATCTCCTGGGCAATTTCTTCCGGTGTCGGCTCGCGGCCTAAATCCTGGACAAGCTGGCGCTGGACACGGATCAGTTTGTTAATGGTTTCTATCATATGGACCGGGATGCGGATTGTCCTGGCTTGGTCGGCGATGGCCCGGGTGATAGCCTGACGGATCCACCAAGTG
>CAZGWE010000026.1:0-6445 GCA_964529405.1 uncultured Candidatus Saccharibacteria bacterium
CTCTCATGATGAGCGTGAACAAACCCTAAATCAGATTTTGGTTGAGATGGACGGATTTGAGACCAATGACAACGTTATCGTCGTCGCCGCGACTAACCGCCCCGATGTGCTTGATCCGGCTCTCTTGCGTCCGGGCCGCTTTGACCGCCATGTTATCATAGATTTACCCGACCGCAGAGAACGGGAAGAAATATTACGGGTTCATACAAAAAATAAACCGGTTGAATCGGGTGTTGACTTTACCAAAATTGCCGCCACAACCCCGGGTTTTTCCGGGGCCGATTTGCGCAATTTGACAAATGAAGCGGCCATTCTTGCTGCCCGGTCGAACCGCAAAACAGTCTCGGAAAAAAATATAGCTGAAGCGATCGAGAAGGTCATGATGGGTCCGGAGAGACGAAGCCGCATGCTGTCGGATAAGGAGAAAAAGATTACTGCCATTCATGAAGCCGGCCATGCCGTTGTCAGCCACATTCTGCCGAACGCCGATCCGGTGCGGAAGATCTCGGTCATATCCCGCGGTATGGCTTTGGGATACACTTGGAATTTGCCCGCTGAAGACAGAAGGCTGGAAAGCAAAGAAAGATTTCTCGACCAAATCGCTTCTCTTATGGGCGGACGGGTAGCGGAAGAAGAATTCTTCGGGTCGGCAAAAATAACTACGGGAGCGCAGAATGATTTGAAGCGCGCCACTGAACTGGCCAGAAAAATGGTCACGGAATACGGTATGAGCGACAAATTGGGACCCCAGACGTATGGCCATAAAGAGGAGATGCCGTTTCTGGGCAAAGAATATACCGAACATCGCAACTATAGCAACGAGATTGCCAACCTTATTGACGGGGAAGTTTCCTCAATTATTGTGGGCGCCAAGAAGGAGGCCCAAGAAGTTATCCAAAGGCATAAGTCTGAAATTGAAAAAATTTCTGCCCTTCTGTTGAAACAGGAGACTATTGAGGGCGAAGAGTTTGAAAAATTTTTTAACGGCAAAAAAGAAGAACAAGAATAAAGGGTGTGGATAAATACCCTTAGCCTGGAATTATATGAACCGACTTATCGGCCAATTCAAAAAAGAGAACTCTCTTCGAAGCGCCAGCCTTATTTTAATTGTTACGCTGACATTGAGTAATGTGCTTGGCCTCTTGCGCGATGTATTTTTGACCCGGAACTTTTCATTTTCCGATACGGACATTTATTTTGCCGCTTTTCGCATTCCCGATACCCTTTTCAATTTGTTCATACTGGGCGCCATTACCTCTGCTTTTATTCCGGTCTTTTCCGATTTTATTGCCGCTAAAGAGATGGAAAAGGGATATAGGTTAACCAGCTCGCTGATCAATACGGCTCTGATAGTGATGGCTCTGATGGTGGTTTTGTTTTTCTTTCTTATGCCGAGTGCGATGAGATTAATTGTGCCGAATTTCGAACAATCTCGTTTTGACCAAACGGTGCATTTGTCGCGCATAATGATGCTTTCCCCTATCTTTTTTTCGGTTTCATATCTGATTGGCGGGGTCTTGAACTCATTCAAGCGTTTTTTAGCTTTTGCTATTTCCCCTCTTTTATACAATCTTTCCATCATTGCCGGCGCTCTTTTGGCGCCGAAATTCGGTCTAAATGGTTTAGCTTTTGCTGTTGTTACAGGCTCCCTGTTCCATGTCTTAATCCAATTACCGGCTCTGGTTGGCACCGGTTTCAAATATAGCTTTGTTCTGGATTTTAAAGAAGCGGCGTATCTAAAAGTCTTAAAACTTATGGTGCCTCGAAGTATCAGTTTGGGCGCCAACCAGCTTCTTTATACTTTTTATACCGCCATCGGTTCTTCACTGGCCTTGGGGTCAATTTCCGCTTTTATTTATTCCAATAATATTCAAACTGTGCCGGTTGTAATTTTAGGCAGCTCCTTTGCTGCTGCCCTTTTTCCCACTCTTTCAAGAAAAATTTCCGAGGGCGACGAGGCGTCGTTTTCCCGTTATTTAATCAGTACCATGAAAGCCATTGGTTTTTTGCTCATTCCATCTTCAGTCATTTTTATTTTGCTGCGGGCCCAAATAATCAGATTGATTTTGGGCACGGGACATTTTACTTCATGGGATGATACAAAAATGACGGCACTGACTCTGGGACTTTTTTCAATTTCGTTTTTAGCCCAAGGATTAATACCGTTATTAATACGCGCTTTTTTTGCCCTTAAAAATACAAAATTACCCATGTATATCTCATTGGCGGGCGTTATTATTAGTTTAATCTTGGCATATCCCCTCGCGGCGATATTCTCGGTGGCCGGTTTGGCCTTGGCTTTTTCGATTGGTTCGTTTATTCAGCTTTTCTTGCTTTTTTATCTTCTGGCACGCCGCTATCCAAGTATTTGGGATATTTCCCTTCTGGCCTCATTTGCAAAAACCGCTTTGATTTCTATTTTAATGGGTTTTGCGGTTCGCTTTACGGCGCATAATGTGACGGCTATCGTTGATATGACTCGCTTCGTCGGGGTGTTGGAGCAAACAATACTTTCTTGTCTGGCCGGTTTGATTATCTATCTTTTTATCAATATTATTTTAAAGAGCGAAGAGCTAAAATGGGTTGCGAGACGGCGGGTTAATGGTGCTGTCGAACCTGTTGATATAGCATTATAGCATTTTTATGATGAACGCTTTTTTGTTTTCCGATCTACACGCTTCGAGTCCTATGTTGGACAAAATGAGAGATTTTCTGATCAATAATCGTCAAATCGGTCTGATCGTTTTTGCCGGCGATGCGGTTAATATGGGCGGACCGGCTGAATTTGCAGAAGAATTCATAGCGGTCTTGAAAAATATTAACTTGCCCTTTTTCTGGGTTCCGGGGAACAATGATTTCGGGCCTTCGTATGATATTTTATGCACTTTTACTCCCTCACTTGAGGGACGAGTGACAGGGGCCTTTGGCCAGAAATATACCGGAGTCGGGGGTTCGCCGGCGAGCTGGTCATCGGAAAGTTATGGCGGTAAAAATTCAGTCGCGAATGATAAAATCGGCAATTCGATCTTTGTTTCTCATTATCCGCCGCCCGGGGTGTTCAATTATGTCCGGTCGGAAGCAGATTTATCTGCCGATCCCGGTGTAGAACGATTGTCCTCCTCTCCCCTGGTTCATATTTGCGGGCATTATCATCGTCAGTTCGGTTTAGCCAAACTTGGCCGGACCAAGGTTGTTAAACTGGGCGCCCTAGATTTGGGCTATTATGCTATAATGGAGCTTGAAACTTTAAATGTAGAATTCTTTAAAATATAGGGCTTATAGGACTTATGCTATGCATAGGGTCCATATGATAAAGTATGAAGTTCGGAGCACACATTTCAACGGCGGCGCCGTTTTCGGCTGCCATATCAAGGGCGGAAGAATCAAAATGCGAATGTATGCAAATTTTTGTCAATGCGCCGCAAAGATGGAAGACCGTTTCGATTTCTGCCAGGGAGATGGAGCGTTTTGTCGAGTTAAACAAATCGGCCCGAATCGAGCCGATTATTTCGCACAGTATTTATTTAATCAGTCTGGCCGGCCTAAACCCTTTCTTTTATGAAGCGTCAAAGAAGTCGTTAATTGACGAAATGGAAAAGGGCAAGAAACTGGGATTGTTGGGGGTTAATACACATTTAGGGTCGAGTAAAGATCATACTTTTTATGAAGTTAAGGAAAAAATCATCTTGGCCATCGATGATATTCTTGAAGCCGTACCGGCCGGGCCGCACTTTATAATCGAGAATTCTGCCGGCGCTGGCAACATCATCGGGGATACTCTCGACGAGATCGGAGAGATAGTCAAAGGGGTTGGCAGCGATCGAGTCAAAGTAATTATTGACACTGCCCACGCTTTTGAATCAGGCTACCCGATACAAACAGCAGCAGGACTCGACAACTTTTTGGTTGAATTTGAGGAGAAAATAGGGCTTGGCCGTTTAGTCGGCCTCCATTTAAATGATTCTCAAACAGCTTTTGACTCCAAAAACGATCGCCATGCCGATATCGGCGAGGGCGAAATCGGTCTTAAGCCGTTCGAGCGTATTGTTAACCACCCCAAACTTAAAGATTTGTTCGGAATTATCGAAACGTCGGGCATTAAGGGCAAGAGCAATATTGATAATCTTCAAATACTTAAGTCGCTCCAAGAACAAAAATAATGGACTAAATTGATTAATCGGTACAACCCTGGTATCTTCCTTTAATATGATTGAAAAACAATCCAAAATTCGAAATTTCTGCATAATTGCTCATATTGATCACGGCAAATCCACTCTGGCTGACCGCATGTTGGAGTTAACCGGAACCGTTGAGAAACGCGAAATGAAAGAGCAGCTCTTGGACCAGCTCGATTTGGAGCGGGAACGGGGAATTACGATCAAGCTGGCGCCGGTGAGGATGAGGTGGGAACTAAGCAGGACAGCAAGTAAGCATATAAGCCCGCCTGCCGGCGAGGCAGGCAAGGCAGCCGGTGATCTAAAAAATGCCGACCTGCTTGCCAGCTTAGACGCTTACACGCTGAACCTGATTGACACTCCCGGCCATGTTGACTTTGCTTATGAGGTGTCGCGATCTTTGGCTGCCGTTGAGGGAGTAGTCCTACTGGTGGATGCCAGCCAGGGAATAGAGGCGCAAACGTTATCCGTACTCTATGCGGCGATGGAGCACGACCTGACTATTATTCCGGTAGTCAATAAGATCGATTTACCGGCTGCCAAACCGGATGAAATTGCCGACGAGATTGCCAAAATTGTCGGTTGTACCCGCGAAGAGATAATTTTTGCTTCCGGTAAAACCGGCCGGGGCGTCAAAGAGATTCTGGATGCAATCATTGAAAGAATTCCAGCACCAAAAGGGGAGAGCAAGGCACCGCTTCGAGCGTTAATTTTTGATTCTATTTATGATTCATATCGCGGGGTTGTCTCCTATGTCCGTGTTGTAGAAGGGGAAATTAAAAAAGATGATGAATTTTTTCTAATGGAAACAAAAAGTCAGGGTCGCACTCTTGAAACCGGCCATTTCTCGCCAAAATTTGTCCCCCACTCCCCTCTTTCTACCGGCGAGATCGGTTATATTGTAACGGGATTTAAGGATGTGGCTGAAGCGCAGGTTGGCGATACCATCACGCTTAAAAACAATCCAGCTACCACTCCCCTGCCCGGTTATAAAAAAGTTTTACCGCTGGTTTTTTCTTCGATTTACTGCGCTGATGGCAATGATTATCCGGAATTAAAAGAAGCAATCGAAAAGTTGAAATTGAATGACGCCTCTCTCACCTACGAAATTGAGCGTTCCGACGCGCTTGGTTTTGGTTTTCGCTGTGGTTTTCTTGGATTACTCCATATGGACATTGTGCGCGAACGCCTCGAGAGAGAGTATAATTTGTCGTTGGTGGTCTCTAGCCCAACGGTGCGGTATCAAATTATTCCCGCACATTCTACAAGTCCGATAGAAATCTCTCGTCCCCCTGACTTCCCTCTTGCTGGCACCTATCAAGCCATTCTTGAGCCGATGGTCAAACTCGAGGTCTTTACACCCAAAGAATATGTCGGCGACTTGATGGAAGTAATTCAGCGAAAACGGGCCAGTTTTGAAACAATCGAGTACTTAGACGAGGGCCGCTCTATCTTAAAATATACCATTCCCCTGGCCGAGGTAATCATAGATTTGTATGATTCGATCAAAAGCGTTTCCCGGGGTTATGCTTCAATGAATTATGATTTATCCGGCTATCAAGAGGCTGACTTAGAGAAGATTGATATTTTAATTGCCGAAGAAAGAGTCGATGCCCTAAGTTTTATCATACATAAATCAAAAGTTTATTCCGAGGCCAGGCGAATCGTTGAAAGATTGAAAGAACTCATTCCCCGGCAAAATTTTGAAGTTAAAATCCAGGCAGCGGTTGGAGCAAAGATAATAGCCTCCGAAAGTATCTCACCGTTCAAAAAAGACGTTATCGCCAAGCTTTATGGCGGCGACGTGACTCGAAAAAATAAACTTCTCGACAAACAAAAGAAGGGCAAAAAGAAGATGAAACAAATCGGCCGTGTCGAAGTGCCAAGCGATGTCTTTATCAAAGTCTTGAGAAATGCATAATAGATTTCACTTCAAGAATGAAGCGTAAATAAAAAAACACAAGACAAAAGCAGTGTTTTTTTTGTGAGGCGTTCTCGCTCGCGCTTGAACTCTATGCGAAGTGGAATTTTTGGAAAAAGAAAAATGGTGAGGGCTTTCGGGTTGGAAACTTTTTTAGAATATGAGGAGCTTAGGGGACGCTTCCCAAATGATCTCAGATTTGCAAGAAGAGAAAGAGTTGATTTTATTTTAAATTAATAACAAGCCTGTTTAAGATTACTGATTTGTCTTATCGCAAAAGTGATAGCTAATTGGGAAGCGTCCAGTATGTTTAAATTGTTACCGGTTTATTCATCTGTTAGTCTGGAGA
>CAZGWE010000027.1:0-5962 GCA_964529405.1 uncultured Candidatus Saccharibacteria bacterium
GATGAATGCTAAAAGAATAGGGAGATGGGTGATGGGACACGGGCATCCTGCTGTAAGATTAAGTGATGGGACCAAGGAAGAGGAGTATAAGGGCGAGGTGATCACTCAAGACCAGGCGACAAACAGCAGCCAATCGCAAACCGAGGCCGCAGCAACCGAAGCAACAGCGCCGGCCGCAACAACTCCGGTCATTGACAAAAGCACGATTAAAATTAAAATCCTGAACGGGAACGGGGTTAGCGGTTCGGCGGCTAGTGTCAGGAACCAACTTACCGGTAGTGGCTTCAGTGTGGCGGCAATCACAAACGCCAAAACATTCTCTTATCAAACCACTATTATTTATTACCACACGGGCAAAGAGGCCGAAGCAACACTGGTTAAAGACGCCGTAACCGGCAAAGAAACAGCGCTGGAGCTATCCGACACCGTAACAACCCAGCATGATGTAGTTGTGGTGGTGGGAAAGAAATAATTCTTCAATTTTAAATTTAAAATTTTCGATTATGGACCAACTTAATCTAATTTTTACATGCTACGACAAACTGATATCGGGACTAACGCTCACCCAACAGAGTTTTATTTCTCTGGCTTTGCTTTTTATTCTTCTCTGGCAGATTTATTCGGTTCTGCGTAACGGTCATTGGATTTTTATCGCACTTTTGATATTATTCCTGCCAGGTACATGGCCGGCGGCCAAGCGCATCGGCGCAATCCTTTATCAAGCCGGCCTGTTTCTGTGGGAAAGGGGCAGAACGGTTATCGGGACTTAGACTTATGTCTTCTAAAGCTTCGAGCAGCGAGAAAATGGTCCTCAAACTATCAAAAGGCGAAAAGATTGTTTCGTCCCTGGTTGATTTTTGCCGCCAAAACGAAATTTTCGGCGGCTGGCTCTCCGGGCTGGGTGCGGTCAGCCAGGCGACTTTGCTGGTTTACAATTTGGAAAAAAAGAAATACATAAAAAAAGAATTCAAGGGCAAGTTTGAGTTAGCCAATCTTTGTGGTAACATTGCTGAATTAGAGGGCAAAGCCGTCAGCCACATCCACGTAGTTCTTGCCGACGAGAAGATGAGAGCTTGGGCCGGCCACCTCGAAGAGGCCACTGTGGCCGCAACCTGCGAAATTTTTCTTGACATCTTTGAACACCCGATCGAACGAAAGCATGATTCCGCAATCGGGCTTAACCTTATCGGTTAACTCTATTTTTCAAGGCCGTGAGGTCAAATTAGGAGCAATAATGTATGATGTAATCATTATCGGCGCCGGGCCGGCCGGTTTAACGGCAGCCATTTATGCTGCCCGTCGCGCCATGAAAACTCTGGTTCTCTCCGTCGACATTGGCGGACAAGTCACCAAAACTTATGATATTGAGAATTACCCGGGATTTAATCTGATCTCCGGTTTTGAGTTGGCAACAAAATTTAAAGAGCAGGCAGAGAAATTTGAAGCCAAAATTATCTTAGAGGAAACTAAAAAGATCAGGGTACTCAAAAACGGTTTCTCGATTAAAACAAACAAGGACACTTATCAGGCCAGAATAGTCATTTTAGCTTTCGGTAAAAAGCCTCGCGAACTCGGCGTGCCGGGAGAAGAGAAATTCAAGGGCAGGGGTGTGACCTATTGCGCTACTTGCGACGCACCCTTTTTTAAAAACAAGACCGTTGTGGTTGTCGGGGGCGGAAATTCCGCTCTGGATGCCGCTCTGCTGGCTTCAAAAATCTCCAAAAAAGTTTATCTCGTCCATCGCCGCGAGCAATTCCGGGGCGAGCAATACCTGGTTGACCAAATCAAGAAAGCTAAAAATATCGAGCTTGTTGTCAAGGCCGGCGTCCGGGAAATAAAAGGTGAAAAAACGGTCGAATCAATAATTTTAAATGGCGACAGGGAGATTAAAACCGATGGGGTAATGATTGAAGTTGGTTATATGGTTGACCGGTCTTTGGTTGACGGTTTGGTTGAATTAGATTCCAAAAACCAGATCCGTGTCAGCGCCCACCAGGAAACTTCAGTGCCCGGCATTTTTGCAGCTGGCGACCTTACGCCCACACCTTTTAAGCAAATTATCATCTCGGCCGGCGAAGGCGCCAAAGCTGCCTTGGCTGCCTTTGACTATCTCCAGAAATTAGAAGGCAAACAGGGCATTATAGCCGATTGGCACAAGAAGACCAGCTCCGACCGGTAACGCGGGTTTATTAAAACACGGCGGTTTTCTTTGTTGCGTGGTGATGGCCAAGATGTTAGAATATAAAGGAAAACATAAATCAAATTACTTGATAGGAGGACTGGTCAAATGTCAGACTTGCACATCAATTTTGGAGATGACAGATCGGAGAATTTCCAGGATTTACCGGATAACAAAAAAAAGTTCAAAGACAGAATTAAGGATTTCTTTGCCAATCCTAAAAAACGGTTGATTTTCATTGTCTCTTTCGGGGTGCTGCTACTTGTCCTGTTCGGCCTGGGGTTCTATCTCCTGACGAATGAGGACAATAAATCAATCCTGGGCAACAGCACCGGCAAAAGCAAGGGCAATGCCAAGCAAGAACAAGCGGTGCCCGCAGTCCTTGACGGAGTTATGACCACTTCGGAAGCTGCCAACCGTCATCCTCTGGCGGTTATCATTGAAAACCATCCGGATTCCCGCCCCCAAGCCGGCTTGGATAAGGCGAGTATTGTTTACGAGGCAATCGTCGAGGGTGGCATTACCCGCTTTATGGCGATTTTCGGTACCAATGAGGCCGAAAAAGTCGGACCGGTCAGATCCGCCCGCACCTTCTTTGTTGATTGGTCCCGAAGCTACAACGCCTATTTGGCCCATGTCGGCGGCAATATTGATGCCCTTGACCAGATCGAAGCAGAAAAGGTCCTTGATCTGGACCAATTTGCTTACTCCGACCCTTACTGGCGCGAACGCAGCGTCGGAATCGCGACCGAGCATACCATGTACACCGGAACCCCCAGATTACGGGAACAGGTCCAGAAAAATAACTATACAACCGCCAACAACTTCAATGTTTTTCGATTCAAAGACGACCCGGCCGGTGACGAAAAAGACGTTCTGCCGGCTTCACAGAAAGTTGCTGTCAAATTTTCAAGCGACCAGTACAACGTTGAGTTCAGTTATGACAAGGCCACAAATTCTTACAAACGCGCCTTGGCTGGTTCTCCCCATGTTGACCAGATAAGCAAAAACCAGATCAATCCAAAAAACCTTATCGTCATGACCGTCAACCGTAAACCGGTAACAACCAGGATCAATGAATCGGGTTACGAGATGACAACAGTCGGCGCCGGCAAGGCCAAGATCTTTATTGACGGTAAAACTATTGACGGCAGCTGGAAAAAAACCAGCAAGACCGACCGCGAACTATTCTACGACGCCAACGGCCAGGAAATAACCTTTAACCGGGGCCAGTTCTGGATTGCCGTCATTCCACCCGACGCAAGCGTGACAGTTGAGTAGAACTCAAGATTATAATTACTAATTACTGCCGATCCAGGAGGGGTATTGTATGGCAAAAATTAAAGACGTTCACGCTCGCGAGATTCTTGATTCGCGCGGTAACCCGACCCTCGCCTGTGAGGTTGTTTTAGACGACGGAACACACTCTGTCGGCTTTATCCCATCCGG
Organism: uncultured Candidatus Saccharibacteria bacterium; assembly: GCA_964529405.1. Lineage (GTDB taxonomy): Bacteria > Patescibacteriota > UBA1384 > XYA2-FULL-43-10 > 1-14-0-10-43-13 > CAZGWE01. The sequence goes on from CAZGWE010000027.1 coordinate 3,629, forward strand.
CGCCTCAACCGGCAAGAATGAAGCTGTTGCGCTGCGGGACAATAACCCCAAGCGCTTTCGGGGAATGGGAGTACTAAAAGCGGTCAATAATGTTAACGAACCGTTGCGGGCCGCGGTTTTGGGTATGGACCCTGCCGATCTGAAATCAGTTGACCAGAAGATGATCGAACTTGACGGTACAGCCAACAAGTCAAGGCTGGGCGCTAATGCCATTCTTTCCGTTTCTTTAGCTGTGGCCAAAGCTGCCTCCAAAAGTGCCAGGATTGTTTTTTACCGATATTTAGCCTCGCTGCTAGACAGGCCCGCTTCCGACTTGATCCTGCCCATCCCGTTTTTTAATATCTTGAATGGCGGCAAACATGCCGTCGGTTCAACCGATTTTCAAGAATTTATGGTTGTGCCAGTCAAATTTCCCTCTTTCAAAGAAGCCTTAAGAGCCGGATCGGAAATCCACCATGCTCTTGGTAAAATACTTAAAGACCGCAGCTATCAACCCCTGGTCGGAGACGAAGGAGGGTTCGCGCCAGCCCTCTTCTCCAACGAGCAAGCAATGGAACTGTTAATGCTGGCTATTCAAAATGCCAACTATCAACCCGGCGAAGACGTTTTTATCGCTCTGGATCCGGCTTCCAGCCATTTCTATTCTAAAGATGTTTACCAGCTTCATCGCGAAAATCGTTCTCTAACCACATACGCTATGGTTGATTTTTACCGCACTTGGGTAGAAAAATATCCCATTATTTCGATCGAAGACGCTTTGAGCGAAAGCGACTGGGACGGCTGGATTAATCTGACCCAGGCGATAGGCAACAAAGTCGAATTGATCGGCGACGATTTATATGCCACCAATAAAACGCTTCTGAAGCAGGGGATTGATAAAATCGCCTCCACGGGAATTTTAATCAAGCCTAACCAGATTGGTACTTTGTCGGAGACGCTTGAAACAATTAAAGTAGCCCAAGAGGCTGGTTTCAAAGTCATAGTCTCCCATCGTTCGGGTGAAACAGAAGACGATTTTATTGCCGACCTCTCCGTTGCTTGCGGCTGCGGCGCCATTAAATCAGGCGCGCCCTGTCGTTCCGAGCGGACAGCCAAGTATAACCGCCTGCTTGAAATTGAAGAAAAAGAGGCAGCGGCCGCCCGCTTTGCTAAATGGGATACCTTTAACGACGGCTCAGCCCAACTCTAAGATTAAATAATTTCAAGAAAACCTTCCCCGTACGGGAAGGTTTTCTTTTTAACTTATACTTAGTTTATCTGCATGCCGAGTTCTTTTGCAATTCCGGTTACTTTACGGTAGTATGCGCCCGAAGGGTTGTAGCTCCAGAGAGCCGCTTTAACGTCGGGGTAACCGCAAGCTTTGAGGTATTGGGCAGCACCGAAAACAGCGTCCTCGACATTATAAATGTCGGCGATTCCGTCACCGTTACCATCAACGCCATTTCTGCGCCAGGTGCCGGGCATAAACTGCATCGGACCCGTTGCGCCGGCGTAAGAGGTTTTAGTGGTTGAACCGCTTTGGCCGGTCTCGATATAGTGAATGGCCCGAAGCAATCGGGCGTCAACACCATAAGCCTGTTCGGCTCTCCGATAGATTTCGTCGAAGTCGGCCGGGTCATTGTAAACCCTCCTCTCGCGCGAAACAGTGTTGCGGGAAGCGTTTAACCTGGCTTCCGCTTCGGCGCGGGCACGAGCTTCCGTTTCCGCCTTTTCCCGCGCTTCTCTCTGGTTGACAGATTCGCCGGGCTTAATCTCGGAAACAACTGTTGCCGAAACTACAACCTGCGGCGAATTGGTCTGCAGAACCATATTGACGGGCTTGTCCATCTCTTTATCAATTTCTTGCGCAGAGATAGTTTGGCCCAAAGATGTATTAACGACACTAATCGGCAGAATAACCGAAAGGATCGTGACTGAAGTTAGCCTGTTGCACAAATTCCAGAAAAGATGTCTTTTTTGGATTTGATTGCTTAAATTTTTACCGGAAACCCGCTCCTTCTGTTGCCAGAATGTGAGTTTCATATATACATTTGGATTTCAGCCGGGTGGTTTCTGTCAATGCTTTATTCCAAATAACTTTTCTAATAAAGGCGCCCGGATTTTTGGCCAATTAGCCAAACGACCCACCCTCATTGCGCATCCGCAGCTGTCTTGATTGAACGCAATGAGTAATGATTTATAACTTGCCCTTGGGCAAGTTATCCAAGCGATTAAAAAGTTACCTCTTGTTTGAGGCAACTGCGCATTGTATCATAAATTGACCGGTTTGTCAATGGTTTTTACGCCATATTATCAAGTCTGCAAAACAAAAAAGGGCTATTTGTCCAGCCCGAA
>CAZGWE010000028.1:0-5514 GCA_964529405.1 uncultured Candidatus Saccharibacteria bacterium
GATCTTACCCGCCTCAGCAATCAACGGGTTGCGAGCCACATCGCTGTGGTAAGCACGGGCCGCCACCCGATGGTAGCGTTTTAGAAACTCCCGTAACTCCGCCGGGTTGGCGCCCAGGGCGCCAACCCAGTTAGGCGAGAGACCGATGAGACGAAAAGCCTCGTTAGTCTTCATTGTCGTCCTCTTCAGCATGCCAATGGCCGTCTTCGCTGCAACACAGCCCGTCAAGCGATCGAAATCGCAAGGCAAGCAAGTCGCTCGTGCCGCGAAGCAGCCGTTCGAAACCCTTCGGGTCGTCAACGGCCAGATGGTAAGCCTCCTGGATATCCAGGCCGGCCTCTCTCACTCTCCGAAGAACCCACTTGAGCGGGTCCACCTCGTAGCAGCGGATGCTGCTGGCCGTCTCGATGAAAGTCTCGATGACCTCGGCCGACCCGTCATCTAACAGGACCGGCCGGTAAGGCGGCAGCTCGCCGTTAACGATGCGGTTAAACTCCGCTTCTACCAACTGGCGTTGCGTCACGGCATGGCCGTCGAGAAGCTGTTTGCCCTCCGGCACGCTAATCTGGGCATCGGGCCAATGAAAGCCGAGCTCTTCGAGACATTGGTAGAGTGTTACCGGCGAGACCTGGGCCTCGGTTCGGCTGGCAATGTACTCCCGTATCTCCAGACAGTAGCCCAGAGCATCGGGCTTAACGCCCTCCTTAATCCAACGGACCAGGTGAGGCGGAGTAGAGCCGTACATGCCGGCCAGATAGCAGATATTCTCCACCTGCTCCTGGCTTAGACCAAGGACCTGGCAGTCGAGGCGGGTGGCCTCGGGCAAAAGCGCCGGCTTCCGGTGCAGAGCAATGGCGGTCGTTTTTTTGTTTCTGCGCATGACTGTTTCCCCCTCCCGAGATTCGGTTAAACTCTGGTACGGAGCAATTTCCGTCCCGGCTTCTGTCCCGACACCCTGACGGCATCGGGACGGCTAGTCGGACCGGAACGGGTCATTAACCCGTCCGCTGGGATAACAGAGGCTCGATCTTGGCAACCGCTTCAGCGGCAGCCGCCATCAAGCCGTCGTGCCTCTGCTTAGCCGGCGAGTTGGCCGGCACGACAGCATCCCGCTGCCGTTTCAGCTCGGCATAGCGGTGGGATAGCGCCACCGCCTGATCTTCCAAAGCCGGATCCTCCTTGGCCAATTCAATCATCTTCTCGATCCTGGCCAGAGAGGCCTCAAATTCGGCGCGGCGCGACTCGTATTGCGCCGCCTCGTTCTTGAAAGCGGCGCACTCGTCGGCCATCGTCGGCAGCAGCCTGGCCAGCTCTACCAGCCAGGCCGGCCAACCGCTGGTGTCGAAACCTGCCTGGCTACTTCCGGCAGAAATAGCGGCAGCCGGCCGGCCGAACTTCACAATACCGCGCCTGATGATCTGTTTGCGCTCCGCCGACCTTTTAAGGTCGTAGAGTCCAAACTTCTCGAGCTGCCAGTGTGGTTCATATACGATAATAGCCGAAGCGGCTACTTCGTACGTTGGACGCTTGTGGCCACTTCCGCTCAAGTTGATGAGGCACTGCCGGCTCAGCAACGCCTGGACAAGCGAGTTGACCGTGCCATCGGTCCAACCGAATCGGCCGGCTAGCACTCGCCGGCCAATCTGCCCCTTGAGTCCATCCCACTCTTCAACCAGATTGGCCGCCAGATAGGCAGCCTTCAGGCTCAAGCGGACCGGACGGCCAGGCTCGATCAACCTGATATGCCGGCGATCAATACCCCGAGACGCGTTAATCGGCCTAAAATCTTCGATCACGCCCGTCTCGACCAACCGGCTGACCCCAGCCTCTAACAGCTTGAGAGCCTCGTTCTCCTGCTCCCCAAAACTATGGAAGCGCTCGAGAATGAGGGCGTCTATAGCCGAACTGGGGAAAAACCCCTCTGGCTGCTTGACGCTCGGAGTGAACTCCCTGATGATCTCTTCGAGGGCACTGGTAATGCTCTCTAGCGAAACCGGAAGTTGAACAGTTGTATCCTCGATCACGCCTTCTTCTGCCATTTCTCTTTCCTCCTCCTGGATCCCTTCCCTGATGGTGCGTTTGACACCAAGACGTCGCAAACCGCGGTTAAAGCCGTCAACCCGATTGCGCAACATCTCGGCGAATTGCCCGATTGTCGTTCCCGTCGCCGTAACCGGCGGACTGAGCCAAAACTTGCGGCAAACTGATCCGCCGATTTTGACGGAAATCAGGATACCGCTCGTCCGCTCTTCGCCGATCTGGATTGACGGCAGCGACTTTTGTCGCTCGATTAGATGACCTCCGACAGTCAGCTCGAACAAACCGTTGTCATAATCGCAGTATTCCAACAATCTGCGAATCAGACGACAGTAGTTGTTCTTCTGGCTCCTGCCAGTTTTTTCTCCCTGAAAGTCGGAGTGGCTCCTCGGTCCGTGATACACGACTGTAACCACTCCGGTCGTACCCCCTTCCGACAAGGAATATTCCTATTGATAGCATAAAAGGACAATTATGTCAAGAGTTGTAAGATTGCAGGGTTAATGTTACCTTTTCTTGCTCGACCTTAGCAAGACTTTCCAGGTAAGTTTTAACTATCTTCTGTTTGACGGGACGTCAAAAGAAAGCTAAAGGTTCTTTTTGTATAATCTTATCGTAGTCCGCCGGCCCAGATTGATTGTTTCTTTGATTTCTTTTGGAGAGTGGTCATTAAAGCAAAAGGCTAATGAGACCAGCCTGGTTTTATTCTGGATTGAACCGAACAGCCATGGCTCGATTTTTCTCAAAACTCCGTTTAAGAGGTAAACGTAAACAACATCGGCTTGCTTCAGATCAGCCTCCGCTTTTTTGAAATCGCCGAATTTGATCTTAATTTTATCTCCGGCTCCCGACCGCCAAACATTGAACCTGGCGGCAAGATAGGCATAGGGCGACCGTTCAACACCGATGCCCGAAGCACCGAATTGTCGCGCTGCCATAATCAAACTTCGCGCATTGCCGCAACCCAGATCAACCACCATCTCCCCTTTACGCAAGCTGGCCAATTTGAAAGCGTCTCTGATCGCTCCTTCGGCGGCATAAACCGTCGGGGCGCCGATTAAACTGGCAAATAGCAAACTGGCCAGCCAAAAAATGGTACCCGACAGGATAATAATTAGCAAAATGTCAATTAACAGAACCATATACTACAAAATTAGCAGGAAACCAAACGCCTAACAACCGAGGATGGCTTTTTTAATTTGTCATTGTCCTGATATAATATAAAAAATGATAATCTTAAAGGAAAATTATGGACAACGATCTCGAACAATCGCTAGATAAGCTCACCCGGGCAACCCAGAACAGTAATTCTCTAAAAATGACCTTTTTGCGCGGCATCTTTTCCGGTTTTGGCGTCTTTATCGGTTCGGTTCTGTTGGCCGCCCTCTTTCTCTATATCCTTTCCTTGCTCGACACAACACCAATTATCGGCCGCTGGATCGCTCAAATTGTTGAAGTTGTGGATAAAAGCAAATAGGCCGAATCGCACGAGTCTGATTATAATATTCTATATGCTTATCAGCGACAAACAGCGCGTTCCCCGAACCGACATCGGGATTTATCGACAAGGTAAAAGTAATTAGCACTTAGACATCGATCATTTCGGCCCGTTTCGGCTTGCGTCCGTGGAGCAGGGTGTAAGAGAACAAGCGCAATCCAATCGGGATGAAGAAATATAGATAACGGAGCAGGGCGAAAATATGCCACTTCCTGCCTGTTGCTTTGGTTTGCTTTGTTAAGAACGCCTCTTTCAGTTCTTCGGCCGTTTTACCCTCAAAAATTGTCCGGCCCATTCCGATCGCTTCCAAAATGTGAGCGTCGCTGCCGCCGGCCTCCGCCTTGAACAAAAGCGTCCGGTTGACGAATCGCCCGCTGATATTCTCATCCGTTCTGGTCGGGGTGGCATTTAGAATCTCGACCGCGTCATAAAAATGTTTTTCTTTGACCAGATTGACGATACCGATACCGTCATCCACAATCGTTTTGCCCCCGTTGATGCGGTTATAATTGAAGGGATGAGCAACAACAGAAATACCGCCCTGCGCTTTGATGCGCTTGAGCGTCTCCCGCACAGTCAGATGCCGCGTGACTTTTTCTTTTAGAAACAAACCCAGGATGTGTCCCTCCTTTGTTGAGATCTCTTCGCCGACAACGACGTCAAAGTGGCATTTTTTCTCTTTGGCCATTTTCTGGGCCAGCACGGCGCCTTCGATAGTATTGTGGTCGGTAATGGCAATGACGTTAAGATCGGTCTTAGTCTGGACATAATCCAAAATTTCTTCGATACCGGGCTTGCCGTCTGAATAATTAGAATGAATATGGATGTCAGCCTTGCCTAGTTTGGCGTGTTCTTGTATTGTTTTGGCCCGATAGGGAAAAAATCGTTCTTGAAATGACTTCTTGTAATTATACTGCCACCGTTTGTTTGTCTCAGTTTTCATAAGTTAATTATAGCAGAAATATAAAACGATCTGGCATATGGGCATTAAGCTTTGGGAGGAAAATTCTCTCATTGGGGCAAATCGTTTGAGATCACCTTTAACAGGTCGGAGAATAACCGGTGCCCGCCCGAAATTTTCCAGGCGGAGTAAACTTGCATGATCGTTGGGCTGCTTGAGCCATAGTCCACCTCTAAGTTATTATTAGCAAGAAACGCCGGCTTTATCAATAAGAGGTATGTATCCCAAGTCGCAAGCCATATATCCAAAAGAGGGTTTTGGGGACGTGTCCGAATCCGTAGCTACTCCCTTCCCGCCACTCTACGATACGTTTTTATTGTTCGAATGATGCGGTTTGGAATGAGAACTATTTAAGACTTCTCACTTCATAGCTATATCGTTCGAAGAATATATAATGAAATGGCGGGAAGGGAGTAGTCTGGCGATAAGATATAAAACGACATTATTTATTCCAACAAAAAATCATCATACTAAGTTTGATGATTTTTTGTTGGTGGAGCTGGTGCGAAATAGTTTGCACGAAATAGTGGAAGAATCGAGAAGATGGCGAACTATCTTAGCTCTTGAATACGCACGATACAATTTCAACCAAACTTTATCGCCTTAGTGTATTAGCACTCAATCACTATCCAACAACTATACTCTCTGTTTTTATTCGCTCTTTTAACTTTACTCTCTCAACAACACTTTTCAATAATTCTTTGCTATGTGAGTAAACGAACCTATCGCAATTTAATGCAACTGTGTCATTTGTAAAATCCCAATTCATTACCCTTGTCAAAAATAGCAAGATAAAAATTCTTTGAAAGTGGTATTGCTTTGACTGCTCCTTTTGTTACAATTCCCACTCCCCTGAATGGATTATGCTCGGAGGGTGAAAAAAGAACAAATGGGTTATCCGAAGTGATAAAAGCTCCGCTAGGGGGTGAAAAAATAACTTTCCAGTCCATCTGCATGAAGTAGTTTATATGGTCAAGTCCGCTTTTTAGCATCATTTCAATTTCGTATTCTCTACTTT
>CAZGWE010000029.1:0-425 GCA_964529405.1 uncultured Candidatus Saccharibacteria bacterium
ACATAAAGGGCAATAAAGCATCAACCAACAAAAAATTAATTTACTTTGTTCTGGTTTATGGATTTGGTTTAACTGTCATATCGATTGTCTTTTTGAAAGATGCATTTTCCATTAGACAAACATTTAATTATCTTCCGACTTGGTTTGAAAGCTATGTCTGGCTTAACCTTATTGGTAAGCTTTTTGCTTTAATATTACTATCCTTAAGGAGTAGGCTTGGTTTATACCTTCTCTTGTTCTTAATAATTATTGAATACATCCTTGGCGCTGCAATTTTTCAGACATCCTTCTGGTTTTGGCCGCAATTCATATTTGCAACAACAAATCTAATACTCTGGTGTGCGTTTACGATCCGGGCTGTTCGAAAGTAAGACGTTACTTAACTATTAGCAAAGGAGAATAAATGAACGAACAATTAAATCAGG
>CAZGWE010000029.1:496-1244 GCA_964529405.1 uncultured Candidatus Saccharibacteria bacterium
TTAATAGAACCATGGGAATTTGGGGGTGATGAAGACAATCTTGACGCTGGCAAGATCGAAAATGTTGCCACTGCCAATTCATGCCAGGGGGATTACATTGATACCCATCTTCACTTTGACGAACTGGATTTTTCCGAAGAAGTCATAAATCGTATGAAAGACAACCGTGTCGGTTGTGCCGTCGCTTTTATCAATATGTCAACTAAAGGCCAGGACTTGGGAGAGAGTTTGGAGATTGTTGATGAAAACCCCGGCAGGGTTATTCCCTTCTTCCACCTTGATCCCGATTCAGAAGCGGATATCACTCCGGCTAAATTACAGGAAGTGCTTGACCGCTATCCGGGATACTTTAAGGGCTTTGGCGAGATTGCCTTTTATCGAGAGCCGTTTAAGCAGTCAAACTTGCGTGATCCTCTTTGGTCGGAGCTGATGAGCTTTCTGGCCAAGAACGATTTATGGTGGCAGTTCCATCTCCGGGGTACCGGACAGGTGTTGGAGTTTGAAACATTGATCGCCGCTCATCCCAAGACCAAATTCTTGCTTCACGGCCCGGAGCTAAGCGCTGAGCTGCCCGAGCTGCTTAAAAAGTATGATAACCTCTACTTTACGCTAGATACTGCCACTATGCTAGAGCGACCAGACCGGCAGATGGATAGTGTTCTAATGTATCCGAGGGATATGCAAAAGGGTGATTTCATCACTTATGTTAACGATAATTACCAGGATATTCTAGATAAGGCGGTTCTGA
>CAZGWE010000029.1:1254-1989 GCA_964529405.1 uncultured Candidatus Saccharibacteria bacterium
CTCGAACGTTCGGAGTATTGACAAGGAATGTGCCGGTGGTTGAGGCGGCGCCGGAGAAGGTGATGTGGGGAACAGACGGGTCCTTTGACTGGCACGCGGAGGACGACGTTTACAATTTATTAATCAAGTTCTCAAATGATTTCAAGGGTTTCCTCAAATCAGAGCACCAAGAACTATTTTCTCGTAAAAACGCTGCGAGATTACTTATTAGGTGATGAGAGGGTTAGATGGGAAAAATTACATGGAGCAAAAAAGTTTTATTAGGTCTTAGCGTATTGGTTTTGGTTTTTATAATTGTTCGAGCTGCCACAAAGCAGTACACACAAGTTGACGAGAATAATTTGCCTAAGTTTATTAAGGCCAACCCAATCGACCCCAAGCTGGTACTTTCTGTCTCAAAATTTCGCTCGGGAGCCGGCCACTCCAATCCCGGCTGGCCGGAGACCTGCCGCTCGATGAAGCACTACATTAATACTTATGATCCCGCTCAAACAGACTCAAGAACAATCAATCGATCTGCTGCGCCCGATCCGGGATCGGCAATCGATATCATAAGCCCCGTTGACGGACGTCTTTGGCGAAGCAATACGGGCGAGGGTGATGATCAATTAAATATCTCTGTCAATGGGGCAAGGGGCTTTAGTATTCGTTTTGAGCATATCTATTTGAATCCAGAAATTAGTGGGTTTGGCGCCAAGGTCAAAGCCGGTCAAAAGATTGCTACCCTTTGGAAGG
>CAZGWE010000029.1:1999-2423 GCA_964529405.1 uncultured Candidatus Saccharibacteria bacterium
GAAATTTTGATCTTTCCGTTCTCTATAATTACTACCGCGGCGAGCAGCTCTTTTCTTATTTCCAAGTTCTGCCGGACAACCTTTTTGAACCTTGGCAGGAGCAGGGGGCGGTAAGCCGGAAGGAATTTATTTTTACTCGGGAGTACAGGGATGCGCATCCGCTTCGCTGCTTAAATGACCGCCGTGGTACCCCGAGCTTTGCCGATGAGAATGGCAATGTGACGGAGAACTGGACGGAAGAAAACTTTGTCGGACTTCTGTTGTATGAAAAGGTTGAAGCTGAAAGGGATGCGGAGAAAAAGAGCAAGGAGGATGCAATAGAAGTTAAGAAATGAAGGTTATTAGGAAATCATATGGAACAAGAATCGGATATTGAAAAGCCAGCCAAACTCATCTACAAGCGAGTGAAGTAGGTCGGGGTAAT
>CAZGWE010000029.1:2515-3245 GCA_964529405.1 uncultured Candidatus Saccharibacteria bacterium
AAAATATAGTTATGCCAAGACTGGCTCGATTTCTACCGCCGGGGAATGCTTTCCATATCATGTGCCGGGGCAATAACGGCAACCGGGTTTTTCGTTCTCCTCTTGATTACATTAAATATCTTGAACTCGTTGACCGGTACAAGAGCGAACATCCCTTTGATTTATTCCATTATTGCTTAATGTCTAATCATATTCATCTTCTGGCTATGGTTAAGAACGGCAAGGACTTTTCCGTTTTTATGAAAAGGTTAAATTTGAGTTACTTTAAATATTATCAGCAAACACATGGCTATGCCGGCCATTTCTGGCAGGACAGATTTAAGAGCAAGCTCATTACCAAAGATTCTTATCTGATACAATGCGGAAAATATATCGAGCTAAACCAGGTCCGTGCCGGAGCCGTGGAAAAACCGGATGACTATCTATGGTCTAGCTATAGTTATTATGCCGCTGGTAAATCAAACCACCTGATAACAAGAGATATTATTTACGACTCATTTGGTAGTAATGATGAGCAGAGAAAACTGGCATACGTTAAAATGACGGTAGAAGATCTGTTCTCATTTGATAATAGAAGAGTTGCCCAAGGTAGTAGCGATAAGGTTTACAATGCCAACAGGCAGTTTAGGTATCATCGAGATAACAAGGATGTGCCTTATCGCAAAACATGAGGCTATGGGAGAACCGTCCCCGATACCATGAGGCTAGGGGAGAACCGTCCCCGATACCA
>CAZGWE010000030.1:0-2556 GCA_964529405.1 uncultured Candidatus Saccharibacteria bacterium
ATTGCCCCGGCTATCGCCATTGGTTGGATTGGCTCAAAAGGTCTTGAGGCTATCGGCCGCAATCCAGAAGCCGCCGGCAAAGTTCAATCTTCAATGATCTTAGTCGCCGCTTTCGCCGAGGCTATCGCTGTTTACGCCCTTGTTATCGCGTTCATGATAAAATAGCTCAGGAATGGACGACGGACGTCCCAACCACCCCCCCCTCACGAAAATACTAATCTAATCGAAAATACGAAAGTACGAATAATAATTAGGGGATTGGTAATTTCGTAATTTAGTAATTTCGTGCCAATTCGTAATTTCGTGAGGGGAAATGGCCAGTTGGGATGCCACTTGTCTATTTGTGACAAAGTAAATCTTAAGGAAAATCCATGGATGAATTTGCTATCAATCCGACAGTTTTAATTGCCCAGATCATCAACTTCGGCATCGTGCTTTTTCTATTAAAAAAGTTTGTCTATAAACCGGTTTTGAGTATGCTAGAGGCTCGCCGGAAAACGATTGAAGAGGGCTTAAAAAGTGCCGAAGAGGCCAAAGTTGAGCTTTCTAAAGCTGAGGAGAAAGCAACAGAAATCAGAGATAAGGCTTATGCTGAAGCTAAAATAATGAACGAAGAGGCCAAGACTACTGCCGCCACATCGGCTAACGACATCATTGTCAAAGCCAACACCCAGGCCGACCAGATTGTTAAATTTGCCGAAAAGGAGGCATTGAACGCCAAAAACAACGCCCTGTCTGAAGCCCGCGAGCAAATTGGCAGCATTGTCATTCTGGCCCTCGAAAAGATATTGGGCAACGAGTTGGATGCCAGCCAAAGAGAGAAAATAACGGCCAAGACGATCAAGGACCTTTAATAACAATTACCTAAATGAAAATTGCTTCCAAAAATTACGCCAAGCTGCTAGTTGAAGCCGCAGAAAGCGGCCAAAGTTTGAAATCGATAGCCAAGCGTTTTTGGTATGCCTTGCAAAAGAACAAACAATACAGAAACCTGGCTGAAATTCTTGAGGCAGTTGACCAGGAATATGCCAAGAAGAACGGTTTGGTTCTGACTTATACCTACTCCGGTACTGAACTGCCCGAAAACCAGCTCCGTGATATTAAAGCCAGACTGAAGGAAAGATTCAACAAAGATGTCCTGGTTAAAAATATTATCAAGAACAACATTACCGCCGGCGTAGTGGTCAAGGTTGATGATAAAGAGATTGATTTAAGTTTAGACGGGAAGATTAAACGCTTGAAAGTAAAACTTTTAAGCTAATTGAATTCTTACGGAGTCATTATGAGCAACGCAAATATTATAGAAGAGCTGAAAAAAGAGATTCTCGATTTTGACACTGCGGTCCGCGAGGACAGCGGCGGCGAAGTAGCCGATATTGGCGACGGCATCGTCCGAATTTATGGGCTCAAAGGCGCCAAATCGGGCGAGCTTCTTTCGATCGAATCAGAGGATGGTACCGTCTCCGCTCTTGCCTTAAACCTCGAAGAAAGTTCGATTGGCGCGGTGGTCCTTGGCGGCTACATCGGCATCAAGGCCGGCGACAAAGTCAAAACTACCGGCAAGGTGGCCAAGATCGATGTCGGCGACGAAATCATCGGCCGTGTTATCAATCCGCTCGGCGCTCCAATTGACGGCAAACCGGCTTTCAAAACCGATAAATCGATGCCGATTGAGAGAGTTGCTTCCGGTGTTATTACTCGCAAAGGTGTTACCGTGCCGCTCCAAACCGGTATTAAAGCCATTGACGCATTGATTCCAATCGGCCGCGGCCAGCGCGAATTGATCATTGGCGACCGCGGCACCGGCAAAACCGCTATTGCCATTGATACAATCATAAATCAAAAAGATCTGCCTAAAGAGAAACGCCCGATCTGCATTTATGTTGCCATCGGCCAAAAAGAGTCAAAAGTAGCCAAAATTATGGCCACGCTTCAGGATAACGGCGCGCTTGATTACACTGTCATGGTCGTGGCCGGCGCCTCCGATCCGGCGCCATTGGCCTACATCGTCCCTTATGCCGGTGTGGCTATTGGCGAATATTTTATGGAAAATGGCCAGGATGTTTTGATCGTTTACGATGATCTAACCAAACATGCTTGGGCTTATCGCCAAGTTTCGCTCTTGCTTCGCCGCCCTCCTGGACGCGAGGCTTACCCGGGCGATGTTTTTTACTTGCATTCAAGATTGCTAGAACGCGCTTGCCGGTTATCCGAGGATTATGGCGGCGGTTCAATCACGGCACTTCCGATTATCGAAACCCAAGCGGGTGATGTTTCAGCCTATATTCCAACTAATGTTATTTCAATTACCGATGGACAAATTTTCCTAGAATCAGACTTGTTTTATCAAGGAATCAGACCGGCCTTGAACATTGGTATTTCCGTTTCCCGTGTTGGCGGTGCTGCCCAGATCAAAGCGATGAAAAAGGTGGCCGGACGACTTAAACTGGATATGGCCCAATATCGCGAAATGGCCGCCTTTGCCCAATTTGCTTCCGACTTAGACCCCGAGACCAAGAAAACGATTGAACGAGGCAAAAGAATTACCGAGGTTTT